>DMER01000214.1:449-10004 GCA_003451645.1 Alphaproteobacteria bacterium | reverse complement strand
CTGCGCACGCCGCTGAATGCCATTCTAGGGTTCTCGGATCTTCTGAGCATGGGTCTTGGCCATGCCGAATTGACCGAGAAACAGTCGGAATATACGGGCCACATCAAGGCCGCGGGCGAGCATCTGCTCCACATCATCAATGATATTTTGGACTTCGCGAAGATCGAGCAGGGCCACGTCAATCTGGACCTGACGACTGTTGATGCGGCTGACCTTATCAAGCAATGCGAGGTGTTCGTGCGCGAACGGGCGCGCGCCGCCGGGCAAAGTCTTGCAACGCAATGCGAGCCCGACCTGCCCAAGCTGATCACCGATGAGCGGCGGTTGAAGCAAGTGATTCTGAACCTTGCCTCCAATGCGGTGAAGTTCACGCCAAAGGGCGGCACAGTCACGCTGAGTGCGGCACTGACCGTTGAGGGCGGCATTGTGATCAGTGTGCGCGATAGCGGTATTGGCATGACCAAGCCCGAACTTGCCAAGGCGCTGCAACCCTTTGGGCAAGTGGAGAGCGCCTATTCGCGCTCCAACGATGGCTGCGGTCTGGGCTTGTCGATTGTGCAGTCCCTCGTCGAGCGGCTGGGCGCGCAATTCCGGATTGAGAGCGAACGCGGTGTGGGTACATGCGGCAGCGTGACCTTTCCACGGGTAAAGTGCCTGAAACGCGATGCGGGCAAGAAATTGCTCGATGATTTGAATAAAGAGCAATAGGAACCCACGCGATGCTGGCTCAGGACCGCCTCCATCATACTTCCGACCAACCGCAGCCGAGCTATGAGGCGGAATGGCCGATCGCGCGCATTGTATCCGTCAATGGCTCGCAAGCCATCGCGGTGCTGAACAAACCGACAGCCTATAATGCTGGGGTGCCACGCGCCGACATCGGCTCCTTGATGAAGATCGAGACGCCACGCGGGGCAACCGTTGGGGTTGTCTCGGCACAGAGTATTCCGGCGCCCTCCATCCATGGCGGCGAGGAATTGCGCATCATCGAATTGGAAATGGTGGGGGAGTTCATTACGGCGGGTGGCCGCATGGTCTTCAAGCGCGGCGTCAGCGTCTTCCCGGTCCTGGGCGACACGGTGATGCAGGCGACGCATGAGGACCTCGTCAAGATTTTCGACAGCGGGTCCAAGACCTCGATTGCGATCGGCACCTTGCATCAGGACCGCGAGATCCGCGTGCCCTTGTTCATCAATGATCTGCTGGCCAAGCACTTTGCCATTCTGGGCACCACGGGAAGCGGCAAATCTTGCGCAGTCGCGCTCGTGCTGAAGCGGCTGGTCGAGCGGTTCGACAATGCGCATATCGTTGTCTTTGATCTGCACAATGAATATTCGACCGCCTTTGGGGTGCGCTCGGAGGTGATCTCGCCGGAGAAGCTGACGATCCCCTATTGGCTGTTGAACTTTGACGAATTGGTCGAAGTCTTGGCGCCATCGGGTATGAACCGGGATTTTGAAATTGAAATCCTGGCGCAGGTGATCCCGCAAGCCCGCAAGCGCTATATGGCGCAATTTGGGTCATCGAGCGGCATGCGGTCGGGCGCGGGCCTGCGCAAGGCGCAAGACATCTCGCTGATCGCGCAAGACACGCCGCTTCCGTTCCGCATGGCGGATGTGCTGCTGGCGCTCAACGAGATGATGGGCAAGCTCGACCGTTCGCAGCCCACAATGCCCTTTATCCGGCTTAAGACACGCATCGAGGCGCTGGTGGCCGATCCGCGCTATGCCTTTATGTTTGGCGGATACAGTGTGCAGGACACGATGGCGGAAACGCTATCGAAAATGTTCCGTGTACCAAGCAACGGCCGTCCGCTGACGATTTTGGACCTGTCATCGGTACCCTCTGAGATTTTGAACGTTGTGATGTCGGCGATGTTCAGGCTGGCCTTTGACTTGGCCTTTTGGAGCCGGGGGCAGATCCCGATCACGCTGGTGTGCGAGGAAGCCCACCGCTATGCGCCCGTCAAGGGTGCGGGCTTTGAGCCGACGCGCCGCGCGATGGCGCGTATCGCCAAGGAGGGCCGCAAATATGGCGTCTCGCTGTGCATCGTGACGCAGCGGCCATCCGAGCTCGACCCGACGGTTTTGTCCCAATGCAACACGATCCTAGCGCTGCGCCTGACCAATCAGCTGGACCAGGATTATGTGAAGTCAGCGACGTCGGAATCGGGTGTGGCGCTGCTAGACTTTCTGCCCGTGCTCGGAAAAGCCGAGGCGATTGTGATGGGCGAGGGCGTGCCCTTGCCGCTGCGTATCCGGTTCGATGAGTTGGAGGCGGCCAGCGGCTTGCCCAATGGCCAAAGCGCGCCGTTCTCGGAAGTGTGGAGCGCACCCCCGCTCGACCCAGCGCAGCTCGACGATATTGTCGCTAATTGGCGCGCGCAGCGTAAACTCGATGGCGCGGCGGAGTTGCCGCCTCTAGCGATCGAGCCGCCGCCGGCGTCTGCGGAGCCGCCCCCGCCGCCGCCCAAGCCGGGCCTGTCGAGCCTTAGGCGCAATCCGATTGTGTAGACCAGCGGTTCAGCCAGCGGGCTTTGCTGGCAGCACGCGGATCTCAACCCGCGGCGGGCCTGAGAAGACCTGGCCGGCAGCCTTGATCACCTCATCGCGGGTTACCGTCTTGAAATCTTCGATCCGTGTGCGGATGGCCGCGATCATTTCGGGCCGGGCTTGCGTGTCGCTCAAGGCGCCCGACCAATAGGCGGAGGTCTTGCTTTGCGCCTCCCGCGCCGCGATGGCGGGTTCGCGCGCACGTTTGAGCAGATCGTCCGGCACCTCTCCCTTGGCTATGGTTGAGGCTTGCCCGGTGATGAGCGTCAAGATCGTGTCCAGGTCCTGAGGTTTGGCCTCGACCTGCACAGAAACGTAGCCATAGGTGGATACATCGCTCGACGGCGCGTGGTTGACATTCACGCCATAGGTGAGGCCGCGGTCGCGCAGGGACTCGGTCAAAGCGACCTGCAAAACCTCTTGAGCGAGGGCGGTGGCGCGCGACTCGCGGACATCAGGAAAGATGCCACGTGCAGGCCACGCCACGAAGATCAGTGCCTGATCCGCGCGTCCGTCATGGGTCAAGGTCAAGGCCCGCCGCTCTGTTGGAAATACGAGTTCGCCTGTGGCAATCGTCGTTGGGGTCAGGGCTGGGCGCGCGGGCAGGGCGCCCAGGGTCTTCGCGACGGCGTCAACCGCCTCCTCGATCGGGATGTCGCCAGTGACGGTGACTTCGACCGCAGAATTTGCGAGCGCTGGCTGCAGCCGTGTCTTGATCGCCTCAATGGTCAGTCCCCGCGCATCGTCAGGTGTCGCGGTCCCCCAGCGCGGTTCTTCATTGGCGAGGACCTTGCCCAGCATCCAGGCGAGCGCATTGCCAGCCGTGGCGCTGCGTGCCTTGTAGCTTGTGTCCAGATTGACCTTCGCGCGCGCAAGCCCCTCGGGCCGGTACGCCGCATCGGTCAGGTAGGCGGTGATACTCTGCAAGTGGAAGAGCAGGTCCTGGCGCGCCGCGACGCCCCTGAACTGATAGTCCGCGGTGCTAATGTCAAAGTTGAAGCTGGAAGTCTTGCCAGCCGCCGCATCGCGATACTCGTCGACCGTCAATTTGCCCAAACCGCCTGTGAGCAAGCCCGCCGTATAGCCGCTCTCAAAGACGGGTTGGCCCTTTGGGAAGGTCACCATGCCGCCCGGCAAACGCACGGCAGTGCGGACAATGTTTTTCTCGTCGAAGATGGGCAGCAGGTTCAAGCGCACGCCATTGGCGAAAGTGACTTGCGTGACGCCCAGGTCCTTGAGTTCGGTGCGGGCGGCTATGGTGCCAGCGGTGCCAAAGTCCGTGTAAGGAAAATTCTTCTCCGCGATGATAGCGGGCGCCGTCACGGGGCGCGCCATCGCAGCATTCACAGTGCGCACCATCGCCTTGGGACCGCCGGTCACGGGGACTGGCGTCTGCGCAAAGACATGGTGGGGCTTGGTGCCAAAAAGGTCCCTCAGCACAGCGTGCAGGTCCGCGGCTGTGGCGGCCTCGACGCCCGCGTTGAACGTGTCGAGATAGTCTTTGGGGTGCATGAACACGCCGCGGCCAGAGAAGCTGCTGACGATCCCATCAGCCGAACCAGCGGTGTCTGGATTTTCGGCGGTGCGGGCCGCGGTCTCCCAGCCTGCGCGCCAGACGCGCTTGGCACGGGCGACCTCACCGGCGTCAGGGGGATAGGCAACCGCTTGGCGCAAGACCTGCTCCGCGGCGGCCAGCGACGTGCCCCACGGGTTCTTGCCTGCGCTGACATTCAAGCTGCAGCGGCGCGCGTAGTCGCCCGATTGTATGTCCTCGAACGTGCAGCCGACAGAGGCCGAGGCGAAAGGCGGGTTGGCCGATTGCGCAAGCCGTGCAAGGCGGGTGTTCACGATCTGAAAAGCCAGAGCTTGTTTGACGCTGACCATTTCCTCAGCCCTGGAGGCCGGAACGTGAGGTTCGACCGCCATCCAGCTCAAGGCTACGGAGTCAGTGAAGCTGGGGTCGACCGCATTGTCCGCACGCAGAGGGCCGCCCAAGCGCGGCATGCCGTAGGCCGGCTCAGGGCCTTCGCTGCCCGGCTGTTGCCAGTCGCTGAACTTGGCCTTGAGTTCCGTCTCAACCGCGTCAAGCTCGAAGGCACCCGTGACGACCAGAAGCGCCCTTTCGGGGCGGTAATAGCGCTCGTAGAATGCGCGAATGGCGGCCGCATCCAACCGCTTCAGCACCTCGGTCTTGCCGATGGGAAACCGCTCCGGCGCCAGCATGCCCGCATAGGCGAGGGCGTATAGTTTGCGGGCCGAGCGCAGGCCCGGCGTGTCGCGCACGCGCTCCTCCGACAGAATGACGCCGCGCTCGGCCGTGACGGCCTCTGGCGTAATGGTCAGGCGATCAGCGACCTCCCGGATCAAGGCAATGCCTTGATTGAGCGTGGCGGGGTCGGCCTTGGGCAGATTGAGTTGATAGACCGTCTCGTCGAAAGACGTATAGGCGTTGGTATCCGCACCAAAGGCCGCACCCAGTCTTTGCAGTGTTGCCACAAGCTCATTGCGCGTAAGGTTTTTTGAGCCTTGAAACGCCATGTGCTCGAGATAATGGGCAAGGCCTAGCTCGGCCTCCGTCTCGTGCAATGAGCCCGCATCGATGCGCAAGCGGATCGAGGCATGGTTCTCCGGCCGGTTGGTGCGCATGAGTGCATAGCGCATCCCATTGGGCAGTTGCCCATAGCGCACACGGGCATCGGGTTTCAGATCGCTGCCTTCATGGGCCCAGGTGAGGAATTTTTTGGCGGCCGGCGCTGGCGCGCGGGCGGCGGTTTGCGGTGCTGCCCAGCCAAGCGCGATGATTAGGGCGGCGGCGACGGCAAGCCGAAAACTCACGGGCATTGTGCTTATCCTTGAAGAGGCAGGCGGGAGATTTGCGAGCAGCGCTATCAGCTTTCGCTGACCTTGACCAGCACACGGCCCGTCATTTCGCCGCTAAACAGGCTGACGAAAGCGGAAGGTGCCTGGCCGAGACCAGGGACGATGTGTTCGCGGTAGGTCAATTTGCCATCCTGGATCCACTGCGCCATTTCGGCTTGCGCCTCGGCAAAGCGCGCGGCGTAGTCGAAGACGACCAATCCTTCCATCCGCAAACGTTTTGGAATGAAGTCGAGCGTGTTGCGGATTCCCGCTGGCGCAGCGGCGTTGTACTCGGCGATCTGACCTGAGACTATGATCCGGCCACGGAGGTTCATGACACGGATGGCCGCATCAAGAGTGGCGGCACCCACATTGTCAAAATAGATGTCCACGCCTTGCGGGATTGCCTGCGCCAGCTGGCTCGGCAGATCGCGCGAGGCCTTGTAGTCGATGACCGTGTCGGCACCAAGGCTGCGGACATAAGCGGTCTTGTCCGGGCCGCCAGCAATCCCCACGACGGTCAGGCCATCGAGCTTGCCGATTTGGAGCGCTGTGGCGCCAACGGTTCCTGCCGCCGACGACACAAGCAACGTCTGCCCGGGCTTGGGCGCGCCCAAATCGCGCAGACCAAAATAGGCGGTCAAGCCGGGAATTCCCAAGATGCCGATAGCGGCCGTGGGGCGGACGAGCCCAGTGAACAGCGCGGGGTTCAGCTTAGTGAGCCCGCGCCCGGAGGACATCACATGGCTCTGCCAGCCAATGGCGCCGCTGACCCAGTCGCCCTCCCGGAACTTGGTGTTGCGGGAGGCGATGACCGTGCCGATTCCAGCGCTTTCGATCACGCTGTCGAGGGGCAAAGCTGGCGCGTAGCTATCGCGCGACAACCGCGAGCGCATGCCCGGATCGATTGAAATGTAGTCGGTGCGGACCAGCATTTCGTTCTCGCCCGGATCGGGCAAGGCGCCTTCGTCCAGACGGAAATCCTGCGGTCCGGGGACGCCTACCGGCCTGCGGGCGAGAACCCAACGCTGCCACATCGGGGCTAGACCGCCTTGTCCGGGCCAATTTTGACCAGCATCTTGCCGCTATTCTCGCCCTTGAAGAGGCCGAGGAAGGCAGATGGCGCATTCTCGATGCCGTGATGGACGGTTTCCTGCCAATGCATTTTCCCAGCCGCGACCAATTCCCCCATCTCCTTGTGGAAGGCGCCCAGGAGGTCGAAGTGGTTGGAGACGACAAAACCCTCGATGCGCAAGCTCTTGGGGATGGTCATGATGATGTTCCAGGGGCCTGGTGCGGGGGCCGTATTGTTGTACTGCTCGATCATCCCGCAGATGGCCAGACGGCCGTGGATCCGCATGTGATTGATGGCGGCCTCCAGATGCGCGCCGCCCACATTTTCGAAATAGACGCCAATGCCCTTGGGGAAGGCCGAGCCCACTGCCGCATTCAGATCGCCCGCCGTCTTGTAATTGATCGCCTTATCAATCTTGGCGGTCTTGAGCAGCCAGTCGCATTTGGCGTCCGAACCCGCAGAGCCCACGACATAGGCGCCACGCGCCTTCGCCAGCTGGCACACGACCGAGCCGACCGCGCCCGCAGCCCCCGACACGAACACGGAGTCTTCCGGCTTGAAGGCGGCAATGCGGAACAAGCCCGCATAGGCAGTCAGGCCAGGCATCCCGAGAGCGCCCAGGAAACTCTGCACTGGCGCCAGGGACGGATCAACCTTTTGGGGCAGGGCCATCGGCCCCACGACCGCGTATTCGCGCCAGCCCAACATGTGCTGGAGATAATCGCCAACCTTGAAGTGGGAGTCTGGGCCGGTTTCCACGACCTGACCAATGGCGCCGCCTTGCAGGGGCTGACCGATCTGAAACGGCGGGATGTAGCTCTCCCGGTCCATCATGCGCCCGCGCATATAGGGATCGACAGACATCCAGATGTTGCGCACGAGAACTTCACCGGCCTTTGGCGCGGCAACGCCGGTCTCGGCCAATTCAAAGTCTTGCGGCTGTGGCATGCCGACAGGGCGGTTTTTCAAGCGAATTTCGCGGCTCTTGAGATTGGTCATGGGGGCAATGCTCCTGCACGTTTGATTGGTGGCGTTATAGCGAGGCCTTTACCTTAATCAGATGCGCGGGCCTGCCGGAAGCGGCAGAATGGAAAATCTTTAGGTACGCCAAGCGCATGACGAGACTGCAATATTTCTTGTGTTGCTGTGCATCCAAAGCCTGTGCCTGAGATTGTTGCGTGCAGACAGGAGGATTTTCGCGTCGTGTCCGGATCAACTCAATTGCGTGCTGGCGTCATTGGCGCGGGCGTCTTTGGGCGCTTGCATGCGCAGAAATATGCGAAGGCGCCGGGCGTGCGGCTGATTGGGATTGCCGACGCGCATGGGGAGCGCGCGGTTGACGCGGCGCATGCCCATGGTGTTGGGGCCTTCACACGGATCGATGATCTGCTGGCCGAGGTTGATGTGGTGTCCGTTGCGACCCCGGCTGTCACACATGCGCTGGTGGCCAAGCGCTGCCTTGATGCCGCCAAGCATGTCTATTTGGAAAAACCGATCGCGGTTCGGGAAGAGGACGCGGACGAGCTGGTCGCGCTGGCGGAGCGTCAGGGTTGCGTCTTGCATATCGGGCATCAAGAGCGGCTCGTGCTGGCGGCAACCGGTTTGTTGGAGCGCAAAGCGGCGCCAATCGTGATTGAGAGTGTGCGGGCTGGACCTTTCAGTGGACGGGCGACGGATGTGAGCGTTGTGCTTGATCTGATGATCCATGACATTGATATGGTGCAACTGCTCGCCCAGTCGGCGGTCACGGCGATCAAGGCCAGTGAGAGGGCGGGACCCGGCGGGCATTCCGATGAGGTAGAGGCCGAGCTCTCGCTGCAGTCGGGATGCCGGGTACGGCTCATGGCCAGCCGCGACTCCAAAGAGCGCCGCCGGACCATGCGCGTTGTCTATCCCGATGGCGAGGTGGTGATCGATTTCCTAAGCCGAACTGTCAAGAACTCGACACCTGATACGTTGCCAGAGTTGTTTTCCAATGGCGTTCCAGTCTCGCCTGATCTTGCTGACCCTCTGGGGGCCTCTGTAGCCCGGTTCTTGGCCACCGTGCGGGGAGAGGGGGCGCCCTTGCTGATGCCCACAGAAGCGCGCGCGGCGCTTGTCACGGCCAACCAGATCCTTGCCGCGGCGGCGGGACGGCAAGCGGCCCAGGGCAAGCTGATCCCTGCGTGAGTTTTCCGCCACCGGCGTCCCATCGCATAGACTGCGCCTCACGCCGCATTGAGTCGGCCGGAGGCATCGCATGGCATTTTTCAAAGACGACCCCGCACTGCAGACCGCAAAACTGGCGCCCACAAAGCCTGTGCCGCAGCCAGGCGGCGGGATTGGCGCGGGGGTCGCCAAGACCTATAACCGCATCGGCAATTTGATCGCTAAGGCTGGTTCTGCTGCTGGCGGGATCGAGACTGCGGTCACACTCGCCATTTGGTATGTCGAAAGCGGCGGGCATGAGTTCACGCCCGGCCGGGCGATCTTGCGGTTTGAGAACCACAAATTCTTTGAGCAATGGGGCCGTGCTAATGCCAAGCTCTATGATCAGCATTTCCAGCATGGCGGGCGCGCAGGCGTTGAGGGCAAACCTTGGGAAAATCATGCGTGGCGGGATGATCCGTCAGCGGAGTTTGAACGCTTCCACGGCAGCCAGCAGAAGGAGTATTGGGTGCTGGTCTTTGCGGTGGCCCTTGCCGCTCAGGAGAAGGCCTATAGGGCTGCCTCCATCGGCGGGCCGCAGATCATGATGACGGAGTTCGCGGCTTTGGGCTACCTCAACGCCATCGACATGTACCGCGCTTTTCAAGAGGATGAACGCTGGCATGTGCTGGGGTTTCTGGATTTTTGCGCGGCCAAACCGGCGCCGCAGCCTGGCGGATTGCTGACCCACATGAAGAATAAGGATTGGGAGCAGGTCGCCCGCTACTATAATGGCCCGGGGCAAGTTGACGCCTATGCCAAAAAGTTCGCGCAAGCCTATGCTGCCGCGGTGAATCTGGGGTTGCGTAAATGACCCAAATGGCTAAGGAGGCCGCCGCCGTGATTGGACGTATCGTGATATGTTTGGTGCTCGGCGCGATG
>DMER01000214.1:0-206 GCA_003451645.1 Alphaproteobacteria bacterium | reverse complement strand
AGCCGGGGCGGCGAAACGAACGCCCGCGGCCGCGCCCGAGGCACCGCTTGATCTGACGATTCCCTTAGGCCGTGTCCAGATCTTTGGCGAGCAGCAACAACAGGCGATGGCGGATTTGAACGCCGAAATCGAGGATGACCGGCGCAGCCCCCATTCGCTTTATGGCAAGATGTTCGTGGACATATGGATTCACAACGTGAATGTGA
>DMER01000009.1:4980-15329 GCA_003451645.1 Alphaproteobacteria bacterium | reverse complement strand
GTTGCGCCAGCGGTCAGCGATGACGGCGGACTTGCGGTACGGCTCACGGGCCAGGGCAGGGCGGCGCTAGCAAGTCTAAGTTCGAAGTCTGACTTTGCGCGCAACAAAGTTCTTGAAACTCGCATCGTTGCAGTTGAAGACGGTGCACCAGTCTATGCGACCGTCAATGCTGCGGAGTCGCCCCTGGCTTGGCTGCGCGCGCGGTCGGCACCCTCAGATGTTCATCGCCCAACCGATGCACAATTCGAGGCTGGCGAGAGACTACGCGCCGACTTCACACTCGCACAAATGGGGCCGCGCCTTACCGTCGATTGGAGCAACCCTTTGGCGTCGGGGCGAAACCACAATGGTCAGGAGGCGCTGAGTGACTTGGCACTCGGGGCCAGGGCACGAGTGCGAGCCGCCATGGTTGCCGTGGGGCCGGGCTTAAGCGACGTTCTGATGTCGGTGTGTTGCTTCTTGCAAGGCCTGGAAGAGACCGAATCTGAGCGCCGCTGGCCTCGGCGCTCAGCAAAAATCTTGCTGAAATTTGCGCTCGCAAAACTCGCCATCCATTATGGTCTGGAGCGGGAAACCGCGTCGGGGGCGCCTCAAGAAGCCTGATCCCGATCAGTGTCTCAAAAAATTACGCGCCGCGCGCCAAAGCCTGAATGCGCGCGACCATGGAGAAAAATCCATTCGAGCGTTGCTGACTGAGGTGGGAGCCCAGTCCAAGCCGGGCAAAAAGTGCTTGCGCATCGCGGCTTGCAATCGTCTCAGGGCTTTCGCCGGAATAGAGGCGCATGAGGACAGCAACCAGTCCCTTGACGATCAATGCATCACTGTCTCCCGAGAAGGTCAGCCGGACGCCACCCTCGACCTTTTCACGATGAGCGCTCAGCCAAACCTGTGACGCGCATCCCCGAACCTTGTTGGCCTCGGTTTTCTCTTCAGTCGCCAGCGGCGTAAGCTCGCGCGCCAGCTCAATCACATAGCGGTAGCGATCCTCCCAATCGTCAAGAAGATCAAAGTCCTCAATAATTTGTGCTGCACGGGGACCAAAGTCGCGTCGCGCTTGTTCAAGGCCGGGATTAGGGGGCATGGGGACCATCTAGGCGCAAAAGGTAGGCATGCGTTCCGTCCAGAACAAGTACGCCGTCCTGATTGTGGATCGAGGCGCGCATACGCACGATCCCAGTGGTGGTCTGCCGGACCAACTCCGTAATGGTCAATCGCGGATACAAGGTATCGCCGGCGTAGACGGGGGCGAGAAACTTTGCACTAACCTCAATGAAGCCAATGAGCGCGTCCCCGATCACATGCGGAAACAAGCCTGCGCCGGCAGCCGAGAAACTCAAAACCTGTAGGCCATGGGCTAGCAAGCCTTTGCGCCCGGTCCGGCGGCAATACTCCACATCGTAGTGGATCGGATGATTATCGAGTGAGACGCTTTGAAAGGCGAGGAAGTTTGCCTCTGTTATGGTCCGCGATGGGATCGCGAAAGTCTCGCCCACAGTCAGCCGGTCAAAGCCTCTCAAGGGCAAGAGTTGATGCGCTCGCGGCTGAAAGTCGTTCAACCTGCCATCTCCAGCATTTTGAACAGCCCATTGGCGTCGAGCCGGTAGGACAGCAAATCCTCCTGATGCACAAAGCCCAACTGATCGAAGAATGTTGCGTTGCGGTTTGCGTGGATGACATTTAGCTGCACGCTGGCGCAGCCGCGCGTTTTTGCGGTCCGCGCGATGGCTTGCATCAGCGCCAGACCGACGCCGAGACCGCGCGCAGCCTCGTCTACAAATAGATCATTGACCATCAAGGCGGGCTCGGCATCCCAGGTCGTGTAGATTTCCTGGAACAAAGCAAGGCCAGCAGGCACGCCGCCGCGCTCGCCGATCAGCGCATCGATGCGCTTGCCATGTCCAAAGAAATCCCGGCGGATATGGTCAAGAGTGGCGTGGACGCGGTTGCCGACGCCCTGAGAGGCGGCCAACGCCTTGATCATAAGTAGTATGGTTTCAGCATCAGGGGGTTCGGCGCTGCGGACCGTCACGCTGGGTTGGATAACCCTGGCGGACGATGAGCGGGCGGTATCGGACACGTGTGCCTCCAGAATCAAAGTCAAAATGTCTGAGTCGCCGGGCGGTGGGTGATGTCCGGCCCCGGCGGCTTTGGGCCGCGACCATAGGCGTGTTCGCACCTGCCTGTCACCATACGAGGATTTAATCTGCACGGCCTTGAAATTTGCCCACACGGCCTTCTTCGGGTGGCTGTGGTGCGCTCTTGCCAGTGACATTGTCGCGGATTTCCATGACAAGGTCCTGTGTGGTTTGCATAGTTGTCGTGGCAAGGTTCTGCGTTGCAGCGCAAAGGTCAGGGTTGCGGACACAGGTCTCGGACACATCGGCGGCGAGTGCCCAAACGGAAAAGACTGCCATGCGTAGCCTCTCTTCCAGGCCGGCTTCGCTGGCGATCGCACCATCAGCCCCTGGACGGTCTTCTGGCGGCATGATGGCAACAGCCACTCCCACCCAAAACATCAGCCGAAACAGGAACCCCATCACTCGCTCCTTCGCGCGACTTGGCGTGCGCCCTTCTGCGCGCAGGTGAAAAGATACCCCTCTCAGATTGTCCGCCAGTGAAACCAACCCTTAAAATTGCGCACATCCTGCTGCGGTCGGTCTGCGCCAAACGACGTGGATTCGACACGCCAAATTTAAGATTTGAGCATTGATAAATTCTCCAACGGGGTGGTTGCGGCCCATTATCCCCAGAAACTTGCGTGAGACGCAGCGCCTGGCCCCGCAAATCCCTAACAGGCGTTAACGAAGATTCAGATTTCGTTAACACTCTCGGCCAAGCATGGCTTCGCGTTTACTATCCGAGTCGCAACGACGCGTGTTTTCACGAGGAGAGCTTCATGGTCGATGGCCGTTCTAAGCCCGAAAGCAGTGCCGCGCTATCCATCGAGAGCTCCGTCCGGGAGCGCTCGCGGCGTGATGCAGGTGTCGCGCCGCCTGAGTTGGGCTTCGCACTGGCTCATGGGGCGGCGGGTTTAGGCGCGATCGCTGTCCTATACCTTGCGCACCAATTATGGCCCGAGGCGCATGGCCTGGCCACGCTTGCCATTGGGATTTCCGTCGGCACCACATTGTTGACCGTTATGCCTTGGGTGCTGGGCGGACTGACGCAAGCGCGCGCCGTCTCTATTCTAACAACACCGGTTCTTGCTGCAGCGTTTTGCTTCATCAGCGGCGGTTTGGCCTCCCCATTCTTGGCGTGGTTCTTGATCGGGCCTTTGGAGGCCTGTGCAACTCGCGCTAAGGGCACAGTGATTGCGGCCGCTGTTGCGTCTGGCCTCGCAATTGCGGTCCTGGCAATGCTGACAGCAGCGGGGGCGGTCCCGCAGAGTGCGGTCCCTGCGCAGTGGTCCGAGATCACGGCGCTGCTCGCGATTGTGTCCTCGCTCGCCGCCGCAGCTTTGGCGCTGAGAGAACTCTTGGCCCACCGCTCCGCTGAATCACCTGTGTCGCGTGCAGGGGCGGAGAGCCCCGATGTGTTGGCGGAGGAGCTGCCGGCACTCATTCTGGTGCTTAGCCCTGAGGGCGAGATAGGCTATGTCTCAGCATCAGCAAAGCGGATCCTGGGGTTCACACCGGAAGACATGGTGGGGCTTGCACCAGCATTTTGGGTCCACATTGCAGATATTCAGGGCCTTCAGCAGACCTTGGGCCATGCGCATCAGGAGGGCACTGCGCAAGCCTGCCAGCTGCGCGTCCGCCGGAAGGATGGGAGCTTTGTCTGGATGGATGCGGCCATACGCGGAGCCTCCGATGAAAGCCTTGCAGTCGTCATGCGTGATGCCACACGGTTGCGGGAACAGCTGACCAGCCTCGTGGAGGCGCGGAACAGGGCTGAGGAAGTCTCTCGCTCGAAATCCCGCTTCCTGGCCAGCATGAGCCATGAGTTGCGCACGCCGCTCAATGCGATCATTGGTTTTTCGGACATCATCCGGAATGAGGTGTTTGGGTCTTCGGGCAATCCTCGCTACAAGGAATATGCCGGGCACATACACACCAGCGGTCAGCACCTTCTCGATATGATCTCTGACCTTTTGGACATGTCAAAGATCGAGGCGGGAAAGTTCAAACTCAATCTTGATCAGATCCGGCTGCGCCCGCTTATAGAGGAAGCTGTCGAGATGGTTCGTCTGCAGGCGGATGATGCGGGTGTGGCAGTTCGCATACAGGTTGCCAGTGAGTTACCCGATCCGATAGCCGACCGGCGGGCGGTCAAGCAAATCCTGCTCAACCTTTTGTCAAATGCGGTGAAGTTCACGCCCGCACAAGGCCGGGTGAGTGTGAAGGCAAGCAGGGCAGACAAAGACCTCGTGCTGGAAGTGCGCGACACGGGCGTTGGCATTCCGCCGGCCGACCTAGAGCGCATCGGCATGCCATTCGAGCAAGCGGATGTTGATCTCATGAATTCGCCTCATCGCGGCACAGGGCTTGGGTTATCGTTGGTCAAAGCGCTTGCGGCTCTGCACGGCGGCAGCATGGTGATTGAAAGCGCACCCGGCGATGGCACGTGTGTTACAGTCACGCTGCCGCTCGATCCTGTCCTGCAGACTAGCGAAGACACGATCGTCTATCCGGAAAAATTCCGCGCAGGCGGCAAGCATTGACCCATCAGGTCGATCGAGCGGGGAGGGTTTCGCTCCGCAGCGCGCCCTTCACCCCGTTCCCCAAGGCGCGCAAGGCGGTGAGGATGGAGTTTGGCGCCAGACCGCGCGCGTCTCTGGCGGCTGCAAAACGCTCTTGCGATTGATATGCGAGGGTCACGGCGTGGGCGAAGGCGATGAGCTGGCGCCCTGTGAATTGCAGTCCGAAGGATACGCCACCCGCTGCATCGCGCACACGCGACAATTGAACGGGAAGCTGGATCGGTCCATCCGGTCCCTGCAGCTTGATCAAACCGCCAACCGCGACAATACCAAGCGCGCCGCTAGCGTCCGCCTCAAAGCGTGCGCCCTGAACTGAGATGTCTCGAATATGGCCGGGGATGGTGACGCCGCCCACGACGAGCTCCGCTTCGAGATTGCTGGGCAGCCGCGGCGCCGCTCGCTTTTGGCGCGGTTCCCGCACGGCACCGAGCGCGCAAAAACTCAAGAAGGCCCCGATGGCTGCGATAGCGGTTTGCGCGCCGGTGACAGCAAACAGGTCTGGAGTGGCGATGATCCGGGCAATGCCAAGCCCAGCGGCAGCAAGACACAGCGCCGCCAGATTGAAGGCGAGCCAAGCTGTCATGGGGTTAAGGCGCAGTCGTCCCCCGGCCAATAGCGCCCACACTGCGTCGGCCATTTTGAAGGTTGCTGCGCTGTCCATACACAGGGCCGCAGCACTATGCCGCCAGCCGCTTGCGGCCGCAGCCTGCAGCGCGAGCAACGCCAACATGCCAATTAAGGCGGCAGCGCCAACCATGGGTGAGGTGCCCCCCCAGGCGCTTACTCCGGCCAATGTTGCGAAAGAGGCTGATGCGAACACCATGGCCAGCGCGATAGGCGTAAAGATTGACAGAATTTGTGCAAGCGAACGTAAGGTGAGGGCCATGTCCGCGAGCCTGAACCCGGCATTGCCCGAGGCGATCAGGCTGTCGAGGGCGCCAACTCTGCGCGCGGTCATAAGAGCGACTGTGTCAGCCACAGATCGTGGCGTGAAGGCTGCGATGGCAGGAAAGGGACAGATTTGGCGGGACCAGCCGCGGGCTTGCGCGGTGATCCTGGCAAAGGCCTCGCCATCCTTGCGGCCGCGCGCAATGCCGCCGGCGGACATGAGCGCCCCTCGGCGCCACAATGCTGTTGGACGCGCTGTCAAGGAGGGTGCCGTTCCGCCGCGCAACATGGCACGGGCGAGCGGTCCGGCATCGGCTGGCAAGCGGCGGGCTTGAGCAATGTCGGCCTTGGCGCCATCTCCATCAATCAGAAATGGGTTCAACTCTACAAACCCCAGTGTTGGGTCTGCCGCAAAGGACGCTGAGACCCGCTCCAATACGTCACAGATGGGCGCTTCACCTGGCCGCAAGATAAGGACCAATCCACCGGCCGTGCGGGAGACTGCGTGATCCAATGCTTGGTCTAACCTGCATGAAGGAAATGCCATCCAAGAGGCGCCATAGGTTTGCACCAGTTCGGCCAGTAAGGGGCTGCTATTGGCGGCCTTCGACGCTGCCGCAACGTGCAGCCGGAGACGGTCCTTTGGGTAACGCAACCGAGCCGCAGCGGCGAGCGAGAACGCCGCGCCCTCAAGGTCATTGGGACTGTCAAAGGCGATGATGACATCGACGATTGTCGAAGGCGCGCCTTCAGCCGATTGCACCAAGCGCAAGGTTTGCCCTGGCGCCAAGGTGCTCAGCACCGCACCCGATGTTGCGACCGTGAGATAGGCATAGGCGGCAAGCAACAGACCCGAAGCCAGGGTCCCCACGACAGAATTGAGGTTGAGCCCTACGCTCAAACTGGCGAGGAGTCCAATAACCGCCAAGCCAATACCCGCGCCGAGTGCGACCGCCGTCAGCAGAGGCGGCGTCACTGAAAAACGTTGCTCTAACACTGTCGCGTTGCCCTCATCCGCATCAGAATATTCTTGTTGCCCGCACCCGAATCGTAAGCCCTAAAAGAATCGGAAGTCTGCCGTCATGACCAGTGGCAGAAATGACTCAAACAATGGTATAGTTTGTCAGGATGCTGACGAATGCGAATTAGGGCGGACATTTGGACCGCAGCGGTCATCCGGCGCGCGCAATCTGCGGGCGCCTTTGCCGCCATTGCGCGCAAAGGGCACCCGGAGGGTGGTGTCATTCTCGTGAAGCTCAATCTGTTGAACGGTATGGCAATCGTCTTGACGCCCATGACGGCAATGGATGGCACGCGCCAGTGGTTGCGCGGCACCGGCCCCAATCCAGTGCCTGACGGCGTGGCAGAAGACTATTTGGGCCGTCAGATCGCCCGTGATCCGGATTGCTGGGTCCTGGAGATCGAGGACCGCCAAGGCCGCTGGTTTTTCGACGAGCCGGTAAGCTGACTTGGTCGTGCAGCGTGCGCACGCTTCTATACGAACACCTGGTAACTCACGACCGTCCCGTCTTTGCGCCGCACCTGGAACTCGGAGCCTTGCTCATGCTCGGCAGAGAGCGCCTCAAACACGCGTAGAGCATTGCGGATGACCTCGGCATATGAGGCGGCTTCGGTCTTGTCCTTGAGCCGTTGCAGGCGTTCCAGGGCCTGCGTTGGCAATTCAAGTTGAACGCGCGTGGTTGCGCGCTCTGTTTGCTCGCCACCATGCCGGTGGCCCCATCGTCCATGGCGCACGGTTTAGGTGTCCCTCTGACTGGGTTGCTGCGACTCTGAATATTTGGCGTCTTGCGCCGTGCTGGCAGCGTAGTCACGCCACATCTGCCGCTTGCGTGCCCACCAACGGCGCCGCCTGGCGCTCCTTCGCCCTGCCGCATAAGCCAATGCGCCGCCGCCAGTCACAGCCAGAGTAACAAGAGGGTTCAAGACGGCAAGGGTAACAAGAGACACCGCGGCAAGTCCGCCAAGCACAGCGGTAACGACATTCGGCACTTCATGTTCATGTGTACCTTCGCTATGGCGCCCACAATTGTACGATCCGCCTTTCCACCCGCTACAGGCGTAGCCGCCGTCCTCCGGCACGTCTTGAACCGGGAACTCATCACCCACGCCGACATTGATCTTGCTCACTGGCTCCTCCACTCATTATGTAAGCATAAAATAATCAAATTATCATCATTGTCAAGGACGCCTTCTGCACTGACATGGGCGAACCAAATCTGTTATACGCCCCGCCATGACCTTTGACACAGACCCCAAGACCGCCTCGGCCAGGCGGCGAACCTTTGCGATCATCTCGCACCCTGATGCCGGAAAAACGACGCTCACGGAGCATCTCCTCCTCATGGGCGGTGCGATCCGCCTGGCAGGCGAGGTCAAGGCCAAGGGCGACAGGCGCCGGGCGCGATCCGACTGGATGAAGATCGAGCAGGAGCGGGGTATCTCGGTCACCACTGCAGTCATGACGTTCGAGTACCGCGATACGATCTTCAATTTGCTCGACACGCCGGGCCACGAAGACTTTTCAGAAGACACCTATCGCACGCTGACCGCCGCTGACAGCGCCATCATGGTGATCGATGCCGCCAAGGGCATCGAAGCGCAGACGCGTAAATTGTTCGAGGTTTGCCGCTTGCGCGATATCCCGATCACCACTTTCATCAACAAGATGGACCGCGAAACGCGCGATCCCTTCTCGCTGATTGATGAGATTGCCGACACCTTGCAGCTGCATGCCATCCCGATGATGTGGCCGGTCGGGCAGGGTTTGAACCTGCGCGGCGCCTATCGTTTGGAGCACAACGACTTTGTGCCATTCTCCAAGGACAAGGCGGTCTTGACCGACCCGGTTGGCAATAATGCGGTCTCGCAGTTCGTGCCAGCAGAGGAAACCGCGCAAGCCGCTGCCGAGATGGAGCTCGCCCGTGCCTATGGCGACTTCGACCTCCAATCCTATCGCGAGGGGCATACCTCGCCGGTCTATTTCGGGTCGGCACTGAAGCACTTCGGTGTGCGCGAATTGCTGGAAGGGCTGGCCGCCTATGCGCCGTCGCCTCGTGCACAAAAGGCGGCGACCCGCACCGTGACGCCGGAGGAGGACAAGGTCACAGGCTTTGTCTTCAAAGTGCAGGCCAACATGGACCCCAATCACCGCGATCGCGTGGCGTTTATTCGTCTATGCTCAGGCCGTTTCAAGCGCGGCATGAAGCTCAAGCAGATCGCCACGGGCAAGATGGTGGGCATTCACAATCCCATCCTCTTTTTTGCGCAAGACCGCGAGACGGTCGATGAGGCGTGGCCCGGCGACATCATTGGCGTGCCCAACCACGGCATTTTGCGCGTTGGGGACACGCTGACCGAGGGCGAGGATTTGACCTTTACCGGCATTCCCAATTTCGCGCCGGAAATCTTGCGCCGTGTCCGCCTCGCCGATCCCATGAAGGCCAAGCATCTGCAGCGGGCTCTCGAAAGCCTCGCAGAAGAAGGCGTGACCCAAGTCTTCAAGCCCGCGATTGGCAGCCAATGGATTGTGGGGGTGGTCGGCCAATTGCAGCTGGACGTGCTCGCTTCGCGCATGGCGGGCGAGTATGGCTTGGATGTGGGCTTTGAGCCGCCGCCTTTTGAGCTCGCCCGCTGGGTAGACGCAAGCGACCCCGCGGAACTCAAGAAATTCATTTCTGAGCATCAAGGCAATATGGCCGAGGATCGCGACGGCGCGCCGGTCTTCCTCGCCAAGAGTGCGTGGGAGCTGCGCTATACGGGCGAGAAACGCCCAGCGATACAGTTCTCAAAAACCCGCGAACGTCAGGCGCAAAGGGCGGCGTAGGCAGCCGCCGCTTTGGCGTTCATGGCGCTGACGCAAACAAAGACGGCGAGCGTGGCAATTGCACGCAACATCATGGACATGTTCGTCTCCTGTCACCTCAGTGGCCGCCCGAGATTGGCATGAGAGCGCTGAACAGGCTCTGAACGTCCTTGCAAATAGATGTGGCCGTGATGGTCCACACACTCAGGACATGAAAACGGCCGGAGTGGTGCTCCGGCCGTTCGAGCGCCCATGAGTGCTAGGCTTAGATCGACTCTTTGAGTTCCTTCGCCACGCGGAATGCGAGTTTCTTGGAGGCCTTGATCTTGATTTGCTCTCCGGTTGCCGGATTGCGGCCCATACGGGCCTTGCGTGCGCGCACCATAAAGGTGCCCAGCGCGGGCAGGCGGACCTTGTCGCCCTTCTTCACGTGCTTGGCGACTGTTGCGATGAAGGTGTCAACGAATTCATTGGCGTCCTTCTTGGTCATGCCCGCCTTCTCTGCGAGGCCTGTGACGATGGTCTTTTGCGTTACGGTGGCTTGCTTCTTTGCTGCTGCAGTTGTTGCCATAGCTCTCAATCCTGTCTTGTGCATGTTCTCAGTTGAACCAAACCGGCGCCGTGCCGGGCCTGATCTCTAGCCCACGTCTTGCGGGGCTCGTGGAGCCCGCCAGGCCAGCGAATACGCGCATTTTCAGGTGATTCTGCAAGGGATGCCAGCCAAGTTCGCGCCTTGATCGGCAAAAAATGCACAGAAATGTGGTTTTTGGGAGCCTGAGCACCACAAAACGCACGATTTGCAGGCCTTTTCGATGCCCGTCCGCTGCCAAAGGCCGCCGCGCCCGCAACCAGGCCCTGCACAGGGCCGCAATACTCATCTAAGATCGCCGGACGCGCGTATAAACCCAGCAATAGTTTCACAGGGGTCTGCACTCATGC
>DMER01000009.1:4034-4767 GCA_003451645.1 Alphaproteobacteria bacterium | reverse complement strand
GGTCTGCACTCATGCGGTCAGTGGTTGTAACGGGCGTCTCAACGGGAATTGGCTGGGGCGCGGTCAAAGTACTTACGGGCAAGGGGCTGCATGTCTTTGGGTCGGTGCGCAAGCAAGCGGATGCCGATCGGCTCAAGGCGGAGTTCGGGGCCAAGTTCACGCCGCTGCTGTTCGATGTGATGGACGAGGCGGCGGTTCGTAAAGGTGCGGAACAGGTGCGCGACACCCTCAAAGGCGAGACACTGTTGGGGCTGGTAAATAATGCAGGGATCGCGATCGGTGGCCCATTGCTGCATCAGTCCTTGAAGGACTTCCGTGCACAGATCGACATCAATCTGATTGGGGCGTTCATTACGACGCAAGCCTTCTTGCCCCAACTGGGTGCCGACCGCACGCTGAAGGGCAAGCCCGGCCGCGTCGTTCATATCACATCGATGGGCGGCAAGATTGGCGCGCCGTTCCTGGGCGCCTATTGCGCGGCCAAGCATGGCCTCGAGGGCTTTTCGGAGTCGTTGCGCCGTGAGCTGATGATTTATGGCATCGACAGCCTGGTCATTGGTCCGGGGGCGGTCAAAACCGCGATCTGGGACAAGGCGGAAGCGCAGGACATCTCGATTTACGCCAACACCGACTACAAGACGATCCTGGAGAAATTCACTCAGAATTTCTATGCTGAAGGCCGCAATGGCCTGCCGGTCGAGCGCGTGGGCGAAGAGATTTACCGCATGCTGAC
>DMER01000009.1:214-3868 GCA_003451645.1 Alphaproteobacteria bacterium | reverse complement strand
CCTGCCGGTCGAGCGCGTCGGTGAAGAGATATACCGCATGCTGACGATAGGATCGCCGCCCGTGCGTGTCGCACTCGCGCCCAGCTATTTCTTCGATTGGTGGCTGCCGTCGAGCCTGCCTAAGCGTTGGGTCGACGCCGCGTTCCGCAGCCGCCTCGGGCTCAAACTCCTGCCACGCAAGAAGTCTTAAGCAACGTTGGTGTTGCCGGGCGCCACAGCGGCCTGAGAGCGGACCTTCCAGAAGCGCATGGTGCGCTGGCAGACCTCGATGGGGATCTTGTCGTACAAGGACAAGATCTCATAGGTCTGGGACACGGAGCGCGCAGGCGTTGCATCGACTAGCAGCGCGATCGCTGAGAATGTCGCGCGATCAAACCGGCTGGCCTTGCACAGGATGGCGAGCGCCTCGACATTGCGGTTCAGCACCACGCGCCGTGCCGTCTTGGTATCCAATTCTGACAGTTTCGCAAGACCTGCAATAAACTCTGCGAGCATGCCCGAGCGCAGCATTTGCACGAGCGCGCCCTCGTTGAGCTCCCGCTTGCGGTGTTTGTCCGCGATGAATGCTTCGGCCTTTGCGTCAGCCGAGCTGATCTCGGAGACCGTTTTGGAAAAGCGGGTCTTGGCAGCACTCAGCGCGCGTTCGACCGCGTCCGGAGCAACGCCCTTCAGTTTCTGCAAAGCCTGTTCGCGGACCGACTTCTGAACAAACAGGAACATGTCCTGCAGCAGATCAACAGGCAGATCGGGCCGCCGCACCAGCGGGCCTTGCAAAGCCTCGTTCTTCTCCGATCGGTTGACGATGACTTCCATGGCGGTGCGCGAGATGACCGCACCTTGATTGGCCATGAGGTTGAGCAGCACGCGATCATCGCCGCGGTCGACGAGCACGTCGCTGACAGCGGAAGGCACAGCCGGGCGCTGCGCGATCGAGGCCAAGTGATCTTGGCCTCTGCTCTGAGCCACGGAAATCAGGTCCGCCTCATTGAGGACAGAGCTGTGCATCAGGACCGGCCGCGCTACATTGATGTCATCATGCGCCAACTGCCGGATCAGATCCGCTGGCGCCGCACCTTCGGCCGAGAGTTGTTCGGCCAAATGCTGACGGACGGCCACCTCCATCTCTTGCGCTACTTTGCCGATGATGGCGCCGAAATGACCGCGCTCTGACTCATTGTAGGAGGTAGCATTCTCCAAGAACAGGTCGGTCACATCGCGCAAGAGCTCCCGCCGCTTGTCGCTGGAGGGCTCCTTCGCCAATTCGAGCAATCGGTGCAAATGATTTGGGCTGTCCGCCATGGGTCTCCGGACCTATCTAAAATGACCGGCCCATGATGTGCGCCACTGGTAAAGAAGTCGTGTGGCGCACACGGAAAATCCGCAGACGAACGCTTTAGACTTGCGGTCTTGGCGCGCTAGCGAACGTATCGGGATAATAGCCATTGAATGCCGTGCGGACAGCCGCCGAATAGGCGCCCATTTGCTCGAACAAGATCCAATCTCCCGCTTGCACATGGTCAGGCAAGGTCAGATCGACCGGCAATTTGTCGAGCGTATCGCAGGTTGGGCCATAAATCCGGAAGGGCTGGCCCGTGCCAGCTTGGACGGAGATAGCGCCAAACTTGTCGCGGCGATAGACTGTCAAGGGATAGCGCGCCGGCCAGTTCGGGATATTGAACTCGCTTAACGATCCGTATACGCCATCATTGATGTAGAGCGCCTGGCCGCGCCGGAAGGTCACTTGGGTCAGGACGCTAACGCCGTCCGCAACCAGCGCCCGGCCCGGTTCGCACAGGAGCGGGATGTCCGCAAGACCAAGCTCTGCTTGAGCGGCGCGGATGCCGTCAAAGAAGGCCTGCAAGGGCGGCGCTTCAATTTCGAGATAATGGGCGGGGAAGCCGCCACCCACATCAATCGCGCAAACCGCAACGCCAGACAATTGGATCGTCTGTGCACAGAGGGCGAGCGCGCGCCGGTAATCCTCCGGCGAGGTGCATAACGAGCCCACATGAAAGGTCAGAGCAGGCTTGGCACCGGTCTGAGCCACGGCCTTCAACAACTCTGCGCCTTGTTGCGGATCGACGCCAAACTTGCTCGACAGTTCCAGTGCCGAGCTGTGGCTCTTCACGGCCAGCCGGACCAGCACCGTCAGCTCGCGCGCTGCAGAGGGCGAGCGCTCCAGGCCCGTCTCATGAAGCAAGCGCTGCAGCTCAAAGGCGCTGTCGACCGCAAAGGCGCGCACGCCATGGACATGAAAGGCTTCGGCAGCGGCGCCGTTCAAGCGGATCGGCGCCATGAAGCTCATCCGCGCGCCGGGATAGCGGGAGCGGATCAGGCGCACCTCATGCAAGGAGGCGACGTCAAAGTGGCGGATGCCGGAGGCCCACAGTGCGTCGAGCACGGGCGGCGTGTCATTGGCCTTGACCGCATACATTGTCTCCCCGGGAAAGCCCTTGATAAAGGCCTCCGACGACAAAGCGAATGCATCCGGATGCAATACATAGACAGGCTCAACCGGCTGCCACTGCGCAATGAGAGCGGGCACCGAGGCAAAGGCAGGAACCCGGGATGTCCGCTTGATCCGTTCAACTGAAAGAGGCAAGGCCATCGTCAACCACCTCCGTCCATATCAGGATTGCTTGGCAAAATTGCACATGCCCTGAAAAGAATGGGCCGCGCTTCTAGGGCCAATTGACCCCGGGGTCAATGGCGATCTTTACGGGTCATTCCGCGGCGGCGCGCAAGGCGGCCGGAGCGTGGCGCCCGATCGTGCCGCGCCCGTCGCTGGCGGGCTGGTAGAAGACGGTCTGTTCCTGCAAGGCTGCCAGGAACGCGTCGAGGGACGTCGCTGTTTTGACCTGCATCGCGTCGATCCCGCAGCGGCTCATAAAAAGCCACTGATCGCGTAAGACATCGCCTATGGCGCGGATTTCGCCCTGAAAACCGAAGCGTTGCCTCAACATGCGCGCCCAGGAATAGCCGCGCCCGTCCTTGAATTTCGGGAATGTCAAGAAGACCGCGCTGAGCCGGGACAGTCCGTCCGCGATTGCCTCAGGCGTCTCATCGGCTTGGAGCACCAAGGCAAGCGCCGTGTTGCGTGCAAGGAGCGTATCGCGCTCGGCCTTGAACCGGGTAAGACTGACTGCAATGGGACCGTCCGGGAGCGGCTCGCCATCCGCGCAGTGCGTGTACGGATCGTCCGCGAATGCCCATTCTGAACCAACGCGCCTAATGAGTGGCATAAAGCTTCTCCCGGAACGGCTGCAAGCCCACACGGCGGTAGGTGTCGAGGAAGCGTTCGCCCTCCCGCCGCAGGCCCAAATAGACATCGACAATGGTTTCGATCGCGTGTGGCACGTCTTGTTCGCTGAAGGCCGGTCCCAGAACCTCGCCCAGGCTCGCGGTTTCGTCGCCCGATCCGCCAAGGGTGATCTGGAAGAACTCAACACCCTTTTTGTCGACGCCAAGGATGCCAATATGCCCGACATGGTGATGGCCGCAGGCATTGATGCAGCCCGAGATCTTGATGCGCAGCGGCCCGATCTCCTCCGCGCGGTCGGCGTCGGCAAAGCGGCGCGCGATCTCCTGGGCGATGCCGATGGAGCGCGCATTGGCGAGGTTGCAGTAGTCGAGGCCGGGGCAGGCGATGATGTC
>DMER01000009.1:0-155 GCA_003451645.1 Alphaproteobacteria bacterium | reverse complement strand
CAGGCATTGATGCAGCCGGAGATCTTAATCTTCAGCTCACCGATCAATCGCTGACGCTCGGCATCCGCAAACTGGCGCGAGATGCGCTGAGCCACGGGGATCGAGCGGGCATTTGCGAGATCGCAATAGTCAAGGCCGGGGCAGGCGATGATGTC
>DMER01000247.1:7800-12782 GCA_003451645.1 Alphaproteobacteria bacterium | reverse complement strand
CCATGGGGCCAAGCCGCATGGCACTCTCCAAACCCGTTATTGCGGCGATTAGCGGCTATGCGGTCGCAGGCGGGTTGGAACTCGCCTTGTGGTGTGATCTTCGCGTCATGGAGGAGGATGCCGTTGTTGGCGTCTTTTGCCGGCGCTGGGGCGTGCCATTGATCGACGGCGGGACAATTCGGCTGCCTCGGCTCATCGGGTTGTCGCGGGCGCTTGATCTGATCCTCACAGGGCGTCCAGTGGGCGCTCAGGAGGCGCTGGCAATGGGTCTTGCCAATCGTGTCGTCGCCAAAGGGCAGGCTCGTGCGTCGGCTGAGGCTCTGGCTCACGAGATTGCGGCTTTCCCCCAAACCTGCATGCGGAATGATCGGCGCTCGGCCTATGAGCAAGCCGCGCTCGATTGGCCAGAGGCGCTTGCGCAGGAGTTTGATCTAGGGCTCGATACCTTACGCAGTGGCGAAGCTTTGGCAGGCTCACAGAAATTCTCTTCGGGTAAGGGACGCGGCGGGTCCTTTTCGGATCTCGCGTGAAGACTGTGTCCAGCCTAACTGCAGACCGACTGACCGTGATACGCGGCGGGCGGCTCGTGTTCCGAGACATCTCATGGACGGCTGAATCCGGGAGCGTTTTGGCCGTCCATGGACGCAATGGCGCAGGAAAGTCGACCCTGCTGCGATGTGTGGCGGGACTCCTAGAGCCGGCGTCTGGCCGTGTGCATTTCGGTCTTCCCCGGGGCGACGAAAGAGAGGCCAGCGCACTCGTCCACTATGTCGGGCACCATGATGCGGTCAAAGCCGCCTTAAGTGTGCGCGAGACGCTCCAGGCCTGGCGCCGGGTTTTGGGCGGCAGCGCTCAGCAGGTCGACATGGCACTCGCGAAGTGGCAGCTGCTGCCCATTGCGGAGCTGCCAGGACAGTATCTCTCGGCCGGACAGCGCCGACGGGTCGCGCTGGCCCGGCTTTCCGTGGCGGATCGTCCGGTCTGGCTGTTGGATGAGCCCAGTGCCGCACTCGATCAAGCTGCAAGGGCAATACTGCTGGACAATGGCGAGGCGCATTTGCGTGCGGGCGGCATTATCCTGGCCGCCAGCCATGAGCCCTTATGGCCGCAGGCGCGGGTTCTCGATCTGTCGCTGCAGGCTGCCGCATGAGGGCATTCTGGGGCCTCGTCTGGCGGGACACGGTTCTTGCCGCGCGGATCGGTGGCGGCTTTGGTCTGGGCTTTGGATTCTTTGCGCTTGTCATCGCACTCGTGCCGTTGGGCGTCGGGCCGGACCCTGAGACATTGCGGCAAGCGGCGCCAGGATTACTCTGGCTGGCAGCGATCTTGAGCGTCCTGATTTCTCTCGACCGCTTGTTTCAGGCGGACTTTGAGGATGGGACGTTGGATATCCTAAGGCTTTCGCCCATGCCGCTAGAGTTGATGGTCCTGGCCAAGGTCCTCGCGCATTGGCTAACGGCCTGCTTGCCGTTAGTGCTCGCCGGGCCGCTCCTGTGCCCCATCCTTGGGTTGCCGGTGGAGGCCATGGTGCCCACCGGGCTCACATTGTTGGCCGGGACCCCTGCCTTGAGCCTCATTGGCGCTATTGGGGCTGCCCTTAGCGTCGGTGTCCGGCGCGGAGGGCTTCTCATCGCGGCGATTTGTTTGCCCCTATTTGCGCCCACCCTGATCTTTGGCGCGGGCGCGTTGAAGGCCGCTGTGGACGGGACTGAAATGCTGACCCCTCTCGTGCTGCTGGCGGCGCAGTCGCTCTTTGCTCTGGCCATCGCGCCGTGGGCGGCGGCAGGGGCACTGCGCGTCAATATGACTTGACCCCCCATCTGGCGTCGGGCCAATTCCCGCATAGATTTGGATGTGTGTTTAAGAAAGTGGATCAACGCATCGTGACACATGCGCCAACTGTCCTAGGGCAGCTTCATGGGCTCGCCAATCCACACCGCTTTATGGGGTTTGCAAGCGCTGCTACGCCCTGGTGCATGGCGTTGGCCGGGACCCTCTTGATCGCGGGCCTTTATGGGGCCTTGTTCGCCGCGCCCGCCGATTATCAGCAAGGCGACAGTGCGCGGATCATGTATGTGCATGTGCCCGCAGCCTGGCTGGCAATGGCGGGTTATTCCGGCATTGTCATCGCGAGTGCCATCGGGTTGATCTTCAAACACCCTTTGGCGGATACGGCGGCAAAGTCCATGGCTTTGCCAGGGGCGGTCTTCACGGCCCTTGCGCTCATCACAGGGTCGCTGTGGGGCAAGCCAACCTGGGGCACCTTTTGGGTCTGGGATGCCAGACTTACATCCGTTCTTGTTCTACTATTCCTCTACGTTGGTTATATGGCGATCTGGGAGGCGATCGAGGAGCCCACGCGCGCCGCACGAGCTGCGGCAATCCTGGCGCTCGTCGGGGCCGTCAATGTGCCCATCATCCACTATTCTGTTGAATGGTGGAGCACACTCCATCAAGGGACGAGCGTCCTGCGCAAAGACGGCCCATCAATGCCCTGGTCCATGCTTTGGCCACTGCTGAGTATGGCATTTGCTTACCAAGCTTTGTTCGCAGGGATCGTGTTGGTCCGCATGCGGAGCGAGATTTTGGAGCGGCGTTTGCGCACCCGGCGTCTTTCGCTTGGTGAGGAGGCCCCCTGATGTGGGAGTTCCTGGCCATGGGTGGAAAGGCCGCCTATGTGTGGCCGAGTTTCCTGATCAGTGCTGTCGCCATCGGGGCCTTGGTCGCGTGGTCCTATCACAGGCTGCGCCGCGCCAAAGAGATGCTGGCGCTTCTTGAGGAGGACAAGCCGTGAACCGGTTCTTCTTGTTTGGCCTGCCTCTCTTGGTCTTTGCGGGGCTGGCGGCGTTGTTCTTGACCCAATTGCGCTCTGGCAAGCAGGCCAGCGACATTCCCTCGGTGCTTGTCGGCCAACCACTTCCGGCTTTCGAATTGCCTGGATTAAGCGGCAGGGCGGGCGATGGTCTTTCAACGGATGATTTCAAGGGCGGTCAGCCAACAGTCCTCAATATCTGGGCAAGCTGGTGTGCTCCATGCAAAATCGAGCACCCGGTCTTCCTTGAGCTCAAAGGCCGCGGCGTCATAGTGCATGGTGTCCTATTCCGGGACACGGAGGCCAACGCGCGCAGCTATCTGAGCGAATTGGGTGATCCCTACACAGGCCTTGGCATTGACGCTAAAGGGCGGTTGGGGATTGACCTTGGTGTTACGGGCGTGCCGGAGACCTTTGTCATCGATGGCCGCGGCGTAGTCCGTCTCAGGCATGCGGGTCCAGTTGACGATCATGTGATCAAGACCACCATCTTGCCGGCCCTTGAGACCGCGAAAGCCTCGCTGCCTTAGCAATTTTAAAAGAATTGGCTGGGATAGTTTCACACTATCTTAGAACAGCCCGAGAAGCGGGCGGACCGAACGGCGCACATCCGCTCATGCACACTCAGTCTGCCGGACATCTGCTGATTGCGGCCCAGCTCTATGGAAGCAAGGGCGCTATAAAGGCCCGCGCCTCGCAAGCGCCCATCCCTTTTGTGCCAGAGACAGCGCCTGCGCCACGCGAGCGCAAGGCCATCAACCCAACGCTTGACCCGCCCAAAGCCCTCAAGCCTGCGGAACCCGCCAAGCGTTTTGACGAGGGGGCAGGCAAACGCGAGGCCCTGGCGTCCGAGCCCGCTTCATCCCAACCGCCAAAGCGGCCTGGGGGCATGCTCAACATCCTGGTCTAGTTCGGGCCTCAGCCCTTTTTCTTCTTCTTGGCAGGTTTTTTGGCGGCCGGCTCTTCGGCGCCGTTGGATTCCATCGCAGCAGCGGCATCCGCAATAAGGGTCAAGGCTTTGAGCAAATCGTTACGACGGCTTGCCGGGACGACATCAAGAATTTGTGCCTCCGCCCGCGCAACGGCCGGCAAGGCCGACTTCAAGATTTTCCGCCCTGCGGGTGTGATCTTGACAGCATTTGCGCGCTGATCGTCCTCAGTCCGTTTGCGGACCAATAGATCCTTCTTCAGCATACGGCTGATCATGTCGGCGAGGGTGGAGCGGTCGATCCCCGTCTCCCGGACAAGGTCGGTCTGGCTCAGACCTTCTTTTGCCTCCACCGTATAGAGCACCGCGAATTGACGCGGCGTCAGCCCATCCGCGCCAACTTCGCGCGCATAAAGGTCGGCGGCATATTGCTGAGCACGGCGCAAGAGATGCCCGGGAGACGTTTTCAGCTCGAATGCTTTGGCGGCCATGGCGTCGATGGTCTCCTTTTTCTGGTATGGGTCTTGTCAAAGAACCAAATTGATCCGTGTCCGTATCACATTGAATGCTCTGAGGCAAAGTGCTTGTTGGCCTGCGCTGGACAAGCGGCACCTTTGTAACGATAGTTACGGCATGTCCCAGTCCCAATTGCGGCTCCCAGGGCCCCCAAGGACCTGCTGTCAGTTTACGCGGGCCGTACCAGACGGTGACAGCGTGGTCCGGGACATTTGTTCCGTCTGCGGCCATATCCACTACGTCAATCCGAGGATTGTCGTGTCCGCTATTTGTTCATGGGGCGGACGAATTTTGCTGTGCCGCCGGGCCATTGAGCCGCGCCGCGGGTTTTGGACACCACCGGGAGGATTCCTGGAGGCTGGCGAGACGGCTGAAGCTGGCGCTCTGCGAGAAGCCTTGGAAGAGGCTGAAGCCCGCATTGCGATCGACCGCTTGCTGGCGGTCTATGACGTCGTACATGCAGGCCAGGTGCAATTGGTATACCGGGCGCAGCTGTTGGATGGACTGTTCAATCCGGGACCGGAGAGCCTGGAGACGAAGCTCTTTGGGTGGGATGACATTCCGTGGGCTGAATTGGCGTTTCCCACCTCGAAGTGGGCTCTGACCCATGCGCGCCTTGTCGAGGGCGAGACGGAATTCGCTCCGTTTCGCAACCCAAGCGTTTAAGGTCGGCTTGGTCCAGGAAGCAAGTCGCGCTCAAAGAGATTTGGGCTTTATGCGCAGAAT
>DMER01000247.1:6992-7554 GCA_003451645.1 Alphaproteobacteria bacterium | reverse complement strand
AATCCTTTGTTTCCACATTGACACCTTGTTGGAGGCAACGCCGGATCGCGGCGTCGTCGGCACCACCAGGATGGGCCTCCGTGTAAGCGGTTTCCAGACCACCGCCTGCGCCGGGGTACAAATAAGCTAATACGACACAGCCTTTGCCCCGATACTGCCAGAGAGTTCCGCCAGCCTCGTTGCGCACGAGGTCAGGCTTTCCAAAGCTGCGCCGCAGTTCTTCCTCAGACAGCCCGGACCATTGGTTGGTTGGCAGCCCGCTGAGGCTAGGCGCCAGGGCTGGCCCCTTTGTATGTGCCGCAAGTCTTTGGTCGCCGGAGGCCGCCGAGCCATGCGGTGGGCGGGCGCTGCCGCTGTCACCGGCGGCCGCGACAGACGATGATCTCTCCGGTGGGGCGCCAAGCCCCTCCGTCTTGCGAGGCGTTTCACTTTGCCCCGTGCCGAAAGGATCGTAGGGGCCCGGTCCTTGGTGGCTGCACGATGCGAGGGCCAAGGCAATCACTGACGCGCTTGCAAGCTTGTGAAGGCCAACGGCCATTGTATCACCCGACATGTCTAGGTC
>DMER01000247.1:3858-6790 GCA_003451645.1 Alphaproteobacteria bacterium | reverse complement strand
CACCCGACATGTCTAGGTCCCCGGCTTTGCAGGCCGGGACGATGACCGATGTGCCAGCACAGTGCAAGCGTGCGGGCTTGACCCGTTCCAGTTCCTCGTTCAAGTCATGCGGCTGAAATTGCTCGAAGCCCAGGAGGCGTGGTCTTGCGCACATATGATGTTGCCGCGATCGGAAATGCGATTGTGGATATCTTGTTTCAGGCAGACGATGCCTTCCTCAACCGTCATGGCATCGCCAAGGGCGCCATGACGCTTATTGATGGGTTCCGGGCCGAAACGCTTGCCGCTCAAATGACCGGGGCTATTGAGGTTTCAGGGGGCTCGGCCGCGAATACTACGGCTGGTATCGGCAGCTTCGGCGGACATGCCGCATTCATTGGCAAAGTCCATGAGGACCGTCTGGGTGAAGTGTATCTTGAAGACCTCAAGCGCATTGGCGTGGCTTTCTCGGGTGCGATTACGAATGAGGGCGCGTCCACCGGTTGCAGCTATATCCTTGTGACACCTGACGGCCAGCGCAGCATGAACACCTATTTGGGATGTGCTGGGACGTTACGGCCGCAAGACATTGACACAGATATCGTGGCCAAGGCGCAAATCCTCTATATTGAAGGTTATCTTTGGGATCAGGCCGACACGAAGGCCGCCATCCGCAAGGCCATTGCTGCTGCACGCGCTGCTGGAACCAAAGTGGCCCTAACGCTGTCTGATTCGTTCTGTGTCGGGCGGTGGCGGCAAGAGTTTCGCGAGTTGATGGCAAGCGATCTTGATATCCTGTTTGCCAATGAGGGCGAGGCTAAGGCTCTCTTTGAGACGCAACACTTTGACGAGGCTTTTCAGGCCATGCGCGCCTGGGGCAAAACGGCCGCGATCACGCGGTCCGAGAAGGGATCCGTTGTCGTAAGCGCCGGCGATGTGCATCTCATTGATGCCGATCCCATTGATCGCCTAGCTGATACGACCGGCGCTGGCGACTTATTCGCCGCGGGCTTTCTCTTTGGCTTGTCCCGGCGTTTGCCCCTTGCCCGGTGTGGTCAATTGGGCAGCCTGGCCGCCGCAGAATGCATCCAACATTTGGGCCCGCGCCCGCAGCAGTCATTGCGCGCTATGGCAGCCGCAGCGGGCCTCGTATAGGGGGCTGCTGTTCCGCCTTAAGCCTTGACAGCCGAGCCTTTGCGGGCCGCCTTGCTGTCTAGTCCGGACCGGCCTTCACGGGCGGCAAGTTCGGCATAGACGCTGCCAGGGTCGACACCCACAGCCGCCCAAAGCACGGCCAGATGATAGAGCAAATCCGCGCTCTCTTCGATCGTTGCCCGTTTATCGGCAGTGGTTGCGGCAATCGCCACTTCGACGCCTTCCTCGCCAACTTTCTTCGCGCATTTGGGCACGCCCTCATGCAACAGTTTTGCGGTGTACGAGGTATGCGGGTCCGCATCGCGCCGTAGCGCAACCTGAGCGAAGAGGCGATCGAGTGGGTGTTCGGTCATGAGTTTGGCTTGATCCAAGGAGGCATTTTGACGAAAGCGCAAATTGTGCGCTTTTCTGAAGGGTACCGCAAGCCGCCATCGCGCAAGGTTAGGACCACTGCATGACAGTTGCATGTCTATCCAGCGCCGGAGCGAGGCATTTTGATGCGCAGCTTGGGGATGCATTGCCTGAAATGATATAGTATATCATGCATAGATGAGCGCCTGGGGCACAATGACCGACAAACCAAGACAAACCCGTCAGAGGACAATGCTCGCGCAAGGCGTTCTGCATCGGCTGGCCCTTGCCGCGGCAATAATCGCTAGCCTGTGGGCGATTGTTTTTTGGGCCATTGCTGCGCCATGACGTCGGCTGCAGTAGACCTCATTTTGCACGACGTCACCGTCACCTACGCGCGTGTGCCAGCGCTGCATCATCTGAGTGGCGTGATCGCGGCTGGCAGCCTGACCGCGATTACCGGACCCAATGGCGGCGGCAAGAGCACGCTGCTCAAGGCGATCATGGGCTTCGTGGGACTGGCCGAGGGCCGTATTGATCGAGGCGGTTTGCGGCCGCGCGATCTTGGCTATTTGCCTCAGGCGCATGACATCGACCGCACCTTCCCGATTACGGTCGCGGATTTGGCCGCTCTTGGGGCTTGGCGAGAGGCGGGCGCATTCGGGGCCCTCACTGTCGAACACCAGGAGCGGGTCAGGAGTGCTTTGACGTCGGTCGGGCTCGATGCCCTTGCGCACGCCACCATTCAAACCTTGTCGGCAGGTCAGTTTCAGCGGGCATTGTTTGCGAGGCTCCTAGTAGGGGCGCCCGGGATCATTCTCCTCGATGAGCCGTTCGCGGGCGTTGATGACGTGACGGTCGCAGCGCTGCTGGCCATCATCCATCGCTGGCACGACGAGGGCCGCACGGTGCTTGCGGTGCTGCATGATCATCAGCAGATCCAAGCGCACTTCCCGGCCACCATGCTGCTCGCGCGCGAATGCGTGGCTTGGGGGCCGACTGCGGACGTTTTGACCCCAGACAATCTGGCTCGCGCGGCAGCTCTGACCCGGATGTGGGCGCATGAGGCAGCGCGCGGGCATCACCCGCTGGAGCGCGCATCATGAGCGGGCTCTATGACTTCGTTATCGCTCCGTTTGCGGATTATGCCTTCATGCGGCTGGCGCTTGCCGCCAGCCTGGCGCTGAGCGTCGCTGCTGCCCCCTTGGGCGTAATCCTCGTCTTGCGCCGCATGAGCCTAATTGGCGATGCGATCAGCCATGCGATCCTGCCCGGTGTCGCTATTAGTTTTCTGGTTGCTGGGTTTTCGCTGTGGCTCATGGCTTTGGGTGGCGTGATTGCGGGCTTGCTCGTCGTTTTGGCGGCAGGGGCGGTCTCTCGCGTGACGGTCCTCAAGGAGGACGCAAGCTTAGCGGCCTTTTACCTCACCAGTCTCGCGCTGGGCGTG
>DMER01000247.1:1162-3683 GCA_003451645.1 Alphaproteobacteria bacterium | reverse complement strand
ACGCGCTGGGCGTGATGGCTGCGAGCAGTGGAGGCTCGGGCATTGATCTCGTGCATTTGCTGTTCGGCAGCATTCTGGCGGTGGATCCGGCTGGGCTGATCCTTGCCGCGACGCTTGCGTCCCTCACGCTTGTGTGCATGGCGATCATTTATAGGCCCCTCTTGGTCGAGAGTTTTGACCCCGTGTTCATGCGGGCGGCCGGCGGGCACGGCGCGTTGATCCATAGCATCCTCTTGGCGCTCGTTGTCGTCAATTTGGTCGCAGGGTTTCAGGTCATGGGCACGCTGATGTCTGTGGGTCTTATGATGCTTCCAGCGGCGGCCGCGCGGCTGTGGTGCGCCAATGTCTGGCCGATGATGATCACGGCTGCTTGCGCTGCCGCCCTTTGTAGTTTTGCGGGCTTGATCATTTCGTTCCATGGCGACTGGCCATCGGGCCCTGCCATCGTTTTGGTATGCAGCGGGTTTTACTTCGTGTCGCTAATGGTTGGCACACAGCAGGGGCTCTTGTGGCGGGTGATCCAGGGCCGTCACATTCATGACCCGCACAATCCCGTGGTCACGCCCAGCCGCCAGCCAAAGCAATGATCTGACCCGTCACAAAGCCCGTATCGGGCCCTGCTAGATACGCGATCAATCCGCCTGCCTCTTCCGGGCGTCCAAGGCGCTTCACCGGGATCTGGTTGAGAATTTTCGCAGAGGCTGCTGGGTCCGCCATCAATGCTTTGGGAAAGTAGGTTTCGCTCTCCATGAAGTTGGGTGCCACCGCATTGACCTGAATGTTGAATGGGGCAAGCTCAAGAGCCAGAGATTTGACGGCCGCGTTCGCAGCGCCTCTGGCGCTCACATAGATCGAGTAATTGCTCAAGCCACGCAATGGCGCGGCCGAGGTGCAGAAGATCAATTTGCCTGACTTCTGCGCTTTCATATGCGGTACAACGGCGTTTGTGAGCATGAGTGGCGCAAATACCAAAGCCTCATAAGCGGCTTGGAGCCGAGCCTCAGCCATTGCTCCTGCAGGTATGCGCTCGGCAGGAAAGGCTGAGTTTAGGACACACGTGTCAATCCGGCCAAACGAAGACATTACCGCAGCAACCAGCCCTTGCGGGCTATCCGCCGCGCTTGTTTGCGCGCCAGGATGGTTTTGCCGGAAGGCCTCAGCAATCTCCGCCGAGACAAATGCGAGATCGTGCGCAATCACGTCGTACCCCGATGCCAAGAGCGCTTCGACACTCGGTTGTCCCAGGAATTCGGTTGCGCATGTCACGATGGCGGCGGGCATGACCATTCTTCCTCTTTTTATGCAATACGTACTTCGTCTCCCACGGCGAATGTGACACGGCGTACGGGTGGGGGACAGTTGCAAAGCGGCTATGCAAATTTTGCGATTGCTGCGGGATACCGTGCGGAAACCACCTCAGCATTGAACATGTTCACAGATATCTAACGCTGTTTGCATAAGCCTGTTACAATCTTGTGGTCCAACGCTCCTAAGCCAGTGGTTTAGCTCTCTGCATTGATCCTGATGTGTGTGGTGATTTTGCAGACCGGTGTTTCAGAACGACTTTAAAGATTTACCTTGATTACTCTCGTTGAGCAGAGGATCCAGCATGAATAGCCCTGCGCACTCGCCTGCTTCTTTTTCGTCGCGGCAAAGTTTTGCGCTTCCCTACTTTATCAATTGCACCATCGAAGGCGTCGCCGACCTCTTGTTCCACAGATGGCACCCTGACGTGGTGGACAGCAAAGCCTCAGCCGCCAAGAACAGCCGCGCCAAGCGGCATGACGATCTCGAAGGCTATGTCTATCGGACTGAGGACGGCGACCTCGCATTACCGGGTGAGTACATCCGCGGTGCAGTGATCGGCGCGGCTCGCTACCTGCAAGATCCGCGCTCGCCTCGCAAATCGGCGATGGACCTTTATCGAGCGGGCGTCGTTTGCTTGACCACCCTCGCACCCTTAGGTGTCAAGCAGTGGGACTATGAGGACCGCCGCCGTGTGGTCATTCAGCGCGCAGGTGTCAACCGCATTCGTCCCGCGATGCGGCGCGGCTGGCGTGCTGAATTTCTGTTTCAGATCAATATCCCTGAGTATATTGATCCGACCGACTTCCGTCAGACCTTGGACATGGCGGGCCGCCTGATTGGGGTTGGCGATTTCCGTCCGACATTTGGCCGTTTCATCTTGGCGAGCAGCGATGTGCGCCAAGATTTCGAGATGGCGGCTTAAAGGGAATTGCGCATTGGCTGGGCTAGCCGGGGCGCGGCGAGGCGTGGAAGGGCAAGGCATGGCGCTTTCATCCGCATGCGGATGAGTGAGCGGATGGTCACCAAGGGTTATCCCTTGCTGCCGTCAAAAAATTCCTTCACGCGCTGAAAGAAACCGTGGCTCTCGGGGTTGTTCTGCTGGGTGCCAGCTTTCTCAAATTCCTTGAGGAGCTCGACCTGCTTTTTGGTGAGATTGACGGGCGTTTCGACCGCGATCTCGACAAACATGTCGCCGGGCGCGCCCTGGCCGCGC
>DMER01000247.1:738-974 GCA_003451645.1 Alphaproteobacteria bacterium | reverse complement strand
CGCCGGGCGCGCCCTGGCCGCGCAAGGCTGGCATGCCTTGGCCGCGCACCCGGAACTGCTTGCCCGTCTGAGTGCCCTCCGGAATCTTAATGTTGGTCTTACTGCCCCCAAGCGAAGGCACATCAATGGATCCGCCCATGGCCGCCGTTGCCATCGAAATGGGGACCCGGCATTGAATGTGCTGACCTTCCCTGTGAAAGATCGGGTGTGGTGTGACGCTCACAAACAGATAGAGG
>DMER01000247.1:0-503 GCA_003451645.1 Alphaproteobacteria bacterium | reverse complement strand
GGTCGCCCCGTGGGCCTCCGCGCGCGCCAGCCTCTCCCTCGCCAGTCATCCGTAAGGGGGTTCCCTCCTCGATGCCTTGCGGGATCGACACGTTTAGCGTGCGCTCCTTTTGGACGCGTCCAGCACCTTGGCATGTGCGGCAAGGGTTCTTGATGATGCGGCCATTGCCCCGGCAGGTCGGGCAGGAATGCAGAACGCTGAAGAAACCTTGCTGGGAATGCACTTTGCCGCTGCCGGAACAAGTAGGGCAGGTTTGCGGCTTTGAGCCCGCCTCAGCGCCCGATCCGCCGCAGGGCTCGCAAGGAACCGCGCCCGGGACCCGGATCGTGGCCTTCTTGCCCTTAAAAGCATCCTCCAAGGAAATCTCGATGTTATAGCGCAGATCAGGCCCGCGCTGCGCCCGATTGGGATTGCGATTGCGCCCGCCCATGAAGTCACCGAACAAGTCCTCGAACATGTCGGTGAAGGTTTCGAACCCTGCGGCGCCGCCGCCACCGCCGCGC
>DMER01000134.1:1322-4688 GCA_003451645.1 Alphaproteobacteria bacterium | reverse complement strand
GCCTCGGTGAATACCAATGGGGGGACCAAAGAGGTCAAGACCTATTTGACTGAGTGCGTGAACTCCGCGACCTGGCTCATAAAAAGTCTCGATCAGCGGGCCAAGACCATCCTTAAAGTCGCCAGCGAGATTGTGCGCCAGCAGGATGCCTTCTTCGCCTACGGGGTTCAGCATTTGCGGCCGCTTAACTTGCGCATCGTTGCAGACGCGATCGGCATGCATGAATCGACGGTCAGCCGCGTGACCAACAACAAATACATGGCGACACCGCGGGGCTTGTTCGAGCTCAAATACTTCTTCACCGCCTCAATCGCCTCTGCTGAGGGCGGCGAGGCGCACTCCGCTGAGGCTGTCCGGTATCAGATCAAGGACCTGATCGACCGTGAAGCCGCAAACGCGGTCCTTTCCGACGACCGGATCGTTGAGATATTGCGTCAAGCGGGTGTCGATATAGCCCGGCGAACGGTCGCCAAATATCGTGAAGCACTTAGAATTCCGTCTTCCGTTGAACGGCGGCGGCTCAAAGCTGAGGCCGGATGTGCCATTTCTACCCCAGTACCCGGAGAGCGGTCCTTCGTCACGCTTGATCAGGCCAGGGCCAACCCGTCCGTCCTGACGGGTACGCATTGACCTGCGCTGCGGTCAAGATCATCTCTAGGGCTCAGGTGGTATCAAACCGCCCTGTTCTCCCTTTTTGGACCGCAGTCTCAAATCGCGGAATTAGGAGACGTCAAATGGACCCACTTCAGCTCACAATAGCAGGCCGTCAGATCGATATTGGCGACGCTCTCCGTAGCCATGCCAGGGCGCGTCTAACCACCCTGGCCACGCGCTACCTGGATGCGGGCGTTGACGGCTCCGTCAACTTTATTCGGGATGGCTCAGGTTACCGGACAGACTGCACACTGCATTTGCGTTCTGGGCTTTATCTGCACACCCACGGACGGTCGCCCGACATCTATGCCTCGTTCGACCAAGCTGCGGAGCGGCTCGAGAAGCGCTTGTCCCGCTATAAGGGCAGAATTCGCGATCACCATGGCGGCGCGCGGGAGGCCCTGCCGATGGTTCCGGCGCGCGATGTAGTGTTTCAGGCGCCCGACCCGGATGCGATTGTGGCTGATGCTAATGAGCCGGTGGTGGTGTCCGAGGCCACGACCCAGTTGCGGTCGTTAACAGTAAGCGAAGCTGTGATGCAGCTTGATCTTGCGGATGGGCCCGTTGTTGTGTTCAAAAATGCTGCGCACGGGCATATCAACGTGGTGTACCGGCGGGCGGATGGCCATATCGGTTGGATCGACCCGACCTTGGTGACACCGAGCCCCGCCAAGGCTACATAAAGCGTTAGTTTCATTCGGCGTGTTGAGCAGGTCGTTATGGATATTCTAGATTTCTTGGTTCCCCAGGCTGTGTTTACGAAAGTAAAAGGCGGGGCCAAGCGAACGCTTCTTGAAGCCTTGTGCCAGAAGGCCGCACCCTTTGCGCGGCTGCCAGAAGCGGGCCTTTTCGAGGCTGTTTGGGAACGCGAAATGCTCAACTCCATGGGGGTGGGCCAGGGTATCGCCATCCCGCATGGGCGCATCAAACACCTGGACAGAATGGTCGGCCTATTCGCGCGCCTTGAAAGCCCCGTTGATTATGAGGCGATCGACGGGCTACCGGTGGATTTGGTGTTCTTGCTGTTGTCACCGGAAGCCGCGGGGGCCGATCACCTCAAAGCATTGGCCAAGATTTCCAGGCTGCTTCGCAATCAGAAGGTCTGTGAGAAGTTGCGCGCATCTTCCGATAGCGCGGCGCTGTATTCAATCCTGACCGAACCTGCGGCCAACGCGCAGGCGGCGTAGACGCGCGCGCCTCAGTGGACGCTCACAGGTTCCATGTCTTGACGCCGCGCGCCAGTGAAGGCGAGGTCGCGGTTGTCCACGATAGCGAGCGGCGTGCCGTCAGCCGCGTGCACCGCGTACAGTGTTGTTTCGGCATCGATATTCGCGCTATCGGGCAACAGCCCTTCTGCTTTCAGCTTACTGGCGAGGACGCTGCGCACATACACTGTCTTGTCGGCGCCAAGCTGCGCCAAGGCTTCTGCGGTAAACTCCGACGCAGCGCGCGTGCGGCTCGCTGATTTGGTATTTCTGTCCATGGTTGACTCCTTATGTGTCCAACCTCACCGTCAGGATCCCGGGATTGGCAATCCTGCCCCGTGCTTGTCTCAAAAGATAGGGTCCAAGGCCGCCTGGTTAAAGTGGCCCCCTTGTCACGCTGCCGTGTTCCCTAAAAGGTGACAGTCGATCGACCGCCGCTCAAGAAATCGGATGATTCCTATTCAACCTGTGTCTCTGTTCTTTGACAACGCACTCTACCGTGATGGCGTGGCACTTCTATTTGAGGGGCCCATTGAGGAGGTCGTTGCTTGGGAAGCGTCCGAAGTCAGGCCCGCGTTACTTGCCGCAGATCGGTTCATCGGGACTGGGCGCTTCGTCGCGGGGTATCTGAGTTATGAGGCGGGATACGCGCTTGAGCCGAAGCTCGCGCCATTAACGAGAGCATCCCTCTGGCCGCTTTTGCGGCTCTTTGTCTTTCCGCGCCCCCGGGTCTTAGCGCCAGCTGAGCGTGACACTTATCTGCAGAGGCAGAGTGGGCAAGCCGAGATTTCCATCGAGACTGGAGCCCTGCACGAGACGTGGCATGCGGATGCCTTTGATCGTGTGCGCCGGGCGATTCGTGATGGCGAGGTCTACCAGCTCAATTTGACTTTCCCCTTATCGGTTCGCGCAAGCGGGCACCCCGCCCGTCTCTACCCGCTGTACCGCACCCAGGCCCGTGCTGGAGCTAGCGCACTTTTGTCCATGGGTGAGGAAACTATCTTGTCCTTCAGCCCTGAGACCTTTTTTACCCGGCAGCGCGCGGTGATCCGCACACGGCCCATGAAAGGGACCGCGCCGCGCGGCCTCACCTTCGCGCAAGATCGTGCGCAACGACGGCGCCTGCGCGCAGACCCGAAAGAGCGCGCCGAAAATCTGATGATCGTCGATCTGTTGCGCAATGACATTTCGCGGCTTGGCCGGCCAGGCCGCACCGAGGTCACCGACCTTTTCACCGTTGAGACCTTTCCGCGCTTGCACACCATGACATCGGGCGTGCAAGGAGAGCTTGATCCTGACACACCTTTGTCGGCGATCCTGACGGCGCTGTTCCCATGTGGCTCGGTTACAGGTGCGCCAAAGGTCCGGGCGATGGAGTTGATCCACGCAATCGAGCCCGTTGCCCGAGGACCCTATTGCGGGGCCATCGGTTTTGCGGGACCCGGCATTGCAGCCTTCAATGTCGCGATCAGGACCCTGCAGTTCCGCGGGCAGACCGGCGTCATGG
>DMER01000134.1:567-1105 GCA_003451645.1 Alphaproteobacteria bacterium | reverse complement strand
ATGTGGGCTCGGGGATCGTTGCGGACTCAAGGGCACGGGAGGAATTTCAGGAGTGCCTCCTGAAGGCACGGTTCCTAACCGCACCGGTCCGGCCTCTCACCCTCCTCGACACGGCGCTGTGGACGCGATCGGGCGGTCTCAGCCTGAGCGAGGCGCATGTCCAGCGGCTAGAAGAAAGTGCGGCCTATTTTGGCATGTCTTTTGAGCCGCTGGCTTATCACGCTGTAATGGAGGCTGCGGCAAAAGCGGCGGCGTCAGATGCCCAGCGGCTGCGCTTCCTTTTGGAAGCCGATGGCCGCCATTGGGCAGAGGCTGCTCCCGTCTCCGTGACCCCGGATGTCTGGCGGTATATTGTTTCCGATCAACATATCGACGCCGCCCAAGTTCACTTTCACCACAAGACCACGCAACGCGACATCTATGACCGAGCGCTTGCCGATGCGACGAGCGCATGGGGCGCTGATGAGGTCGTGTTTTTCAACAGGCAAGGCGAGCTTGCCGAGGGCGCGCGTAGTACGATTTTTCTTGAACTCAATGG
>DMER01000134.1:0-369 GCA_003451645.1 Alphaproteobacteria bacterium | reverse complement strand
ACGATTTTTCTTGAACTCAATGGGGAAGCCGTCACGCCGCCTCCAAGCTCCGGCGCGCTTGACGGTGCCTTGCGGCGCGCTTTCCTAGATGCCTTGCCCACAGGCGCGGTTGTTGAGCGGCCAATTTCCCGTACCGATTTCGATGACGCCGATGCGGTCTGGTTCGCGAATGCTTTGCGCGGCTTCGTGAAAGGCAGCCCCATCGAACAATAAAGGGGCCTGTTGGGCCCCTTTTGTGCACTTGCGCTGTCGAACCAGTGCTTATTCAGCAGCCTGACGAATGTTCCGGCCGCTCCGGCGGGATGGGCGGCCGCGGAATAGGCGCGCCATCATGCTGTGATGTTTGTCGTCGTGGTGATCATCGTGATG
>DMER01000154.1:25031-37933 GCA_003451645.1 Alphaproteobacteria bacterium | reverse complement strand
ACTGGCGCTCCAACAAAGATTCAGGCTGTCGCTTCCGCTGCCCCTATAGCACCTGCGCAAGCCGAGACAGCGACTGTCCAAGCGCCCGCCGTGGACGAGCCCGCTGCAAACAGCTTCAAGATGACGCCAGTTGCGGACGATCAGTTAGAGCTGGCGGTTTCTGCTTCTTCACCAGCGCCCAAGCCTGCACGCGCGACCCCGGTAAAGAAACCCTCCACCTCTGCCGCGGCAAAGCCCGCCAAGCCCGTGACGGTCACGGATGGCGAGCGACTCATCACCACCATCAACGGTATCCCCGTGATTGGCGACGACAAACCCCTCTCTTCTCCAGCGGCCCAGCCTTCGGCGATCCTGCGCCGCTCGTCAGCGGGACAACTTTAAGAGCGGCTATGCGGGACGGCCTATAGGCCGCCCTGGGCGATCAATCGCTCGATCGCGTTCTGACGCGTTGCCGCGCGCAGCTTGCGTCTCGCGTTGTCCACATGGAACCGCACCGCGGTCTCAGAAACTCGATAGTGCCGAGCGATCTCCTCGTCTGAACGCCCTTCGGCCAAGCGCGCCAAGCAGTCCCGCTCGCGGGGCGTCAAAGGCACATCCGGCAATTGCCGCTTCAGGAGTTCCAAGAGGAGCAAGCCGCAAAGCTGGATCGAGGCCAGCTCCAAGCCGTTGAACGCGTCATGCGTGACCGGCAGCGACAAGACCGCCATCATCGTGCCAGGGCCCTTCGCTAAGACACCAACACCCTCGCTGATGCCAGCAGATCCCAAGGCCTCCCAGGTCGCGCCAAACTCGTCCGCCTCGCGCGGGCAATAGTCGCTATAACGGAAGCAGGTCCGCTGGTCGTCCAAAGCCTGCAGGACAGGGCCTGGCTCTAGACTGAGAAACTCTAGCGCGGCATGGCCTTTCCAGCCTTGCGGAGCAATGTTCAGGGTAAAGCCACCTTCTCTGCTCTCAGCTCCGGCTGCGTCTGCCCGGAGATGATAGACTTGTGCGCCCAAGGCAGGAATTCCAAAGGGCGCCAGGGTGGATTGGAACCGGATCGCCGCATCGAACGGGTCGCGCGCCCGCTCCAGAACATCCGCAAGCGCTTTGGCGCGCTCGACGACAGGGGAGCTCAGGTACTGGCCCATGTGCATATCCCACTTTGCAAACCCGGCGGGATACTATGCGAAACGGGCTAACTGATCAGCCTGTCAGTTTCGCTATTTGAACGTCTCCATAAGCTTGATCGCGGCCGGACCCAGAATGACCACGAACAAGGCTGGCAGGAAGAACAAGATCATGGGCACGGTCAGTTTGGCAGGCAAGGAGGCCGCAATCTTTTCGGCCTCGGCCATGCGCATTTCGCGGTTTTCCTGCGCCATCACCCGCAACGCAGTCCCAAGCGGCGTTCCATAACGCTCCGCCTGGATGAGCGAGGTACAGACGGCCTTGACGCCCGGATGAAGGCAGCGCTTGGCCAAATTCTCATAAGCCTGCCGCCGGTCCGGCAAATATGACAGTTCTGCGGTCGTGAGCGCCAGTTCTTCGGCCAACTCAACCGACGAGGTGCCAATTTCCCCTGCTACTTTGTTGAACGCATGTTCAGCCGACATGCCCGACTCAATACAAATCAACAACAGGTCGAGCGAATCCGGGAAAGCGCCCATGACCGACTTCATGCGTTTGTCTATGACGTTCTGCACATAAAGGTCAGGCAGGTAGAACCCAATGAACCCAGCCAGAAACGACAGCCCCAGCTTGCCTACTGGGGGGATGTTCCACTTGGACACCACGAACAGATAGAACAACGCGCCTCCAAACACCACAAAGGGCATCACGAAGCGGAAGAACATGAACATGTAGAGCGGCGCTTGGCCACGATAGCCTGCGCGGACCAGCTTCTCGCGCGAGCCCGGGCTTTCGAGCAAATTGCGCAGGTTCAGCTGCTCAATGGTCTGCTTCATGAAGCCAACCGGGGTTGACCGCAAGGAGCCTTGCTTGCGCTGGTTCAGCGCCTCGCGCGCTTGACGGCGCAGCTCTTCCCGGCGCTCGGCCACCGCCTTTAAGCGATTGCCAAGGCGATCCTGCTCCATCATTGGATAGGCCAGCGTCAAAATCGTCGCAAAGGCTGCCAAAGCCGCGAGCAAGCTCACGACGAATTCTTGATCAAACAGCAAATTCACATAGGACATCATCGGCGCAGTTCCTTCGGTGCCCTAATATTTGAAATTGATCATACCGCGCATGATGAAGACGCCCATCGACATCCAGAACACGCACGCAAGCAACATCAAATTGCCCAGCCGTTCGGTGAACAGCACCATGATGTAAGACGGCGTCGTCAGGTACACGAGCACCATGACCAAAATGGGCAAAGAGCCAATGATCATGGCGGAGGCTTTGGCTTCCGACGACAGAGCTTGAATCTTGCCATGCAAGCGCTTGCGGTCGCGCAGCACGCTCGCCAAATTGCCCAACGCTTCGGAAAGGTTGCCGCCCGTCTTGGACTGAATGGCCAGCACGATCTGGAAGAAATTCACCTCCGGCGTTGGCATGCGCTCATACATGCGTTTCAAGCCATCTTCCAACGTGACGCCAAGTTTCATGCTCTCCGTCAGCTGACGGAATTCGGGGCCTACCGGATCGGAGGCCTCGTTGGCAATAATCTTGAGACACTCGTTGAGCGGCAGACCGGCCTTAACACCGCGCACAATGATGTCGATGGCATTGGCGAACTCTTTGCCAAAGGCCTTCTTACGCCGCGAGATCATGAAGCCCAGAACCCAGCGCGGCAGACCCATGCCCGCCGCAAATCCTGCAGCGCCCGCGATCCAAAGGCTGTAACCCATGACCAGCATGGTGAGAGCGACCGCCCCCGCGAGCCCTAAGCAAATCATGTAGAAGACTGGCGGCCTGATCGACCAGTCAGCTTGCTCCAGCATATTGGCAAGCGTGACCTTGACCTTTGATGCGGCCTGTTTGCGTTCCAGTTCTTTGAGCGTATCCTGAACGTTGCGTCGGCGTTGCGCGTTGTTGTCGGAGGCTGCGTCCGCCTTTGTCAGGCCTTTACGGCCTGCGGACACTGCTGCCATACGCTTGGAGGTGCGATCGCCGCCCGAGCCAAAGGCCAGGAACGCGGTGCCTGCAACAGCCAGGAAACCGCAAATCGCAATGGCGATGGTAAAGATCGTCTCTGACATCCCCCGCCCCCTTGTTCGTTTACGTCTTGGCCGCGGCGGCCTCTAAGGCCTCCAGCAACTCCCGCTCACGGTTGTAGTAACGCGCGCGCTCCCAGAAGGCTGGCCGTGCGACACCGGTCGAGATGTGGCGGCCTTTGATTTTACCGGTTTCGTCTTCCCCCATGATCTCATAGAGGAACAAGTCTTGCGTAATGATCACTTCGCCTTCGAGACCCAGCACCTCTGTCACGTGAGTGATCCGGCGTGAGCCGTCGCGCAGACGCGCTGCCTGGATGACGATATCGATCGAGCCCACAATCATTTCACGAATGGTCTTTGACGGCAGCGAGTAGCCGCCCATGGTGATCATCGATTCCAGACGCTGGATCGCCTCACGGGGCGAGTTGGCGTGGAGCGTTCCCATAGAACCGTCGTGGCCAGTATTCATCGCCTGCAAAAGGTCAAAGGCCTCTGGTCCGCGGACTTCGCCGACGATGATCCGTTCAGGACGCATACGCAGACAGTTCTTGACGAGATCGCGCATCGTGATCTCGCCCGTGCCTTCCAGATTCGGCGGACGGGTTTCCAAGCGAACCACGTGCGGTTGCTGCAGTTGCAATTCGGCGGCGTCTTCGCACGTGATCACGCGCTCCGTCGACTCGATGAAGCCCGTCATACAATTGAGCAGCGTCGTCTTGCCCGAACCGGTACCGCCGGAGATCAAGACATTACAGCGGCTATGGCCGATCACGTTGAGGACTGTCGCGCCTTCTTTGGAGATCGATCCGAAACGGACCAGATCGTCCATGCGCAACTTGTCCTTCTTGAACTTACGAATGGTCAGTGTCGGGCCATCGATCGCAAGCGGCGGCGCAATGACGTTGACGCGGCTGCCGTCGGGCAAGCGCGCGTCGCATATAGGCGAGCTTTCATCGACGCGCCGGCCGATCTGGCTGACGATCCGCTGGCAGATGTTCATGAGCTGCGTGTTATCGCGGAAGCGCACATTGGTCAGCTGGACCTTACCGCCGACTTCGATGAACACCCGGTCCGCGCCATTGACCATGATATCGGCGATGTCGTCGCGCGCCAGGAGCGGCTCAAGCGGGCCATAGCCAAGCACGTCGTTGCAGATATCTTGCAGGAGCTGCTCTTGCTCCGCGATCGACATGACGACGGATTTGATCGCGATGATCTCGTTGACGATATCGCGGATTTCTTCGCGCGCACTCTGCGCATCCAGCTGCGCCAGCTGAGCCAAATCGATTGTATCGATCAGCGCATTGAAGATCGTCGTTTTGATCTCATAGTACTGATCAGACCGGTTCTCGACCGCAATCGGCGGCGCACCGGTCCGGGTGGCAGGCCCCGCACTCGGGCGCGGCGGCGCGCCTGGCGCGGGCCGTGGTGCCGCCTTGACTTCAGATGCCCCTGCGCGCTTGCCAAACATGATGCGTTAGCCCGCCTTCTTGCGCTTCAGAAAGTCGAGCGACAACCCGCGCGATGGTTTAATGTCGACCTTGGGTTCGCGGCCCGTCAGCTTCTGTGCGAGGTCGCGGAAGCACTGGCTGGAGCGCGCATTGGCATTGATCTCCGATACCATCTGCCCGTTATTGGCCGCGGTTGAGAACAACACCGGATCAAAGGGCACGACCAATTCCGGCGCTGTACCCATCGCCTCGCCAAAGTCCTTGACCGGAATTTCCGGACGGCGAGGAACGCCAACCTGACTGAGCACGAGGCGCACCGGATTGTCATTGGGCCGCGCGGCATTGAGCATGTCATACATGTTCTTGCCATTGCGCAGGCTTGACAGATCTGGATTGGCCACCAGGACGATTTCGTCCGCCGAGGTCAGCGCGTGCTTGACCCACGGCGCCCAGATGTGTGGCAGGTCCAGGACCACACATGGCACCGCTTGACGGACCACTTCGATCACCGTCTCGACAGCCTCTGGCGTGATCTCCGCCTCGCGATCCAGTTGGGCCGGCGAGACAAACAGATTGAGATGGCTCGTGTGCTTGACCAGAAGGCGATCCAGGAGCACGTCGTCTAAACGCTCCGGGCTTGCCAGCGCCTCTGCCACGCCTTGCATGAGGTCTTGGTTGAAGTTCAGGCCACAAGTCCCAAAAGCCACATCGAAATCAATGACTGTCGTTGCGATCTGCAGGTTTTGCGCAATCGCCCAAGCAGTGTTGTGCGCAATGGTGGACGAGCCCGTGCCGCCGCGCGCGCCCACAAACGCGTAGATCTTGCCAATCGGACCGGAGGAATTGTCGTTGTAGAGCGATGAAATCGCCTCGATCACCTGCAAGGGCTGCAAGGGCGCCACGAGATACTCATTCACGCCTTGCCGGATCATATGCCGATAGAGGCGGATATCGTTCATGCCGCCGATGACGATCACCTTTGTGCCCGAGTCGCAGACTTGAGCCAGGCGTTCGAGCTCATGCATGATGCGCTCGCCACTCTCGCGGGTCTCGACGATCACGACATTGGGCGTCGAGCTTTCCGTGAAATACTCAACGGCTCCGAACACGCCACCCATGTGCACTGTCAAGTGTGCCTTGGACAAGCGCCGGTCTTGCCCAGCGCGCTGGATCGTGCTGCCCGTCTCGGGAGACTCACAGAACGCATGGATTGAAATCCGCGGTACCGGGCGGTCCGCAACGCTCGCGCCGAAGCTCTCAGTGTCCGGTCCCATTGCCTTCGCCATCGTTACATCACCCTTGCCCAAATCCTTCAGGACTAGCCCAATCCAATTCCCATCTCGTCCGGCGTGCTATTGCCCGCCAGTACCTTTTGCTGCGGCGCTCACATTGCCGGATTCTTCTTGCTGCCGTTTCGTCGCGGTCGGCTTGGCGTTGCGGAAGTCGTCGACCACTTTCATCCGCCGGCGGACGTCCACATCGTCAGTTGGACGCGGTTCGATCAGGTCGCGCGGATTGTTCACCATTGCGGCCAGATTGTTCTGCGTGGCGCAGCCAAAATTGTTCCAGGGCATGTTGCGCGGTGCAAACCCAAGATTGTCTTCCCAACCCAGCTCAGAGCAATCCGGCGCAACGGCCGTCAGACCCACATAGCTGATCGTCACGGGGGCACCGCCCGGCATACGATGGGCCGGATAGGCCGCTGTTTGAATGTTCGCACGCGGAACGCCGGCGCTCGCCAGAGCCTTCACTGCGTGATGGGCCAAATGTTCGCCCGCCAAGCCATCAGCGCCACCTTGCGGGATCGCGACTGTGATGGCGCCTTGACCGCGCGCTTTCCAGCGCTCCGCAAAGGCCACCACGCGTGCGCGGTCGTCCGCAGACAGACCATGGTTCGCGCCGTTGGGATAGATGTTCAGATTGGTCATCTGCGGTTCAACCGTAATCGGGAAACGCTGATCGACCTGGATGGCTTGCTCTTCCGAGTTATAGAGCGGGTGTGAGCAGCCCGCAGCCATGACACCCATCAGGGCGCTCAGGGCCAACACTCTGGCGGCTCGTGCAATGTTGCGGGTCATGTTCTGTATCCTAAATCCCATGTGATTGAAGAAGTCTTGCGCAACTCTCTAAACTTGGCCGTGAGTGCAATTTGCCTGAACTAGTCGACGATAAAGCCGACGGGCCCCTTAATGGATCCTTTGACCTTGCCACCCTCACGTGCGCCATAGGTCGTGTTCATCCGTGACAGGAAGACCGTTTCCACATCGCTTGCCGGGGCAAAATTGTCCGTAGGCGCCGCAAGCTGTTGCTGACTGACGGCGTCCACCAGATAGGGCGTCACGATGACGACCAGCTCGGTTTCTCCGTTTTGATAGTCGCGGCTCTGGAATAGCGAGCCCAGGACCGGCACATTCTTTAAACCTGGCAGGCCGTCGATATTCTGCTTCGATTGCTGCTGCAGAAGACCAGCCATCACAATACTGCCACCAGAGGGAAGTTCGACCGTTGTTTCTGCACGGCGCACCCGCAAGCCAGGGATCGTGATGCCGGGCACGGTGATCAACTGGCCATTGCTGTCAACAAAGGTCCCGCCTTGGCTGACAAAGGCGTTCTCGCCCGTCAGCTCAGAGACTTCCGTGGAGATGCGCAAGGAAATGCGCCCTTCGGACAGAACGACCGGGGTGAAGCCCAGACCCACGCCAAAGGGCTTGAACTCGATCTGCACATTACCTTCCCGGTCGCGTGAGGTCGGCACCGGGAACTCGCCGCCAGCCAGGAACTTCGCAGACTCACCCGATACCGCCGTCAGGTTTGGCTCAGCCAGGGTGCGGATCACACCCGTGCGCTCCAATGCGCGGATCACGCCTTCAACATCCGTCTGCGGTCGCGTGGTATCGAGCTGATTGCCAAAGCGGAAGGCCTGGCCGGTCGACAAGGCCTGACCCAGCAGCGAGAACGGGTTTACGCTGTCCCAGCGGAGAGGCAAATTCTTACCGATATTGAACGTCGCAAAGAGATCAACGCCGAACTGCTTAGACAAAGTGCGCTGCATCTCAGCGACTTTGACTTTGACCAGCACCTGATCGCCGCCGCGCAGCGAAAGCTTGGAGACGACAGATTCGGGACGCGGGGTCTTGCCCGGTTCGGTCACATAGCGCGAGGCGATCTGAGCCGCCGCATCGGCATCCGCGACCGAGCGCACCCGGCCCGTCAGCACCACGTTGTCGTTGACTTGATCAACCTTAATTTCTGAGCCCGGGATCGCTTTGCGGATCATGCCCTCAAGGATGCCCATATCGCGCTCGACGATGATCTCGACATTCAGCAATTGCTTGCCGCTGGTGGAGAAGAAGAAGGCGTTGGACTGACCGACCTGAAGACCGACTAGGAAGATCCGGCGCGGGGTGCGCACGACCGCGTCCACGATCTTTGGGTTCGAGACGAGCACGTCGCGCGCATCCTCTGGAAGCTCTACGATCGCCGCCTTATTCAGCGGCAGATGGAGACGCTGGCTGTTAGGGCCCTGCCCCCCGGACCGCACGCGCAAGACTTGCGGAGCGTGATCGCTTGCGATGATGCGCTTGGACTCTGGCGCCCCGCCATCGGCCCGCACGGGACCTGCCACCAAGGCGGCTGCAGCAACAAATGTCAGTAAAGGGATCAATTTCATGAGCGCACCTTATTGGCCCTGGACTTCCGCGTTCGTCGCGCGGATGCCATAGCGGTAAACTTGAAGGGAATTGCGTTGCTTTGGTCCGAAGATACTTTCCGCATCGGCGTTCTGGGCGGTTTGGTTTTTATCGCCTTCCTGCACCAGGCTGCGCAGAGAGAGCATGATGTCGCCCATGGCCTCAGCGAGTGCCAAGGTCTCCGCCTGGTTCGGCAGCAATTCAAGGGTTGCAGTCTTGCCGACTATCGCCTGGTTGCCCTCTTCTTCTTTCGAGACCTGATCGATAGCGAGAACGCGCACATCGCGGAGCACCGTTGCGCCGTCAAAAGCAGGCCTGCCGCCGTCATCGGTCCCCATCCGGCGCGTCATGATCACGTCGACGCGGTCATTGGGCAGGATGAAACCTCCCGCTCCACGCTCCGCGTTCAGCTTGACCGCATAGGCGCGGTAACCGGGCGATAGAACCGCCGCAAGGAAGCCCGCACCATCAGCCTTGACGACCTTCTGCCCGGTGATCGGCTCGCCGGCCATGACAGGCGCGCGCGCCACAGAGCCGGCTGCGCTTTCATCAATGGCGTTCGGCTGCGCCGCCTTGGTTACATAGGCGGGATCGATGCCATCCTTGGGCCAGGGCTTCCACTTCAAATCCGCAAGGCCAATGCGGCTGCCAGCGGCAATACTGCGCGCAGCGACCAGCACTTCTGTCGTCTCCAAATTAGCGGCCGCGGCCTTGGGTTCCTTGCTGCCCAAGAAGCCGCGCGCCAGGAACGCTGCCATCGCAGCCGCTCCCAATGCCGCTACGAAAATCATCACCCGCGTCGTGTTCATGGCTCTTGAACTCCCTAGCCGTCCTTTGGTTCATCTGCCTGGAGCGGCCGTTCCTGTCCCGGATTAAGCTTGACTTCTCAATACAGAGTTAATGCAGACATTAAGTTTGTTGATTCTTGCCTATGACCCCGCGAGCGCCGCCGCGAGGTGTGTTTTGGGCAACACCAAGAGAGCGCCAGCGGCAATCGCCACGCCGTATGGAACGCCCATTCCTTTCTGATAGAGGCGCGCGACCCATGGCAATGTCACGACCGAAACGGGTAATGGCAGGCGTCTCAGCAGCAGCATGGCCATCACAAGCGCGCCACCCGCCAAGGCCACGGCCATGACAAAGGCACCGATGGTGGCTGTGCCCATGTATAAGGCGCCAGCGGCGAAAAGTTTCGCATCGCCCCCACCGGCAAGGCCCGCCGAGAAAACGAGAATGCCCGCAAGGAGAGCCGCAAAACCGGTCGCCAAATGCCAGCCGAGGTCCGATATGTCCAGGCCGCTCAACACGGCAGCAACCGGAAAGAAGCCAGCCAGCAAGATTGTGAGCCAATTGGGTATAGTCAAAGTCGCCACGTCATAGGCCGCCGCCAAAATCATCATGGCTGCGACTGATCCCAAGATCACAGTTTCGGTCATGGATTGGCTTTCCCGCTTGCGCCGCAGCGCATTGACACCGTAACGCCCAAGGGGTTACGCGGGCGTTAAGCAAACGGCCATTGCAGTATGAACCCGCCGTATACTGACTGTCCGCCGCAACGGAAAAGCCGCCAGTCCTGGAAGGAACCAGCGGCTTTGCCATTTTCTCCGGCAACCCAATGCGTGTGGCCAGTGGCCGGCGCCATGAAGACGCCGGCTAGAGGCCCCAGCACTATTATTGCATCGCGTCCGCGACGGAGGTGAAGGTCGTCTCGATGTTGGTACCGAGCGACTGCACCGCGGTGATGATCACAACGGCGATAGCAGCAGCGATCAAGCCGTACTCGATCGCGGTTGCGCCAGATTCGTCCTTCAGAAAACGCGTAATGAAGCTCATTGAGGCCTCCTTGATATTGACACCACTGCACCAATCCACGCTTCGCATGCGATTTTCGAGCTTGCGTGAACGAGTGCAGACTAGGCCCTGTGGGCTTAATGGGTGGTAAAATGAGGCCGTCAAGTTGCAGTAAGGAGCCAAACGGACCGCACCTTCTGCGATTAATGTAAATGATTGGTTTACGGAGCAAAACACAGGCGTTACCCCCGCCTCTCCTGCAATTCAGATATCCTTAAGAGAGCCTGAGGCAGTGTGCTGAGGTAATCTGTGTGCAGAGGAGCAAACTCGGCCACAGCAGCACGCGTCCCCGAACCAAACACAAGAGGCCATGGCCATGCTCGTCCGAACTCTCGCCTTCTCCGCGGCACTCTGTGCAACAGCCGCCAGCACCCTTGCTTATGACTTGGTCGTCGCCACCGATCAGTCGCGCGTCATCAAGCTCGATGCGCCAGCGAACACGATTATCGTCGGCAATCCGATGATTGCAGAAGTGACCATGGTGGACAATCAGACCGTTGCCGTTCTCGGCCGCATGATGGGTCAGACCAACATCATCGCCTTGGACAAAGCGGGCAATGAGGTTCACAACCAGAACGTCGCTGTCCGGCTCAATGACCAGCAGATCGTCACCCTGTATAAGGGCAATGTCGGTCCACGGACGTTCAGCTGCGCACCGCGCTGTGAGTGGATGATCCATCCGGGCGATTTGGACTTCAAAGAAATTCACGAGAATGCTGAGAAGAAGCAAGACCTCGCCGAGGGTGCCGCAGGCCTGAGCGGCAAACCAAAATAAGCTTCGCGCTCAAGCAATGGCCCCCGGACGGATTTTCCGCCGGGGGCCTTTTTTGTGGGTGAGGGACCTATTTCGCGAGACGCAGATTTGTGAGATCGGCCGCGATTTGCTGAAATGCAGCCTCCAGTTCAGCCCCGGTGGGCGTTGGGAAGAAAGCCTCCGGAGATGATGCGCAGTTGCGCATCATGTTCACGGTCGCAGTGCCCGCTTCCTCCAGGAGGATGGTGTACACCCGGATACCGAGGTCTTTCATCCGTGTACAGATTCTTTGCGTTTTGTCGTCCTGACGGCGGGCGGCTTCGGCAGCGTTGGTAGTCCCCAGCCGCCCTTCGCTCAGGTACCCATAGGCCGTGTAGTCCGACAGTAAGGCAGTTGTCCGCGTAGGGATCGTGTTTTCGCCATCCGACAGCAGTACAAACGCCTTAATCCACTCCTGATTATCGTATGGCACAGCTTCTGTAAACGGAGCCGTCGGCGACAAGAGCCGCCAGCCCCAAGCCGCGCCCTCGGCAATGTGCGTGTAACCCTGTGCCTTCATGCCATCGAGATAACTCAATATCTGCGCCTTATTGTTTGTGAGCGGCATGACCGCTTGAATGTTGCAGTCTTGGTTCGGTCTCGTCGAACGCCGGTTCACATACTTCGCACTGTTCCGCAACCGCGCCATCTCATCGCCGGCGACGCCGTCACTCATGTAGTTCTGGCTGTAATTCGGATAGGCGCTGCTGTCCGGCTCGTCAGGTTGAAAGAAGGGCACAAACAAAGTCGCCGGACTGGTGACCGAAGGCGCTGTGTCTAGCTCGTCATGACCGTCCGCGCGCGCCTCCACACAGCCGCCCCAGGTCGAGCTGCGCATTGTTTGCCAGACCGCAAAAGGATGCTTGTTGTTATCGAAGTGCAGACGCGCCCACGGCGCCTGGCCATTCATGTCCATCCAGCCATTATTGATCGCGGTTGCTGTGGTGAGCCGAACGGACTCGGAGAATGGGACAAGACCCATGCGCGTTTTCTCAGGCGCAGGATTGTCGCCAAAGAGAATATTGACCAGCGACTTGGAGGCCGACTTCAAGCTCTCGAGTTTTCCGTTCGACCCCATTGACCCCGTGTTGTCGAGGGACAAGACCATTTCAAGCGCCCTGTTCTCGGGCACCATGGCGATCTCGGCGCGTACTTGAAGCTCCTCAATCCCGAAGATGCCGATGAAGGTCGTGTCCAAGCGCGCATCAATCGCCATGACCGCAGAGCCATCCTGCAATGGCGTGACTGAGATTGTGCCAGGCGTGCCCAGAGCATCAGGCGGAAAATTGGCGTTGAAGAATTCTTGTGCCTTCTGGATCATCTGCGCCGTTGTTAGGCCTGGCGTCGAGCCGACCGCAAGGGCTGCCGCATCAAGTGCCTCGATGAGACGCTGCCTCACTGCCACCGCCCGGCCCATGTCAATTGCAGCGCCAGCGGCACCCAAGGTGGGAACCAAAGCAATGCCATACATCATGGTCATGTTGGCACTCGTGCACAGCGCGAAGCCTGCAAGCGCCCCTGCTGCTTTGCGCGTTAGCATCTTGAGCTTTCTTACGAAGGCCATGGCACGCCCCTCCCCGTTCAGCGCGATGCAGCTTGAACCAGCCTCACTTTGAGATTCTCAAATTCGACAAATCATTCGCGATGATCTGAAAGGTCGTGCGCAATTGCTCCGTACTGGGCGTATGAAAGAACAAGTCCGGAGACGTCGCGCAATTGCGCATCATATTGACCGTGGCAGAGTTGTTCTCCATCAACAGGATTGTATAGATGCGGATGTCCAGGTCCTTCATCCGTGTGCACACCAATTCCGTCAGCTGATTCTGCTTTGTTGTGGCGTTATTGCCGCTCGTCGTGCCAAGCCGGCCCTCATAGAGATAGCCATAAGCCGTGTAGTTCGACTTGAACTGTGACCCCGTGGTCGGCACCGTGTTGACGCCGTCGCTCATGAGAACGAACGCCTTGGTCCAGTCCTCGT
>DMER01000154.1:22640-24811 GCA_003451645.1 Alphaproteobacteria bacterium | reverse complement strand
CCCAAAGGCGGAGCCTTCCGTGAACGGCTCTTCCGGCGACAACAGACGCCAGCCCCATGCGGCACCAATGGCAATGTGCGTATAGCCACTCGTTTGCATGCCATTGACGTAACTTAGCAAGGTCGACTTGCTGTTGGTCAGCCCCAAGACGCGCTGCATAGAGCAGTCGGTGTTCGGCCTCGTGGACTGCCTGTTCACATACTTGGCTGAATTCTGCATCCGGATGGTATGGTTGTTCGAATTGATACCATCGTTCAGATAGTTCTGGTCGTAGCTGCCATTGTCCGGTTCATCCGGCTGGAAGAACGGCACCCACAGGGTTGCCGGATTTTGAACGCTGGGGGGCGTGTCGAGCTCTTCATGACCGCCGGCTCGCGCTTCAACGCAGCCGCCCCACGAGGAATTCTTCATCGTGGCCCAGACAGCCAAGGGATGCATGTTGTTGTTGAAGTGCGTGCGCGCAAAGGGCGCCGCGCCAGTGGTGTCGATCCAGCCATTGTTGATGGCTTGCTGCGGGTCCAAGCGGACGGTTTCCGAGAACGGTACCAGGCCCATCTTCAATTTCTCTGGATTGGCGCTGTCGCCAAACAGAATATTGATGAGTTCTGTCATCGACGTTTTGAGTGCTTGGATCTTGCCGCTGTTGGCCATCGAGCCTGTGTTGTCCAAGGACAGCACGACCTCAAGGCCCCGGTTCTCGCGAACGATCTCTGAGGTCGTCGCGACCTCCAACTCCGAAATGCCAAGCAGACCCATAAAGGCCGTCGTCACGTTCGCCGAGGCAGACAGCTGCACAACATGCCCATTCTGAACCGCTGTGATTGTCGCCGGTGTGCCCAGTTTCTCGGCTGGATAATTTGCATCAAAGAACTGCTGCGCCCGTTGCTGGATCTCGGCCGCCGACAAACCGGGTGTCGAACCCACTGCCAGGCCCGCAGCGTCCAGCGCTTCCGACAGTCTTGTGCGCACGACGACCGCTTGCCCCATGTCGATGGCCGCACCGACCGCGGCGAATGTGGGCAGCAGCGCCAAGGCATAGATCAATGCCACATTGCCGGATGTCTGTTTGGCGAACCGCCGGATGTTGCGGGCTATGTGCCCGCATGTTGCAACCAGACCCTGGCGAAAGCCTCGTGACCTTACGTCCTGCATACTGACCTCCACACCACGATGTTTGCATTGCGTCCGGCCAGAGGCATATCAATCTGGCGCTTTTTATTTGAATTGACTGTGCAGTCCGGCGCTTAATGGCTCGTAAAACAACATTGTTAACGGCGTCTTTTGTACAGAGCAGGATTGGTTCATTGGCGTTTACCCTACCTGCCGGTAAACAAATACGGCAGCTCCCGCAGAAAGCTGCCGTATGAAATTCCGCTGATCCGTTATTTCGCGACGCGCAGGTTGGACAAATCGTTCGCGATCACCTGGAACGTCGTCTGCAGGTCCTCCGTTGACGGAGTATCAAAGAACAGCTCGGGCGAGGTCGCGCAGTCCCGCATCATAGTGTACGTCGCCGCATTATCCTCCATGAAGAGGATCGTGTAGATGCGGATGTTGAGATCTTTCATCCGGGTACAGACGAGACCAACCCGGCTGTTCTGCTCGGTCACGGCCGTGCTGGCATTGGTGGTGCCCAGGCGCCCCTGCTGCAGATAGCCATAGGCGGTGTAGTCGGATTTGTGCCATGTGTTCTTTGTTGGGATGGTATTGACACCGTCGGTCATCAGGACCAAGGCCTTTTGCCATTCCTCGTCACCATAGGCAGAGCCTTCTGTGAACGGTTCGGTCGGCGACAAAACCCGCCAGCCCCATGCAGCACCGATCGCAATATGCGTGAAGCCCGTCGTCTGCATTTGGTTCACATAATTCAGCAGCGTCGACTTGCTGTTGGTGAGCGCCAAGATCGGCTGCATCGAGCAATCGGTATTGGGCCTGGTGTTCTTTTTGCCAACATATTTGTTGGAGTTGCGCAGCCGCGTATTCTGATCGCCGGTCACGCCATCGGACGTCCAGTTCCGGCTGTACCCTGAATAGGGCGGATTGTCAGGCTCCTCAGGATTGAAGAACGGCACCCAACGCGTGGCGGGATTGGATGCTGAGGGCGGAGTGTCCAACTCCTCGTGCCCTTCTGCGCGCGCCTCAACGCAACCCGACCAGCTCGATTGGTTCAT
>DMER01000154.1:19993-22418 GCA_003451645.1 Alphaproteobacteria bacterium | reverse complement strand
CAAACCGACAAAGCGTGCTTGCCATTGTCAAAATTCAGCTGTGCCCACGGGGCGGTGCCATCCGTGTCGATCCAGCCATTATTGATCGCGGACGTGGTGTTCAACCGCACAGTCTCAGAGAAGGGCACAATACCCATTTTCAGCTTCTCTGGATTGGCGCTGTCACCGAAGAGAATGGTGATAAGATCCGTCATGGCCGTTTTCAAGGCACCAATCTTGCCGTCATCCGCCATGGAGCCGGTGTTGTCGAGCGCCATTGCCACTTCGAGGCCGCGCGTTTCGCGCACGATTTCGGCCACCGAACTCACATCGACCTTTTCAATGCCGAGGATGCCTAAGAACGCAGTGTCGACCGAGGCACTAGCGGTCAGCGTGACGATGTTGCCGGACTGCGTGGCAATCAGGCTCAGCGTGTCGCCCAGCGCGGTGGCCGGATAATTGGCACTGAAGAACAATTGCGCGCGCTCTTGGATTTCCTCCGCCGTCAGACCCGGCGTGGCGCCAATCGCAAGGCCAGCCGCGTCGATCGCCTGACTGAGCCGTTTGCGCACGACGACCGCCTGCCCCATGTCAACCGCAGCACCGACCGCCGCGATGGTGGGCACCAAACAAAGCCCATAGAGTATCGTGACATTGCCGGAGGTCGCGAGTGTGAAACCGCAGACCACCGCTAACACACGTTGCGTCCAGCCGCACATGGTCGTCTTGAGGCTGCTGACGGCCTTGAACTTGCTCATTTCATCCTCACAGCACACCGGTTGTCCCAAGCAGGGACACCATGAAGCCCAGCGCCCCGGTCAGCGCTGCATCCACAAAGGCGGGCTCCGATCGGTAATTGAGCCTCAAGCGCTTTAACACCGCGTAAAAAGGGCCAATTTATTTGAATTAAATGAGTATACAAGACATATAAATATTGAAGTTAATTCAAGAGATGCGAGTAAGTGGCCATTATTGTTACTATACATTTCTATCTATATTTGCGTTTATTGTCGTGCTAGATGGACGTTGAAGTTGAAGGTGCGGCTGTAAGGGTACTCCGCACCATGATGAATTGGGGAGTGCAGCCTATGATGCCCGTGACCGGGTTGTTGTTATCGCGGTATCGCCGGTTCGCTCGCGACAATCGCGGGCAGGCGGCCGTTGAGTTCGCGATTGTGGCCCTGCCGTTCTTCATTCTGCTCACGGCCGCGCTCGACTTCGGGCTAATGTTCTTTGCCACCTCGACCCTCGATAATGGCATCAACCAATCGGCCCGCCGTATTCGCACGGGTGAGGTGACGGCCAACGGGGTCACCGAGGCGCAGTTTCGCCAGATGGTCTGCGACGAGATCAACATGCTGCTCGATTGCGACGAAAGACTGGCGATCGATGTGCGCGTGTTCCAGTCCTTCAATGACATCGACTTCCCCGCCGCGCTTGACGGGAACGGCAATTTGACGGGCAACTTCCAGTTCAATCCCGGGACCGCTGGCGATATCGTCCTTGTACGTATCTTTTATGCCTGGCCCATGCTGACGCCGGTGTTCGGCGAGGCACTTGAGAATATGAGCGGCGGCTCGCGCTTGCTCTCCACCTCGGTTGCTTTCCGCAACGAGCCCTTTGGCGCCCTTTTGCCCTAATGTAGTGAGAGTGACCCCGATGATCAGAAAGCTTGTGCCCCTAAACCGCTTTGGCAAGGACGCCTCCGGCCTTTCGGCCATGGAGTTCGCTCTCATCCTGCCCGCGATGGTGATGACATTCTTCGGGATTGGCGAATTGTCGACCTGGCTCCAGGCCTCGTCACGCATGACGACGGTGGCCTCGTCAATAGCGGATCTGGTCGCGCAAGACACCGCCATTGACGACACCGAGATGAACAACATCATGGGCTGCGCCCGCGCGATCTTGGAGCCCTTTAATCCGGCCAATGGCTGGGTGCGGGTCAGCTCCATCGTCGCCGATGCCTCCGGTGATACGACGGTGGCGTGGAGCGATGCGCTCAATACGTCGCCACGTGCTGAAGGTTCCGCGATCTCCGTGCCCGCCGGCACCGTGACGCCCGGCATGAGCGTAATCTTTACTGAGGTGAGTTACACCTACACATCGACCTACGGCATGTTCTTAACGAGCGGTGCGACGACGACGGACGAATTCTATGCCAAGCCGCGACGGTCGGTTTCGGTGGACCGGCTTTAGAGCAGGCGTTAACCCCTTCGCACTTTCCTTCGAGGGGCAATCTCAAGTATAGAGAGGCGGGAGGGGCGGCGTCGTTGCAGGATTGCGCGGCCAGCCCCTTGCTGATTTCTGGGCCGGGCTAATCGCCCTGCCGCAATCTCTTATGCGCGAGTAGGCCCTGTGCAGTCCATCGTCACGCATGCCCGGACCCTGTTAGTCCTCGCAGCTTTTATCGTGCTTGCCGCCGTCGTGGCGGGGGGCTTCGGCGCGG
>DMER01000154.1:17352-19801 GCA_003451645.1 Alphaproteobacteria bacterium | reverse complement strand
CGCCGTCGTGGCGGGTGCCTTCGGCGCGGGCTACGTCGCGCAGCTGCATCAGCAATCGGCGGGCGCCGGCGGCGGGCCTGCGCGCGCGGTTGCTTTGCTGGACCGTGTCGAGACAAGCCTCGGCTATGCGGGATTTCTCAAGGCGTACCGCCAGAATTTCTTGGGCAGCGATCCCGCAGCTGCACAATCCGCGGCTGATTTGGTCGCACGCGCCAAGCAGGATGTTGAGGAGCTCCTCAAATTGGCGCCGGCTGCAGGGCTGGACGCCAGCACTCTTGCGGAACTGCGGGCCTTGCTCGGCCAGTATTCCATTGCAACCGCAGCCCCGGACACCCTGTCTCAAGCCAGCGCGCGGCCGACCCCAGAATCACTGGAAACAACATATGCCGCGATCAAGCAAGAAGGTTTGCGGCTCCGCCAGAAAGTGCAAGGCGCACGCCTCAATGTCTTGAGCGACATCACGGCCTGGACACATTGGATCATTGCGGGCGTCGTGAGCGCACTGGTTCTGTCCTATCTCCTGCTCATGGGGTTCTTTAGCAGCAAAGTCATGCAGCCTTTACGGCAGCTTTCATTGAGCGCTAGCGCGGCGGCTGCCGGACAAACCAACCGGCCGATCTGGGGTGTTGGCCGTCAAGATGAATTTGGCGTCATTGCGCAGAGCTTGCAGCGCTTGCAAGCAGAAGCAGCCCCGCCTTTGGTCCTGACCGCTGGCGCGGCTGTAGAGCCCTTCACAGCAGGACTGCCTGAGGCCCTGAGCCAAGATCTGAATAAGGCGGTCGCTGCGTTCGAGAGCCGGGCGCAAAACCTCACTGAGGCCTCGGGCGCTACAATGCGTGCGGCGCAAGAGCAGGCCGCCAAACTGAGTGATGCCGTCAACCTTCTGGCTGACCTAAAGACCGAGATCGCGTCTTTCAAGCAAGACACCGGCGATGAGGTCCGCAGCGCCGTGGAGGCCATCCGTACGGCAGGCCCCGCAATGCCCATGTCCAGTGCCGTAACCGATGCGCAGATCGCCCAGTTCGCGGCAGGTTTGACCCTCCAGGGCGAGCGATTGACCGCCACAACGGCGCAGCTGAGCGAGCCCGCCACCACAGCGCTTGCTGAGTTCACGGCCGCTATGGAAGGCTTGCGTATGGCGGCCCAAGATGCGCGCGCCAATCAGACCTCGGTCTCGTCCTTCTCAACCCAGGCCGTCAGCCAGACAACGGAGGCCATCGGCCTTGTCCAAAATGCTGGACTGCAATTGAATGCTGCGCTTTCCTTGATGGAGGAGCGAATCGGCAAAGGATTGACGTCTGTCGATCAACTCACCGAAAGCCTCAGTGCCTCGGCGGTGCAACTATCTTCGACTATCGAGGAATCGGCGCGCAGGTTGGGCAGTGCGGCCAAGGATATCGAGAGCCGGTCCCAGCAAGCCGAGCTGCGCTTTGGCTTGGCACTCGACGAAGCGGGACAACAGGCACGCGCCAATGCCAAGGAAAGTGCTGCCTTGCGTCAGACTTTGAGCCAAGCTCTTGAGGATCTGCGCATTGCGCGGGCCTCGCTGGAGACCGCCCATGGCGCACCAGGTGTCGACCTGAGCCAGGTTCTAACGGCCGTTCACGGTTTGCAAACCCTGCTCGTGCAAAAGGCGGGCGATCAAGCCGGCGAAACACCTCAATCTTTGGAGATCAATTCCATGTCCGGCACTGTGCGCAATTTGCGCGCCATTCAAACGGGGTCTTTGCCCATCGCGGCATCGGAGATGCTGGCCAGGTTGGGTTCGATTGCGCAAGAGGTTCGCTTGGCGGCGGGACATGAGCTTGGCGCGATCAAGCAGATCGCCCAAGATATCCTGGAGGCCTTGGCGCATGCACATGATGCCGGGGACACTGATCATGCCGTGCCTAGTCTGGTCGAATTGGCGGACCGCCTTGACAACGAGTGCGCGCAGCTCAGCCCCGTCTTGGCCGATGTTCAGCGGATCGCAACCGATTTGGCGCGAGGCCTGCGCGCCCCTGAAGCCGCGACCGAGGATGGCCTGGCGACTTTGGCCGCCTCAGCGCGGAGCCTGATGGCTGAACTCGACACCGTCGAAGCGATGGAGGCTCCCAAAGACGTCGTTCCCCGGCCGCGAATCGTCGACACGATCGAATCAACCGCCGTCGAGATCCAGCGCCTGTCCGACCTCATCGCTGATCTGGAGGCACGGGCCGAGAGCCTCGCAGGTTTGGCCATGAGCGAGCAGCCTGAGGCCCTGGACGGTTTGGCAGGCGATGGCCGCCTTACCTCCGATTTGCGCTCCGCCGATGCCCATGCTGATGCGGCGATCCAGACCGTCTTCCAAGCCATTGAGCGCCTTGGCAATATTGCGCAAGCCCTGGCGCGCGCAGGAGACATGCAGAAACAGCGGCTCGCTGGCGAATAGGTTCTGCTGTCCGGAGAGGAAGGCGGGGGGGGGAGGGTT
>DMER01000154.1:11054-17141 GCA_003451645.1 Alphaproteobacteria bacterium | reverse complement strand
GAGAGGAAGGCGGGGGCGAGAGTGCTGGGTTCACTCTCGCCCGTTACGCCAGGCCTTGGGGGTTGCCTGAGACCGCCTCGAATTGCCGAGGAGCTGGTTTGGGGGGGCAGCTCGCCCGGCGGGGGACAGAAGCGCGGCGATTTGGGGGGAACCGCGCTTCGAGGTCTTCAGACTAAGCCCCAATTCGTTACCAAATGGTTAACAGGCGAAGAAAGTCGAAAATACATCCTGTGCGCGCATTCAGGTAAATCATATCCTAACGCGCGAAGCTCGCAGCAAGGTTTGCGAAATACCAGCAGGACGGTCAGCCCGGCGCATCATCTGTCCGCAAACGGATCAACCCTTCCTGCATGACCGACGCGACAAGCTTGCCCTCGCGGGTGAAGATCATGCCGCGGTTGAGGCCGCGCGCTCCTGACGAGGCGGGGCTGTCTTGGACATAGAGCAGCCACTCATCCGCCTTGAAGGGATGGTGAAACCACATGGCGTGGTCGAGGCTCGCCGATTGCAGGCGCCCGGAATACCAGTTGATCCCATGTGGCAGAAGGCATGTGTCCAGCAGCGTCATGTCGGACGCATAGGCCAGCACGCATTGCTGCCACTCGATCTTGTTGGGGACCGGCGCATTGGCGCGGAACCAGACATGCTGGACGGGCGGCATTTTCTCCGGGTTCAGCGGGTCTTGATCCTCGACCGGCCGTACCTCGATGGGGCGTGGCTTGTGGATCCATTCTTGCGCTTTTTGCGGGAGTTTGTGGGCGATGGCCGCACGGCGTTCCTGCTCCGAAGGCAGGTCTTCGGGTGCCGGCACATCGGGCATCGGGAATTGGTGCTCCAAGCCATCCTCCGGCACTTGGAAGCTTACCGACATATGAAAGATCTGCTCGCCATGCTGGACCGCCACGACGCGGCGCGTGGTAAAGCTGCGGCCGTCGCGGCTGCGGTCCACCTCATAAAGAATGGGCACCCTGGGATCGCCTGGGCGGATGAAATAAGCGTGGAGCGAATGTGCCACCCGTCCCTCGACAGTGCGGCACGCGGCCACGAGAGCCTGACCCAGCACTTGCCCGCCAAAGACCCGTTGATGCCGGTCCTTGGGGCTCACGCCGCGGAACACATTCACTTCGATGGGCTCCAGATCCAAAAGCGCGATCACTTCATGAAAGGCATCTCTGGACGCCTCTGTCGGCGCGAAAGGGGTCCCAGCGGTCATCGGCGCGTTCATCAGTTTGGCCTATCCATGTTGCAGTGCACAATCCCCTCAGTCCTACACCCAAGGGCCAAAGTTGATCAAGCGCCCTGCCCGCCCTAACCAAATCTCAAACGAATTGCGGCAGATTACCGGGGCTTTTGGGGGCGTCATGTCGCGAAGTTCAGGCAAGCGAAATCTTGCGTTAATCCGGTCGAGCGGATCGACGTCGCGCATCTTAAACCTGCTTGTGGCCCATGAGCGTTTCGGCGAGACGGCCGGTTACAACAAATGGCCCTTGTTCAAAAGCCGCAGGCTGAACCGCGCTATCTTGATCAAGCACACCTTGCGTGGCGGCGAGGCTGACAATTTCGAGAAACGCCGCTCCACGGCCACCAAGGTCATTTTCCCCTTTGCCGCCAGCGATTTGAGCCTGGGCGGGACTTATTTCTTCGCCGAACAGCGCAACATCGAAAATGTCATGCGGGACTTTGTCGGCGACGAAGTCACGCTGGCGGAAATGGATTCTGATCGGCGGACGCTTAAGACGCTGGATGATTTGCCTTCGCTTGACCCATTCCTCATGCGCGAGGGATTGCGGCGTCAGGGGATCGAGCCCGCGCTGTGCTACTTCGACATTTCGGAAGCCGATATCCGCCGCATGACCGATTATGTCAGCCGGGAGATCGCCACCCTGGTCCAGCTCGCTTTTGGTGGCGGCGCGCACAGCGCCCAGATGGCCGAGATGATGGCGGCCAAGCTTCTCTCCGACGAGAACACGGAGAGCCTTCTGCCATTGCGCGAAACGTTGCAATTGTCAGGCGAGCAATATTCCGAGGGCATTTTCGCCTGGAAGGGCTTCCTCTATTACAAATGGGTCTATTCCGACGCCCAATTGCGCATCGCGCGCACCATCCGCGACATCACCCAAATAAAGTTCGCCCATGCCGACCGGCGGACCGAGGCGCATCTCGTCACCAGCCGGGAGCGTATCATCAAGCACATCGCAGGCCTTCAGGGCTTTGTGCGCGAGGCGCTCAATACGTATGACCGCTCATTCCGCGATTTGACGGAGAAGGCGCGGCCGATGGCGTTTCGCGAATTTCTGCTGAATTCGCCTGCCATGTTCCTAGAGCTCGGCAACAAGCTCGGCTCCATCATGCATGTGATCACCTATTGGCGGTTCAAGTTCCCGGACGCCGCCTTGCTCAGAATCGAAGCTGAGGATGCGCTTGATTTGTTCCAGGAGTTCGAGAACAGCCTCGAGACGGGCGGCACAGCCGCCCGCAGCCAAGTGAGCTGGTAGAGGCGCGCGCGGCCCTTACGACAGCTGCTGGGGCGCGGCTTCGGCGTTCTTGAGCTTCTCACGCACCTCGAACTGCACGAGCGTCAGCTCTGCAGCGATGCGCAGCAAAGGCACCGCTAGCGCGATCCAAATGATCGAGCCGAACATCACCGACATGCCCTGCCAAAAGTCGTAGTCATTGGCGAACCAGAAGAAGCCGGTCACGATACCCCACACTCCCGACAGGACGATCAGGATCAGCAGAATCCAATAGAGGGGCTTCACGATCGCTGGTGCGATCATTTTGTCGAAGCTGAAAAGATCACCAACTTCCATGAGTACAATCTCCGCAAAGTTGCAACGAAGCAGTCAACTGGCCGCCGCTTAGCACGGCTCGCTCAGAAAATCCCATGAAAAAAGCAGCGGGCCCGCATTGGGCCCGCTGGCTGCAACCTCAGTGACCGCCAGCCATCACCTCAGACCGCGTTGCGGACCGACCCTAAGAAATTATCCACTTCGCGGCGCAAGCGTTCGGCCTGACGCGACAAATCGCCAGAGGCATGAAGGACCTGGCCGGCGCTCATGCCCGTCTCGCTGGCGGCGCGGCTGACGCCAGAGATTGTCTCGGCGACATTGGCCGAGCCTGCGGCCGCCTCGGCCACATTGCGAGCGATTTCCTTGGTCGTGGCGCCTTGCTCTTCGACAGCCGCACTGATGGCCGTTGAGATTTGGTTCATCTCAGAGATGGTCGTGGCGATCGAGCGGATCGCATCCACGGCGTTTTGCGTGGCGGACTGGATTGCACCGATCTGGCTCGTGATTTCATCGGTCGCGCGCGCTGTCTGGTTGGCGAGGTTCTTGACCTCGGAGGCCACAACGGCGAAGCCCTTACCGGCCTCTCCCGCACGGGCCGCCTCAATAGTGGCATTGAGCGCCAAGAGATTGGTTTGGCCGGCAATGTCCGAGATCAGCTTGACCACATCGCCAATTTTTTGTGCAGCCGAGGCCAAGCCTTGAACCGTCGCATCGGTTTTGCGTGCCTCTTCGACCGCGACGCCAGCGATTTGCACCGATTTGACCACTTGGCGCGAGATTTCCATGACCGAGGCGGACAATTCCTCTGCCGCGGAGGCTACGGTCTGTACATTCGCAGTCGCTTCTTCAGAAGCCGCCGCAACGGTCGTCGTTTGGCGCGAGGTCTCCTCCGCGGTTGCCGTCATCGATTGCGAAGAGGCCTGCAGTTCGGTCGCGGCCGAGGCCACCGCGTCGACCACGCCTTTGACGCTTGTTTCAAACTCGTCCGCGATCTTGAGCTGCTTGGTGATGTTCTGCCAATTCAAGCTGGGGCCGGCATAATTTCCGTTCGCATCGCGCACAGCGAAAATGCGCAGGTCCAACATCTCATTGCCGATCTTGATCTTGGCGAAGTGCGGCAAGCGCGCCGGATCGGAGACGATAGTGCGAATGCGTTGCGGGTCCTTGTGGAAGACATCAATGGACTGACCCATCAATTGATCGACAGGGCGGTTGATGAACTGCTCGATGGCTTTGAGCATCTGGCGGGAGGCCGTGTTCATGTAGTTGATCTTGAAATTGTCCTTCGCATCCGCCGTCATGATCCCGGTTGGAATGTCATCGACCATCCGCTTCAAGCGATAGGCATCGGCTACCTTGTCCCTCAGCGTTACGAGCGCGGAGGTCATTTGACCGATCTCATCGGTCCCGCGCGGCGCCAGGTCCATGCTGACATCGCCTTGCGCGATTTTATTCATGGTCTCCGCGACAGCCTTGATGGGTGCGGCGGTCCAGGCGCCAATGTAATAGCCCAGCAGCAGCGTCAGCGCGGCGGACACCAATGTCCCCAACATCATGCTGGAGGATAGGGCGTTTAGCGTCGCATAAGTCTCAGAGGTCGGCGCAGTGACAATAACCGACCAGCCCAAATCCGGCATGCCAAGCGATCCTGCGGAGCGGGCATAGCCCGTCACCATAAGTTCCTTCGAGCCGGCGGTGAAATCCTCAACGAAACCAGTCTCGCCTTTCTGGGCCGCGAGGGCTGCCTTGTCGCCCTCTTTGACCAGATTGGTTTCGGCCATCGCCCTTACGTCGCGTTTGTAGGGCCGGCCGTCCAGCGTCTTAGCTTCATAATCGACAATGACCGTTCCACTGGGGTCCATAACCAAGACGCCGGCATTCTCGAAGCCATTGCTCTTCAGGCGCTGGAAGTTCGTCGCAGCGATCTCTTCCAGGAAGGCGAAGTCGGCAAAGTTCGCCCAGACCCCAATCAGCTCTCCCGCTGCGTTGCGCACAGGTGCCGCAAAGGTCACCACAAAACCGTCATTGCCGTAAATCTGAGAGACAAGGTTCGAGACAGTTGGCTGCTCTACCACCGTGCCAGACAAGGATTGGCTCTTGGTGAAGTCGCCCGCGATCGCGCGCTTGAACCAGCTCACCCCAGAGAAGTCCAGCGCATAGACCGAACTCGTTTCGATCGCCGTTCCTGCGGGGTTCTTGGTGTTGACCGCCAGGACCTTGCCTTGTGTGTCGACCATCAAGGTCAGCGAATAGATGCCGTAGGTCTTCACATAGTTGTTCATCGCCACGATCAGCGGATTGGCCGCGTCCTGGCGACGCCAGTTGGCGGGATCGTGAGCCGTTGCATTAAGACCGAAGGCCTGCACATCGCCATACCGCTCGAACAAGGTGCGGTCATAGGCATCCATCACCGAGATTGCGATATCGCGCATCTGGCGTTGGGTTTTGTCCTGCAGCTGCGGCTCCAGGGATTTGAACAAGCCAAAAAGCGCCAAGGCTGGCACCACTCCGAAAAAGAGCAGAAGCCCCGCGAATTTGTACTTCAGACTGACATTGCTCAGACCCGAAAACAGGCTCATCGAACAGCTTCCCTCGTTACATGTCTTTCAAATCGCCGCAGACTCAGCGGTGCGCGCTTGTGCCACCAGCGATAGAAGCCAAGTGCTTAATGCGGTGTTAAAACCGGGCGTTGTCTTTGGCTTCCGTTTCCGGCACGCCCGTGCTTTATGGACGCAACACCACGCGGGTTTCATGCCTGTTCAACACGCCCCCGCGCCCAGCCCAAGCCTCGGATCAGCGCATGCTCAAAGTTCACGCGACCCGCGACAATTGCCTGAAGCGTTGTTTGGAGACGCAAACGCCCGTGGAAACGGCGTTCGACATCCCAGCGGGAGCGCTCTGGATCGACATGATCAGTCCGGGCCCTGCAGAACGGGAGGCGGTCCGCGAGCTCATGCATCTGGAGCCGCCAACGCGCGAGGACATGGACGAGATCGAGGTCTCCAGCCGACTTTACCAGGAAGATGGCGCCGTGTTCATGACCGCGCTCGTCATGTCGCGCACCGACACGGCGCAGCCCGAATGCCAGCCCATCTCCTTTGTGCTCAAGGGCGACCGTTTGCTGACCGTGCGCTATACCGAACCGCAACCCTTTGCCACTTTTGCCGCCCGCGCAGAGCGCCAGGCTGGCATGTGGGGCAAGGGTGACATCATCCTCGCCGGTCTTCTTGAGGCGGTCATCGATCGTACAGCCGATGTGCTCGAGCGCATTGGCGGGGAGATCGATCAACTCTCCAAG
>DMER01000154.1:10415-10863 GCA_003451645.1 Alphaproteobacteria bacterium | reverse complement strand
GGAGATCGATCAACTCTCCAAGGAAATTTTCCGCTCAGACCCCAAGCGCGGCAATGTCGACTATCAAAAGGTCTTGGTCCGTCTGGGACAGCACAACGACTTGACCTCCAAGGCGCGCGAGAGCCTCGTCTCCTTTGCGCGGATGCTGACCTTTATGACGCAAGCGTTGGAGACCAAGCAGAACAAGGAGATGAAGGGGCATCTAAAAATCATGACCCGCGACGTGCAATCGCTGTCCGATCACGCCTCTTATCTGTCCAACAAGATCACCTTTCTGCTCGATGCCGTGCTGGGCATCGTCAATATCGAGCAGAGCCGGATCATTAAGATCCTGTCGCTGGCCGCCACCGTGTTCCTGCCGCCCACCCTCATCGCCAGCGTATATGGGATGAATTTCGACGTGATGCCCGAACTCAAATGGATGCTGGGCTATCCGCTCGCGCTGCTG
>DMER01000154.1:986-10215 GCA_003451645.1 Alphaproteobacteria bacterium | reverse complement strand
ATGGTGCTTTCGGCCGTGGTACCGTATTATTTCTTCAAATGGCGGGGGTGGTTGTAGGGCGCTACCGTCTCGAAAAATTCCCTGCTAGAGCGACGTTTATGTTCTCCCACGGCCCCCTCTTAGGCATCGCACTCAAGCTTGCCGCCACGCTCGCCTTTTCGGTCATGGCCTTGCTCATCAAGCTTCTGGGCGAGCGGTATTCGGCGGGACAATTGGTCTTTTTCCGCAGTGCCTTTGCCATGCTGCCCATTTTCGGGTTCTTGTATTGGAGCGGCCTCACCTGGCGCAGCCTCGCCACCCAACGCTTGGGCGCGCATGCCTTGCGCTCGGGGGCTGGCACCTCGGCCATGGTCTTTGGCTTTGCTGGGCTGGTGCTCCTGCCCCTTGCCGATGCCACGGCGATAGGATTTGCCGCGCCCATGATCACGGTCGTCCTCGCCGTCTTGCTGCTGGGCGAAAGGGTCCAGATCTATCGCTGGGCTGCCGTCACTGCGGGGTTTGGCGGCGTCGTGCTCATGCTTATCCCCCATTTGGGTCAGGGCTCACAAAGCCTGCTCGGTGCTGTGTTCTGTTTGTTGGGCGCTGTCAGTGCCGCCTTCGCGATGATCTTTCTGCGCCGCATGAGCGCGCCAGGGAACGGGCAGGAACCCAGCGTTGTCATCGCCTTTTACTTCCAATTGACCGCTGCAACGTTGGGTCTCGTGAGCTTGCCCTTTGTTTGGGTCACACCCGGCTGGTCCGATCTGGGTGTCTTGGTCATGGTGGGCCTGTTTGGCGGTCTTGGCCAGTTGCTGATGACACAAGCCCATGTTTACGCGCCCGCCTCGACGATTGCGACCTTTGACTATGCGGCCATGCTATGGGCTCTCATCTTTGGCTGGCTTTTCCTTTCAGAATGGCCGCAAGCAATCGTCTTCATCGGGGCCGCGATTGTCATTGCAGCGGGCCTGTTTATCGTATGGCGTGAGCATCGGCTGGGCATTGAGGCGCAGCGCCCAACGCTTACCTGACCGCAATCTCATGGCCGCCAAGCAGGCGTAAATGGCGCCTCCAGCGCATAGAGGTGCACGGTGCGCGTCTTGTTGCCCCCTAAAGAGACGGTCAAGCTCTCCAACTTTTCGGCCCTCGCAAAGCGCGCCGTGATGGCACTCACATCGCCCTGACGCGTCACCAGAAGCACCCGGCCGTCGCTCATGGCGGCAAGCGGCCTCGACAAGTGATACTCGTAATTGGGTCCCGTCGCGGGTACGAAACTGCGCACCTCAACCCGCGAGGCCCGCCCATAATAGAGCAGGCTTCCCATATCCTCGCGATCGTCGGACAGGACCGCACTGAAGCCACCTCTGTCCGCGCGCACCATGATCTGCGTGCCAAGCTCAGACCAGCCGCGTAAGCGCTTGACGTCGTTATGGCGGTTGAGTGCGGCGACTGCTGCCGGTGACACTGCCATGACTGCCACGATGGCGCCCAGAAGCGCGTTGAGCCCGATGCCTGCCAACAGCCAGCGTTGATAGCCCAGCCGCCACGCCCAGGCTGCCACCAAAACGCAGATGGGGACCAAGGCCACCGCCGCCCAATTGGCGTTGGCGCGCGAGATGAACGCTTGCGTGGTGACGACAATCAACACGGGCAAGGAGAAGGCGAGCAACACCATATCGGCCCGCAGCTGGGAATGAGGTCCGCGCCGGTACCAGCCCCAGACCAGCCCCGCAACAAACAGACCCGCAATGATGGGCCCCAGCAATGCGAATTGTCCGCCCACAAACTCCAAAAGCTTGCCAATGTTGAACAGGGTCTCCGCCTGCCAATTCGCGTTGGAGGCCGTGTGGCGCACAGTCGCGAAACCATTCTGGATGTTCCAGATCACGTTTGGCGCTAGCAAGGCGAATGCGATGCCAACGCCAAGCAACCAATCCAGCCGCAGGAGCTGCCGCCAGGGTGTTTGCGTCAACAAGGCCGCCAAGAAGACGCCTGCGAACACATAGGCCATGGCGTATTTCGCCAGGAGGCCCAGTCCCACTGCCAGACCCCACACGGCCGCCCAACTCCAACTAAACCGCTCCAGCAAATGCACAGTGGCGACGAGCGCCCAAACCCAGAAGAGCAGCAAGGGCACATCGGTGGTGATGAGCAAGGACGACAGGCTGACGCCTGGCAACAGCGCAAAGGTCAGACCCGCCCATAACGCGATCTGTGGGTCATAGAGCGTGCGTGCCAGGACATAAACGCCCAATGCGGTCAAGGCATGGATCAGCGGCGCGCCCATCCTGACGCAGGGCTCCGCATCGCCGCACAAGCTTGACGTCAAGCCGATGACCCAGGCGATCATGGGCGGCTTGGAGAAATAGCCAAAGGCAGGCGTCTTGCTCCAAAACCAGTACTGCGCCTCATCTGGGCCTAGTTCTAAGGGCGTCGCCCACAGAATGGAAAGGCGCGCTGCGAGCAAGCCCAACAACGCCACCAAAAGCACATGCAGGAACCAGCCGTCCGCCCCGGTGATGCCGGTCTTGCGGAGCCACCTATCCCAAGGCGTGATGCGTTGGTTCAGTGTCAGTTATCCGACTTGCGCAACCGGAACAGCGTCAACTGAATTTTCCGGTTCTTGGAATAGTTGATCCCGCTCACTTGCCCCAAGGCTTCCGGCGTATAGCCCTTGGCGGTCAGGACCTTTCGGAATCCGGCATCCGCCGTTTCCTTGTCGATCAGAGCGAAGCTGTTGGAATGGTCAATCAAGAATTGCGCCGCCCCTTCAGGGGTCGTCAGCGTGGTCTTGGTCCCAGCCAGGAACACGAAGCTCGGCTCGGCGTAACCCGCAATGGCCAGCTTCTCTCCCCGGTTGGCGGTGGCGCCAGCCGACGCTGCGAGCTCCGCGGCGCGTGGGCTGAGCTTGAGCTGATCGAGGCGGGGGACCGCTGCACCCAAGGCTGCGACCGCCAGGACTGTTGCGCTGATGAGGGCCGCGGCGAGCGCGCGGCCTGCGTCCTGTTGAAACAGGAAATAGGCAGCAAAGCCTGCAGACAGCAACACAGGCAGCAGCAAAGCATAGAGGAACAAGCCGGTCCCGGCCCCATATTCCGCTGGAACAAACACCAACAGGACGAAGGCAATACACAAGGTGACGAGCAACCACGCCGCGATGCCGATCTTTGCGGTGATGTGGCTGAAAATCATACCACCTTGGCGCATGCCTGTGACGACAGCGCCCGCACAAAGCAATGCCAAGGCGGGATAAAGTGGCAGCACATAATGCGGCAGCTTGGTCGACATGAGTTCCAAAACGATCCAGGCAGGAACGGCCCAGGCGATCAAGAAACGCATCACAGGGTCAGCCCGGTTAGCCCAGGCGAATATGGCTGCAGGCACCAAGAATAACGAGCCTGGCCAGAACGTAGCAGGCAACAGTCCCAGGTAATAGCCCGGCGGGCCCCAATGGCCTTCCTGGCTTGACACAATTTTGCCCGCAAAGTCGCGGCCCCACGCCTCTTCGAGGAACTCACCTTTGGTGACAAGCATGATCGCGAGCAGCCACGGCAAGACGATCAAAATGATGATCCCGGACCCGAAGATCGGCCGTGTATGCCAAATCCAGCCGAAACGGCGCTCCCACAGGGAGAGAGCTACGACCGTCATACCGCAGAAAAAGGGCGTCAACGGTCCTTTGACCAGGATGCCCAAACCGACCGCGCCCCACAGCGCCCAGGACCACGCCCATCCGGGCCTTGGTTCACCAAAGCGGTCGGCGAAATAGAATTTCGCGAACATGGCTTGCGCTGCCACGATGCACGCGAGCTGCACGGAATCGGTTTTGGCGATATGGGCCTCGCCAATCAAGAGCAAGGTGGCCGCCATAATGCCGCCGGCCGCCAACCCCGTCTCCCGGTCGAACAAGCGTTCTCCCAGCCCAAAAACCAACAATACGACGCAGATCGCTCCAATCACCGAGGGGATCCGATAGGCCCAAATCTCGGTGAACGGGGCTGAAGAAAAGACCGAGGCCGAAAGCGACTGCATCCAATAGATGCCGACCGGCTTTTTGTTGCGCGCCTCTTCCTGGAACTGGATTTCGATGAAGTCGCCCGTCTCCATCATCTGCTTGGTCGCTTGGGCGTAGCGGCTCTCATCGCGGTCAAGCGGTGGCAGGCTCGTGAGCCCCGGCGTGAACAGGATCAAGCAAAACAGCGCCAGGAAAACCCGCGGATACCGCAGCAGCGCCCCTAACGGCCCGTCAACCACTGTGTCCGATAGCGTTCTTGGCATTGCCATGGCGATTTGCAACCCTACCCAACAGCTTAACACATACCCCAGCCCCGCAATCCCTGAACCAGGGCGACCATTCGGGCTTGGAGACAGTCCTCACTTGAGGCTATAAGGCCGTTTCCTGAGTTTAGGCAAGCGGTCCGAACAAAATCATGCGGGTCCGCTACATCTCTCCTGACGTTAAGGACTAAAAAGTGACGGTTGAATTGAGTGTCGTCGTCCCGGTCAAGGATGAAGCGGGCAATGCGGTCCCCTTGTTGCGCGAAATCGTGGCAGCTTTGCGGGGAACCGTCGCCTTTGAGGTCATCTTCATCGATGATGGCAGCAGCGATGCGACCGTCCAGGAATTGCTCGCCGCACGCGTCGAGGCGCCAGAATTGCGAGTCCTCAAACACCGCAACAATTGTGGCCAGAGCCGCGCTATCCGGACCGGGGTGATGGCAGCGCGCGGTACTTTGGTCGCGACCCTGGACGGGGATGGCCAGAATGATCCGGCCGATATTCCCGCATTGCTGGCTGAGTGGCGGCGGCGGGCGCCTGCGAGCGCCAAGCCCTTCGGTATGGTTGCTGGCCAGCGGCGGACCCGGCAAGACAATTTTATGAAACGCTATGCGTCCAAGTTCGGGAATGGGGTGCGTGGCTGGCTGCTCCAAGACCGTACCCGCGATACGGGCTGTGGGCTAAAGCTGTTCGCGCGGGAAGCGTTTCTGCGCCTGCCCTATTTCGATCACATGCACCGCTTCCTGCCAGCCCTTGTCTTGCGAGAGGGCTACGAGATCGCCCATCACGACGTTAATCACCGGCCGCGGCAAAAAGGCCGCTCGAAATATGGTACCCTTGACCGCTTGTGGGTTTCCCTGAGCGATATACAGGGTGTCTATTGGCTCACCCGGCGGGCGCGGGCCTTGCAAGGCGTGGACGAGACCTGAACGGATGTGTGCGAGCCCTTCAACTTCATAAGCGTGTGAGACGGTTGGCCATGGAGTCTCTCTGGAAGTTCCTGCTCGAGTTCATTCCCAATGAATCGCCCTATCACATGGCCTGGGCGGGCGTTGGCTTGATTGGCCAAGCCTTGTTTATGTCCAGGTTCCTTATTCAATGGTGGAAGAGCGAAAAGGCCAAAAAAAGCGTGCTGCCTGTTGAGTTTTGGTATTTTAGTATCGCTGGCGGCCTCGTGACTTTGTCTTACGCGATCCATCGCCGCGATCTGGTGTTTACCTTGGCGCAGATGCTTGGGCTGATTGTATATTTCCGGAACTTGTACCTCGTGCACCGGGAGCGTCAGTTTTTGCGCGCTGATGCGCAATGGCAACAGCCGCCGGCACCCGGCGTCACAAATCCGCATGCGCAAAAGGATAGTTTATAGTAAGTTGGCAGCGTAATGGCGTCCCATGGGGGGAGCGTCAGCGCCTTGACACATTCAGGCCACTACTTCGCCAGGAGACACGTTTCATGCTTGCTTCGCTCAATGTGATGCCTTTGCTCCTTATTCCGCTCGCGCTGTACAATTTTGTGGTGTTCACCGGCCTCATGGGCACGCGCGTGATTACGCCGGAGACCTCGCTCTGCGTCATGAGCCCGTCCAGCGAGCGCATCAAATACACTGAGACACAATCTGGCGACGCCGTGAAGATGGATGGCTGCGTTGTGTCCGTTGATCAGGGCCTGCACGAGACGATTTTCACGATTGGCATGTTTTCCGGCGATGCGTGGAACGTGTCGTTCGCCGATCTGTTCCTGGCCTTGAGCTTGCTGCTGCTGTTCGTCGAAATCGTCAAGTCGACACGGACGGATTCCACCTCGATCATCAATCACGGCTTGTCGATGCTAGTGGCGGTCGTGTGCATCATTCAGTTCGTCACCAACCAAGGGTTTTCGAACTCGGTCTTCTTCCTGCTCATGCTGATGACATTGCTTGACGTCGTCGCAGGCTTCACCGTTACCATCGTTGCCGCCAAGCGCGACTTCGGTTCGTCGTCGGGCGTGGCCGGTACGCACTAAAAGCACGACCTGCTCTTCAGGCCGCCTGGACCTTTGCCGGTCCGGGCGGCCTTTTTCGTTTAAGCGAGCAGAATGTAGAAGAACAAGGCGGCTGCCAGCAGGATCGCCCCTGGCCCCAAGCCCCAACGCTGAAGCCTCAGGTACGCGGGCCCAAAGCGCAGGACCCGGCTGCGGCTTGGCTTTGCCCGTCCAATATCGCCTTGTTGTTCCATGGTGAGACGCCCCTGCATTGTGCAGGGGCGAGACCGGCAAGAGTGGCGCCAAGTCCTTGACGGCGGTGAGGGTGCCGCTACTTCACCAGGGGTATGACAAGGCGGGCGTGCATTTGCCTGCAGGCGGATTATTGGTTATTCAGTGTCTGACGCGTCTTTGTGCCGCCACTTTTCCAATTGACTGGGGACCTTCCATGAAATCGCTGCTGCTCGCCGGGTTCGCGCTGCTAGCTCTTTGCCAGGGAGCCATGGCCCAAGCGCCGGGCGTTGTGCGTCAAGAGCGCGGCAATCTCGTTACCGAGAATGTGCCCGAGACGCCGGCAGGCATTCGTGACCGCATTCAGCAATACCTCAACACCCGCGCCGCCAGCTTTTCCAGTTGGTCCCCGGACGGGCGGTCGATCCTGATCTCGACCCGCTTTGGCGAAACCAATCAGATCCACCGGGTCGATGCCCCTATGGGCGCGCGCCGTCAGTTGACCTTTTTCCCAGAGCCCACCGGCGGTGGCTATCGTCCCGGCCAAGGCCGCACGATCCTGTTCGCCAAAGACAAAGGTGGTGACGAAAACTTCCAGCTCTATCTGATGGACGAGGCAACGGGCGGCTATACCCGTTTCACCGATGGCACGTCGCGCAACACGAGCGCTGTCTACAGCCTCGATGGAGAGCGGCTGGCGTGGTCGCGCTCCACCAAGGACTCGCCCCGCTATCAAATCTTTACGGCCGATGGCGGTGCGCCTAAAGAACCGGCCCTTGTCTATGAGGATGAAGGGGCCTGGGCACCACGCAGCTTCTCGCCCGACAAGTCGAAATTGCTGATCAGCCGCGGCGTCTCGGTCAATGAGTCCTATCTGTGGGTCCTGGACCTGCAGACCCGCCAAAAGACGCAAGTCAATCCCTCCAGCAAGCAGATTTCCTATGATGGCGCTGAGTTCTCGCGCGATGGCCGCTCAATCCTGACCGTGTCGGATGAGGACTCCGATTTCGCCCGCCTGGTCCGCATCGATTTGGCGTCCAACACCAAGACAATCCTGTCGGGCGATCTCAAATGGGATGTCGAAGCCTTTAGTCAGTCGCGCGACGGGCGCCTGATCGCCTATTCCTTCAATGAGGCTGGGGCGTCAAAGGTCCGGATCATTTCCGCGGCAACCGGGGCTTCTGTTCCGGCCCCAGACCTCCCCCTTGGCGTCATTTCAGGCCTTGGCTTCTCGCCTGATGGGACCAAACTCGCGCTGTCGCTGTCGGCTGCCTCAACCACCGGGGACGTATGGGTTTGGGACCTTTCGGCCCGCAAATTGATCCGCTGGACCGAGAGCGAGACGGGCGGCATCCAAAGCTCTCAATTCATCACGCCCAGCTTGATCTCTTACCCGACCTTCGACCAGATCGATGGCAAGCAGCGGATGATCCAGGCCTATATGTACAAGCCGCAAGGGGCGGGGCCGCACCCCGTCCTCCTCTATCCCCATGGCGGCCCCGAGTCGCAGACCCGGCCGAGCTTTAGCGGCTTCTTCCAATTCCTGGCCAAGGAGATGGGCATCGCGGTGATTGCCCCCAATGTGCGCGGGTCGACGGGCTATGGGCGGGCTTTTGTCAATCTCGACAATGGCAAGCTGCGTGAAGACAGCGTGAAGGACATGGGCGCCTTGATCGACTGGGTCGCGACGCAGCGCGATCTCGATGCCAAGCGCGTGGGCGTCTATGGCGGGTCCTATGGCGGCTATATGGCCTATGCGGTGATGATCACCTATGCCGACCGCGTCGTCGCGGGGATTTCAGCGGTGGGTATCTCAAACTTCGTCACCTTCCTGGAGAACACCTCAGGCTACCGCCGCGACTTGCGCCGGGTCGAGTATGGCGATGAGCGTGACGCCGATATGCGCGCCTTCCAGGAAAAAATCTCGCCTCTAACAAATGCAGCGCGGATCACTAAGCCAATGTTTATCATTCAAGGCGCTAATGATCCCCGGGTTCCTTTGTCGGAGGCCGCGCAAATGCTCAAGGCAATCCGCGCCAATGGTGCTGATGCCTGGTACATGATGGCCAAGGATGAGGGCCATGGCTTTGCCAAGAAAGTCAATCGCGACGCTCAGAATGAAGCGATCGCGGCCTTCCTGGCGGCAAAGCTCGTGGGCAAGCCTGTCAATTGAACAATGTGGCCGTGGTCACTTGTTGTTCAATCCGGCGCGTGAGACATCAAGGGTGATGAGCCTGGGTGCGCGCCCGGCTTTGATTGGACATTTGCGGGGACTTTCCAAGGGGGTACCATGGTGGTGCGCATTGGGGTATTGATCGCAGCTTTGCTGTTGAGCGGTTGTGTCGACCCATCTATTTACGGACCGCCCAGGGGCCCGGCAGGCCCTGGCGCGTACCCTCCTCCACCGCCCGTGGTGGATCGCCGGGGCGGCCGCGCCGCTCAAGCCCAGTTCTTCACGGCCTTGAGCCAGTATTGCGGAAAGGCCTATGCGGGCCAGGTCGTCACCCAAGATGGTGCCGACAGCGCCATGCGCCGTGAGCCGTTGATCTTGGACATCCGCTCATGCAACGCCCGCGAAATCCGCATGCCCTTCCATCAGGGTCAGAACCGGTCCCGGACCTGGATCGTCGCCAAAACGCCCGCGGGCCTGTCGCTCAAGCACGACCATCGCGAGCGCGATGGGCAGCCTGAGAAGATGACCATGTATGGCGGGGAGACGATCAACACCGGCACGCCGACGCGGCAGGAATTCCCAACCGATCCCTTTTCGGTGCGCCTGTTC
>DMER01000154.1:584-780 GCA_003451645.1 Alphaproteobacteria bacterium | reverse complement strand
GCGCCTGTTCAACGAGAATGGCCGCCCAGAGGCCGCACAAAATGTCTGGGCCATGGAAGTCCGGCCCGGCCGCCTGATTGCCTATGAGCTCAACCGCGCTGGCCGCAATCTGCGCATCGAGTTCGATGTGACCCAGCCCGTCCGCCGTCCACCGCGGCCTTGGTGAGGCTAACGCGCTTTCCGGCGAAGTGGATAC
>DMER01000154.1:0-371 GCA_003451645.1 Alphaproteobacteria bacterium | reverse complement strand
CCGGCGAAGTGGATACCGGTTCGCCGCAAGAAAGCGCGTCTAACAAATCTACCTCGCAGCGACCGCCTCGACTTCCACGAGGTATTTCGGCTCAACCAGTTGCGGCACATAGACGAGCGTCGATGCCGCTTTGATATCGGCGCCTAAGGCCTTGATACGGGCCGCGCGCACGGTCGCGGCTGGATGGCCCATCACAATATACAAGTTCAATTTCACCAGATTGGCCGCGGTCATGCCCTCGGCCGTCAGAATGCGCGCGATATTGGCAAAGGCCTGCTCGGCTTGCTCCTCAAGGCTGGCGGGCAGCACATCCTCAGGCGTCAGGCCCACTTGGCCCGCAATATAGAAGAGGTCAGAGCCCGCTTTGACCT
>DMER01000241.1:18197-18475 GCA_003451645.1 Alphaproteobacteria bacterium | reverse complement strand
TAGGCGCCCAGCCCCATCAGGGTCGAGGTGATGGGAAAGCCCGTCATCCGCACCAGCTCGCGCAGAAGTTCCGACGCCCGCGGGCCGGAGTTGATCACCCCGCCGCCCGTATAGAACACGGGCCGCTTGGCGGATGCCATCAGCGCCACAGCCTGCTCGATCCGGCGCTGGTCGCCCATTTTGGCGGGCGCATAGGTTCTGTGCGTGATATTTCCCGGGCCCACATAAGGCGCGCGCTTGAACTGCACATCCTTGGGGATGTCAATGACCACAGGGCC
>DMER01000241.1:17548-17984 GCA_003451645.1 Alphaproteobacteria bacterium | reverse complement strand
GACCACAGGGCCGGGGCGTCCGGCCGTCGCAATATAAAAGGCCTCATGCATGATGCGCGGCAGATCGGCCACATTCTTGATCAGCCAATTATGCTTCGTACACGGACGGGTGATACCCACCGTGTCCGCCTCCTGAAAGGCGTCATTGCCGATGAGATGGGTTGGCACCTGCCCGGTGATGCAAATGAGGGGTATGGAATCCATGAGCGCATCGGTCAGCCCGGTGACGGCATTGGTTGCGCCCGGTCCCGATGTCACCAGCAGAACGCCTGGCCGCCCCGTCGAGCGCGCATAACCCTCCGCCGCGTGAGCCGCACCTTGTTCATGCCGCACCAGGATGTGCTCGATCCCCTCGGCCGCGAACAAGGCGTCATAGATCGGCAAGACTGCGCCGCCCGGATAGCCGAAAATATGGGTCACCCTATGGTCCTTCAGT
>DMER01000241.1:15871-17392 GCA_003451645.1 Alphaproteobacteria bacterium | reverse complement strand
TATGCGTGACCCCATGGTCCTTCAGCGCTTGCACCACGATTTCGGCGCCACTCATTTCATCAGTCATCGCCATCTCCCGCCCAACAAAAAAGGGCCCGGTCGGGGGCCCTGGTCACGCCGCAGCCATTTCGCCGGGGGTCAATCCCCGGTGGCCACGGCGCCGCAAATAAGTACCAACATCTGGGTCACTTCTGATGCAAACTTTCGCATTCACTGCTCGATCAGCAACATTCTTACGCTAACCCGCGTGCTGCGCTGCGTCAAGCCCCTCCCGCACCGCATCTCCATTAGCGCCAATGTGGGTGAAGACGGGGTTAAAACCATTAGTCTACCCCTCGTCCAGCAAACGGATTTCAACTGTGCCGCCCGCCTCATAGACAGGATTGCCAGCAACCAAGGCTTTCGCCGCCTCAAGTGACGGCGCGGTAATTCGGACAAACCCGACAATGGCCGCCGGCGGCGCTACCGCACCAGATTTGCGCACACTGTCGCCCTTACCGATGCTGCTACCCCCTTCAAACACGCCCGCCTTACGCAACTCCGCAAGATAAGGACCCCAAGCGGCCGTCTCTTCGGGCGAAGTCAGATCGTCATGCATAAGTAACAGAAAATCAGGCAACGTGGTCCCCGTCCGCTTTTCCAATTTCGCCAACATAATAAGTGAGAGCCCGACGGAACCGCGAGAGCGAGCCGTCCGCGTTCATTAACACGCAGGCGTAAAGATGCCGCGCCGCTGCGTCGGGATCGCCTTCACTTGAGTCAACCAAAGCAGCGAACACGCGCAGGGCCTGGTAATCCGGGTAATGGTTCATTCCCTCAGCGAGAATTTTGCGTGCCTCGCCGAAGCGGCGAAGATTCCGCAAAGTGCTGCCTGTCTGGACATAAAGTTCCGGTCTGCGGACCTCTGGAAGGTTCGCGATGCCCAGGCCAAAGACTTTTTCGTAATGGACGATGGCCAGCGCTTCTCGCCCGCACGAATCGTAAGCAGACCCAACCAAATACTGAGCATAGGCATCATGCGGGTGCACTGCATCGATGTGTCGCAAAGTGACTGCAGCTTGCTCAAAGTCGTCCTCACTGCCATTCAGAAGTGGCGAAAGACTTTTGATACTGTCCTCCAGAGTGGCTGACATCACACCATCTCCAGCTGCCGCACGATCTGCGCGTACATCTGCTCCGCCACCTGACCCTCGACGACCGTCCAGTCCGTCATCTGATGCCGGAACCAGGTCATCTGCCGCTTGGCATAGCGGCGCGTCTGCATCTTGGCGGCCGCGACCGCCTCGTCCAGACCCATCTCGCCTCGCAGATGCGCTGATAATTGCGGCACGCCCAAAGCACGCAGCACAGGCTGATCCGGCGCCACCCGCATCGCTATCAATGCCCGTACTTCCTCCAGCGCGCCTTGCTCCATCATCTGATCAAATCTGGTGTCGATGCGATGATAAAGCCACTCCCGGTTCGGCTTGATCACATAGGCGCCCGACCACTCCGGGATGAGCGGCTCGCCCTTGATCTCCT
>DMER01000241.1:10836-15651 GCA_003451645.1 Alphaproteobacteria bacterium | reverse complement strand
GCAAGGCTTACACCAGTCGCCTCAAACACCTCATAGGCGCGGATGAGCCGCTGGCCATCATTCACGCCGAGGCGGGCGGCCATCACCGGATCGCGCTCGGCCAGCAGCGCATGGAAGCGTTCAGGCCCCAGATCCTGATGCAACTGGCGGACCTCGACCCGCAACTGCGCATGGATATCGGGAATAGGCGCCAGCCCTTGCGTGAGCGCCGAGAAATAGAGCCCGGTGCCGCCAACAAAGATTGGCCGAAGCCCTTGCGACCGGCAAACAGTAAGTGCCAGCCGCGCCGCATCCAGCCACCGCCCTGCGGAATAAGGTTGCCAGGCGGCAACCGTGCCATAAATGAAATGCGGCACGCCTTGCATCTCGGCCTCGCTGGGCCGCGCGGAGACGACGCGCAACTCCTTATAGACCTGCATGGAATCGGCATTAATCACCGCCCCGCCAAGCGCCTGCGCCAAGGCCACGCCGAGGGCTGATTTGCCACTGGCGGTTGGGCCTGCGATAAGCACGGCGTCTGTGTTCATATGCCCCACATCATCCAATCCCTGAGGACGAATCCCTCCATGCCGACAGACTATACGTTAGTCCTCACCGCCGCATTAGGCCGCCTCGATCACAATGCCGCGCATGCCGCGTCCAAGGCCATCGGCCATGGGCTGCATTGGCTGGAACCGGGCACGGCCGCCGAAGCGCCGGTGGGTCAGGACGGATTGGCGGCCCGCGATGCGGTGCGCGAGGCTTTGAAAGACTTGGCCGTCGATGTCAACGTCCTGCCCGGAACCGGCCGGCGTAAGCAGCTGCTCGTTGCGGATATGGATTCCACCATCATCGGCTGCGAATGCATTGACGAGATTGCGGATGTGGCGGGCCTCAAACCGCAAGTGGCGGCCATTACCGAGCGGGCCATGCGCGGAGAACTGCCCTTCGAAGAGGCGTTGAAGGCACGCGTGGCGCTGTTGAAGGGCCTGCCCGAGGCCACTCTGGAAACGGTCTTCAGAGAGCGGGTTCGGCTGAACCCAGGGGCACGCACCTTGGTCCAGACCATGGCCGCCAATGGCGCCTACACGGCCTTGGTCTCTGGCGGCTTCACCTATTTCACAAGCAGGGTTGCGGAGGCGGCGGGCTTTGCCACCCACCGTGCCAATGAGCTCGGGATTGCCGCAGGCTTGCTGACAGGCGCCGTGGCAGAACCCATCCTCGGCCGCGATGCGAAGCGCGAAACGCTGGAGGGCCTCGCACAATTCCGTGGACTGAGTTTAAGCGAGACCATCGCGGTGGGCGACGGCGCCAATGATCTGGCGATGATCGAGCGCGCTGGGTTATCGGCCGCCTACCGGGCCAAACCGGTCCTCAAAGCCGCCGCGCAAATCCACCTCGATCACAGCGACCTGACCGCGCTCCTTTATGTACAGGGTTACCGCTCCGGCGAACTCGTCAATTGATCGTCGAGACGCCCGCGCCATAGCGCGTCTTCATATCCGCCACAAAGGCATCCAGCGTGTCGGCGCCCGCGGTGTCGCGCACCATGGTGCGCAAATCCGCACTGCCCGGATCGCCCTTGCCGACAATCACCGCAAACTGCCTGGCATCAGGGCTATCGGCCATTTTCGCGCCATAGCGTGCGCGCAAACGCTCCACCCCCCCCCGGTCATTGGCGAGCACAAAGGCGACCGCTGCTTTGAGAATGTCGGCCCGGCTGTTATCTGCGAGCGGCGCATCCGCGGTCGTGCTCGCCTGCGCGAGGGCCTCCAAGGCCTGACCCGCCTCCTGCCAGCGTTGCGACGTCCAGAACACATCCGCCCGCAGACGATTGCCGGGCGCACCAATTTCGCCTTCCAGCGCCTCGATGGCCTCATCAGCGCGCTTCAACTCCGCCAATGCCCGCGCCTCCAGAAGCCGCCGCTCGCTGTTCAGCGCATCCGGCAGTCGCACCTGCCTGCTGCCGCGCAAGGCCGACAGCGCCTTTTCCGGTTTGCGGTCCATCAGATAAACCAGCGCCAGCCTCGCCGCGACGGATGCCTTGGGGATGCCATCCAGCCTGTTGTCGACCTGATGCTGCAAGAGTTCTGCCGCCTGCGGCAAGAGATCGACATCCATGAGGCGCTCCGCCAATTTGCGGATCACGGCATCGCCATCAAGGCCCGGTGGTGTCAGATCCTTGAAGTCATAGAACAGCGACAACGCCTGCACAGCGGGCAGCGCTTGCATTTTCTCCGACAGGAAGGCCTCCGCAAAGGCCTTCTGCATGTCAATTTGTACGGCGCGGGTCTCATCACTTGGCGGAAAATTGCGCACGGCGAGTTTGAGGGACTCAAGGCCCTCACGCGTGCGGCCCTGGGTCAGATAAGCTTGGCCAAGAGCCCTCAAGGTTTGCATCTCGATTTCGTCCCCGCGCCAACGGAAGCGAATGCGCTCCAGCGCATCAATGGTTTGCTCCGGCGTGATTTTCGCCGTGCGCGCTTTAAGCAAGGTCGCGTGAAGATCGGCGCGCACTTGCGATTCCGGATGATTGAGCCCTGTTGTTTCCCCATAAAGCGCAAGCGCACTATCCGTGTTCCCAAGTGCCTCTTGGACGCGGGCCTCCATGAATTTGAACTGCGCATTGAGGCCGGGCGGCAGGTCCGGCGGGCGGATGGACAAGGCCCGCTCCGCTTCCTTTGCGTCACCCAAAGCAAGCGCCGAGGCGGCCAAAGCCAGACGCCCGCGCGCCTGCCAGTCCGGCGGATAGGCGCCAAAGTAGCGCGCCGCCTCATTCAGGTTCGACCGGGCCTCGGCATGTTGCCCAAGTCCTGCTTGCGCCAGACCCCGCAAAAACGCCGCATGCGGATCATTTGCCAGTTGCGCCAAGGTCAGATCCTCGAGCGCCTCCCGGTATCGCCGCAATTGGATGTTCGCAATCGCTGACAACACCCTGAAGGCTGGTGTGTTTGGCGCTGTTTGGTCCTTTGCCGTAATGACGCGCAGTATACCGATGGCCTCGGCACCCAGATTCTGCGCCACATAGAACCGCGCCAGCGCCATCCGCGCATCGCTCATACCAGGAGGCGACTCCGCCGATTTGCGGAGCAGAGTGCGCGCAGCATCACGCGGCTCCTCGCCCGCCCGGCGCCAGCGCTCGAAGTCGGGCGCCGGATAGGGGCTGTCCGGAGCAATACCGCCGATCTGCACCTCGCGCGGGCCCTCTTGCGACAGCGCAAGGCCACGCGGCCTCGCCACAATGACGGCCCCTTCCGCCGCCGTCACCTGAATATCATCCGCCAGCGGACGGATGGCGAGGCCCTGTAATGATTCCAAGACCTCCAACTCGGCCATCCGCCGCCGGGTTGTAATCCCCGCCACAGGAGCCGGCATTGTCACCACCGCAATACGGTCGCCTGCCTCTGGGTCCGTCACCCAAACCGGATCGCTGGCCGGCCGGACGAGCGCCCGCAGGCGCCCGACGCCATCGGCTTGAACATCACGCAGCAGCGAAATCTGTGCCGGCCGTGAGACCGCCATAGGCCCGATGGCAAGTGCCCAAAACTTGTCGCCTGCTGAGACCGCTGCCGGGCGTTCGGCTGGCACCCTCAGACGCAGAATTCGCGCCGCCGACCCCTCAAGCACAGGGGCCGCCATCACATTGATCCCTGCTCCAGCAATTGCGGTTAGGGCGGAGGCATCCACAGCCTCAGCCGTCTCGAACACGAGCCAAAGACTGGCGCCGCGCCGGAACACCGCGGCCTTTGGGCGGTTTTCGAAAGGGAAGTAGAGCGTCACCGTGTCGCCATTCAGGACAGTGGAAATGTTGCCCGCTTTCAAATTGGGTGGTGCTTTCTCCGCCTCCGGATCATTTGTGCCCTGCGCCGCTGTTTCACCCGTCGCCGCGCTTGGCGCCGCCGGAGATGCGCCTTGGGCCTTGGCAGCCAGCGCCGCCGCGTCACTGAGGACAAGAGGCTTGGGAGCCTGAACCTCAGTAACGGCGTCCGCTTTTTTGTCCGTGGGCGGCGGTTGCGGCACTGAGAGATTGGGTCCCGCCGCTCCCGCATCCAGTGTCACCGCACCGGCAGGCACCGTGGCCACGGCCGGCGCAGTCGCTGCTTGCGCATCTGTGGCGGTTGCCTTGCTCGTGCCCGAGGCACTTTGATCGGACGCAGGCTCCAAGATATCGACAATGACCTGACGCCCCTCCGCCCGATCGGCAAGCCGCACCTCAGGATCAGTTCGTACCAAGATCGTCAGGTTCTTCTGGGCGGGATCGGCCTTGATGGCTTTGATCCATCCCGCTTGGCGATCCGCAAAGCGCTTCAGGTCGATTGTGCCGGGCCTGTCAAACCGGATGGCCAACTCGCCATTCCTGAACACCGTGTCGTATTGAACCGGCTCTGGCCAATCGAAACTGAGCCGTGTCAGCGTTTCCATCTCACTCACCCGCACGCCCACGGCCTTTGCCTCTTGCAGGGCTTGCGCTTCTGGGTCTTGAACCGGGTCCGGATCTTTTTTGGCAAGCGGCGACACCAGATCAAAAGCGATCATCCGTCCCGCTTTGCTGTTGAGCAGTTTCGCGGGCGCCTTGAGAGCGATGCGCAGACCGCGCCCATCATTGTCAAGCCGCACCAGTGCGGCGGCACCGCGCATTTGGGCTGCTATCCGGTCTGGATCAATCGAAAGCGGGTCCGCAAATCGCAAGACCAGAACATTGTTGATCAATTCGCCCGTCGCCTGTGCGCGGCCTGCCTCGTCCCATGTGAAGAGGAGGCGCACGGTATCGCCTTTGTTCGAAACATCGAGCTTGGGCGCGCGCGATACCGCCTCGCCCTGCGCCACCGCGGGCGC
>DMER01000241.1:2182-10606 GCA_003451645.1 Alphaproteobacteria bacterium | reverse complement strand
AAAGAGGCCCGCAAGGGCCAAGACAATGAGACCGCTTTTGCGCACAATGATCCGCATTCAAACAATCGACAGGGTGACAAGCGCGATGCGCCTGTCATACCCTTCGCAACCCTAGAACCAAGGCCGTTAAGCTGGTGTTAAGCCCAAGGTCTCAGCCCTGCGGCTGGGCCGTGGCAGGTGCAGCCGGTGCGGCCTGGGCGGGCAAAGGTGCTGGTGCCGGCGGCGGCGGCATCTCTGGCAGCACGTCCGGCTGCAAGGCTGCGGCCGGTTGCGCCGGAGCCGGAGCAACAGGGGCAGGCGATGGCAACGGCACAGGCGTTGGCTCTGCCGGCGGAACTGTCGGTCCCTCGGGTTCGGCAGCACTCTTCGCCGCTTGAGCAAGCCCATCGATCTGCGCTTTGTTGATGTCCAAGCGCTTGGCGAGCATCACCGTCAGATCCTGTGCTTTGACGGCATCCATCAGCGCCATAACTGAACCCAGTTTTGCGGGCTTCATTTTGGCGGCCACGGGCAACAAAACAGTATGATCCAACTTCTCAAAAATGCGCGCCGCGTCGCCTGGCTTCATGCTCTCATACATTTTCACAAGGCTTGCCAGCTGCTCATCTTGTGCCGCTTCCCTCTGCCCCAACAGAGCGTTGATGCGGCCTTCAATGGCCTTTAACTCGCTCACCCGCTCCTCGATCCGCCGCTCCGCCGCAGCCATCGTCTGCTCACGGATCGACAATTCACGCTCGCGCTGATCCAGCGCCTCGCGCCGTTTTGAAAGGCTCCGCAAGACATCGGCTTCCGAGCGTGAGTTGCTTTCGGCCTCCACGGCCGCCGGAGACACAGGTGCCACGGCCGCTGTGCTCGCCGGTGGTGGCGCAGGGGTGGCTGGCGCTTCGGCCGCCGCCGCCGCGTGCGCGGGCGCGATCCACACTTGCTCCGCACCCGACAGAACTTCCGCACCCTTGCTCACCAAGGCTAGGGCGCATCCTCCAAGCAAAACCGGAACCAAGCGGACTGTCACCATGACTAGCGGGCTCCCCCAAGCGCGCGCAATGCCGTGGCGGCTGGATCACTCTGTGGCCGCCGCGGCCCTTGCACCATTTGCGTGCCGCGATCTGACAGCAGCGCCATTTCATCGGTAAGCGCACGGGCACGCTTGATTTGCTGATCGAGTGCGGCACCGCTTTCTTGTGCAGTATTCTTGAGGCCGGAGATTGACGCCTCTGCTCGCATGCTCGCGACCGTCAGCTCCCGGATCAAATCCGCCATCGCGGTTTGGCCGGCGCGAAAGGACTTTAGCCGCCATTCCAGCCGCAATACCGCAGCCAGCATGGCCAGCAACAGAAGCGCCAGAAGTCCATCTGCAATCAAACTAGGTGTCATCGATGCGCTCCTATTCTGTTGGCACGCGGCGCCGGATGATGTCCTCAACGCGCACCGCGACTTGATGCCCGATGCGCCCCATGCGCCCGCGCAAGAGCGGCACGCCGCCGCAGCGCATTTCAATTCGGGCCTCGGGCGTCGCGTTGAGCATCAAGGTCTGCCCGGGCTTGAACGCCATCACCTCTTTGAGGGTCATCTTTTGCTCATCGAGCACAGCGTCGATCTCGACATTGGTGCGCCACAATTCGGTTGCCAAATGGCCCTCCCAAATGGAGTCGCGGCCGAATTTCTCGCCCATGAACATCTGTAGCAGCAGTTCGCGAATGGGCTCGAGCGTCGCGTAAGGCAACAGAAGTTCCAGCCTGCCGCCGCGATCCTCCATGTCGATGCGCAATTTCACCAGCACCGCCGCATTGGCGGGCCTGGCGATCGCGGCAAAGCGCGGATTGATCTCAAGGCGGTCCAGATTGAAGTGCAGTGCGGACAATGGCTCAAAGGCGATCTGCATGTCGCTTAAGACCACCTCGATCATCCGCTGAACCAGGCTGCGCTCAATCGTCGTATACGGACGGCCTTCGACGCGCATGGCGGCTGTGCCACGCCGTCCGCCCAGAAGCACATCCACAATCGAATAGATGAGGTTGGAATCGACCGTCAGAAGCCCAAAATTATCGAGCTCCTCTGCGCGAAACACTGCCAGAATCGCTGGCAACGGAATTGAGTTCAAATAATCGCCAAAACGGATCGAGGAAATATTGTCGAGGCTTACCTCGACATTGTCGGAGGTAAAATTCCTGAGAGAGGTCGTCATCAACCGCACAAGGCGGTCAAAGACGATCTCCAGCATCGGCAGCCGCTCATAGGATACGAGTGCAGAATTGATAATCGCGCGCACGCCGGTGCGCTCACTCTGATCCTCAACCCCCGCGTCAAACCCTAACAGGCTGTCGATTTCGTCTTGATTGAGGATGCGCTCCGATCCGCCCGCGGACGCCGCCCCATCATTCTCCAGCATGCTCTCCCAGGCCGACGCGTCTTCCGCCCCGCCCGTTTGCGCGCCAGCCTGTGGTTCCGGTCCTACGGTGCCATCCGGCGTTCCAGTCATACGCGATCCGCCTACTGAATAATCATGTCTTTGAACAGAACATCTTGCACCTCAACGGGTGAGGCCGCCATTTTCACCCGCCGCAGCAATTCCTCCTTCAGGCGGATCGTCGCCGCCGACCCGCTCAATTCCTCAACCCGCAATTCCCGCAAATAGGTTTGGAATTGGTCAACAACGCGCGGCAGAACGCCCTCCACTGCCTTGATCGCATTTGGCTCACTCAATTCGAGCGACACCACAAGCTTTAGGAATACTGGCTTCTCATCCGACCGCAGATTAACGAGTATCGCTGGCAGATCAAAGAACACAGGCTGCCCCGGCACATAGTTGGCGGTATGGGCGTCGGCTGCGCCGTGCCCGCCGCCATGCCCGTCATCTTTCTTATGGTCCGCAGCTTTCCCGTGGGCATCCCCATGGCCAGCTTCCTTTTTGGCCTCCCCATGCGCGTCCTTTGGCGCCCCATGCGCATCAGCCGCCGGTGCCCCATGGGCATCCGCGACGGCGTTCTCCTCCCCGCCACTAAACAAGAGGAAATAGGCCGCGCCGCCGCCACCCAGCACCAGCAGCAACGCGGCACCCGCAATGATCATCATTTTCTTCTTGGAGGATTTGGCCGGGGCCTCGCCCGCATCGCCTTCGGGCTTGGCGCCCTTCTCCTCTTCGCTCTTCGCCATCTTAACAATCCGTTTACTGACACTTTAGCGCAATTTGTCCGTGCTCTGACTTCTAGGCCCCGCCCGGTTAAGATTGCGTATGGTCCCGGCATTTTTTGCCGCCCCGCCGGACCATGAGAACCAAAAACCTCAGTAAAACGCGATTTCTGCGCTGGCACGGGGGATGCAACGCACAACCGCCAAGGGTCCGCTGGACCTACCGGCGAGGGGATCTTGCGTCCATGGAAAATGCACTGCTTGTCGGCTTGACCGCTCAACTGGCCTTGCGCCGCTCGATGGAGATAGTCGCGAACAATGTCGCGAACATCTCGACCGGCGGTTACAAGCGCGAGAACCCCATCTTTGAGCAAGTCCTGGCGCAAGTGGATGCCCCCGACCGTTTGGAGGGAACCGCGGAGGTGGCCTTTGTGCGCGACTACCGCGTCTTGCGCGATCTCTCCGCAGGCCCTTTGGAGCAGACCGGTGCGCCATTGGACGTCGCCATTGGCGGCGCCGGCCACTTCGTGATTGAGACACCAAACGGCGAGCGCTTCACACGCGACGGGCATTTCAAAATCGACAGCGCGGGCCGCGTTGTCACCCGCGATGGCCTCGGTGTGATGGGAGAGGCTGGCCCCTTGTCGCTTCCCGCCAATGCCACAGACATCAAAATCTCCGAGGACGGAACGGTTTCGGCGAACGGTACAGTCGCGGGCCGCCTGCGTGTTGTGACTTTCGCCAATGAGCAAACCATGATCAAGGAAGGCGCAAATCTCTTGCGCAGCGATGAGGCCCCCGCTCCGGCCGCCGCACCCCGCCTTGCGCAAGGAATGCTGGAGCGCTCCAATGTGCAGGGCGTGGCCGAAATCACCCGAATGATCGAGATCAGCCGCGCCTATCAGGCCGTGTCGGAACAAGTCAACCAATCTGAAGAAACGCTCAAACGCGCCGTGCAGAAGCTTGGCGAAGTGCGCAGCTAGACCATACGTGTAAGGACAAACCCATGCGTTCCCTGAACATCGCCTCGACCGGTATGCTGGCCCAGCAGCTGAACGTTGAGGTCATCTCCAACAATATCGCGAATATGAACACGACGGGCTTCAAACGTCAGCGGGCGGAGTTTCAAGATCTGATCTACCAGAATATCGAGCGGATGGGTTCGACATCCTCCGCTTCCGGCACTTTGGTGCCTACAGGCATTCAGGTGGGCTCTGGTGTCAAGACCGGGGCTGTCTACCGCCTGATGAGCCAGGGCAATATGAACCTGACCGAGAGCCGTTATGATCTGGCCATCGAGGGCAAGGGTTTTTTCCGCATCCGCAAGCCTGATGGGGAGACGGGCTACACGCGCGCGGGCTCCTTCGCCTTGTCCGCAACCGGACAAATCGTCACGAACGATGGCTATCCGGTCGAGCCCGGGATAACCGTGCCGCAGGACGCAACCGACGTGACCATCAATTCGCAAGGGCAGGTGTCGATCAAGCTGGCGGGCCAAACCGCGGAGACTGTGGTCGGGCAGCTGGAATTGGCGATTTTCCCGAATGAGGCCGGCCTTGAGAGTTTGGGCGACAATCTATTCCGCGAAACGGCCTCCTCAGGGGCTGCTCAAGTAGGCACACCAGGCGGTACCGGGTACGGAACAATTCTGCAAGGCTTCCTCGAGACCTCGAATGTGAACGCGGTATCGGAGATTACATCTCTGATTACTGCTCAGCGCGCCTATGACATGAATTCCAAAGTGATCACGGCCTCTGACGAGATGCTGCAGACCACGTCACGTCTGGCCCGCGGTTAGGAGTTGAGCGATGATCAAAGCCCTGCTCATTCTTCTCCTGTCGGCCGCCGCAGCCAAAGCACAAACACCGCCAACTTTCGGGGAGCGCGCGGCAGAGGCCGTCGCCGCCCGCTATGGCGCGGGTCAATTCGCCCGGCTCGCCTTCACAAAGCCTGCCATCGCAGAGGCCGCAGGCCGGCTGTACGGTCCGGATGCGCAGATCTCGGTCGAAAGCTTCGATCCGCACACGCATCGTTTCGCGCTCCGGATCGAGGCGGCACAGGGCGCGCAGGCCATGCCGCCCACCCTACTGACCGGTATCGCGACGCCATTGGTCAGCATTCCGGTGCTCGCCCGGGATGTTAAGCCCGGTGACGTTATCCGCAGTGCCGACATCGTAACACAGACGCTTGAGCCTAATCGTCTGCCCCCGGGCACCGTCCGCACGCTCCAGGAACTGGAAGGTTTGACCCCGCGTTACCATCTCAACGCCAACCGTCCGGTGACGGCACAATCGTTGCGCCGCAAACCGGTGATCCTGAAAGGCGATGCGGTGTCTGTGCGGTTTGTCGTAGGCGGTCTTGAACTGTCGGCGGCTGCGCAAGCGATGCATGACGCAGGCCCCGGCGAGCCGCTGCAGATCCTCAATTTGCGGTCGAAGAAAACGCTCGACGCCGTGGCAACCGCCCCCGGGCAAGCCGAAATCCGCAATCCAATTTGATCCGGCCACACCATAACGACGAGAAAGCCCACGCCATGTTTCAACGCTTGACCGCCATTTTTGCTCTCGCCGCGCTGACCGCGGGTTGTTCCACCGCTGACCGGCTGGCTCAGATCGGTGCGCCGCCTCATTTGACGCCAGTCGCAAGCGGTCATGACACTGCCGGGCAACGCCCCATCGTGATGCCCATGCCGCGCCAGGAAACGCCGATTTATCAGGCGAATTCGCTCTGGGCTGCGGGCTCGCGCTCTTTCTTTAAGGACCAGCGCGCGAGCCGCATTGGCGATATCGTCACGGTACGGATCGACATTGCCGACCAGGCGCAAGTCTCCAACCAAACCACCCGCAGCCGCAAATCGGACGAAAAGGCGGACCTGACCAACCTTTTGGGGCTGGAGACCGGCGTGGTGGGCAAGCTACTGCCGGATGGGTACACGCCCTCCGCCGCGCTGGATATTGGCAGCGATAGCGCCACCCAAGGGGCGGGCGCCGTCAACCGGTCGGAGAAAATCGCGCTCACAGTGGCGGCGGTGGTCAGCCAGGTTCTGCCCAATGGCAATCTGGTGGTCGAGGGCCGTCAGGAGGTGCGGATCAATTTCGAAGTCCGTGAACTGACGGTTTCGGGCATTGTGCGGCCTGAAGATGTCTCTGCCACGAACGAGATCAAGCACAGCCAGCTGGCAGAGGCGCGGATTTCCTATGGCGGGCGTGGTCAGTTGACGGACATGCAGCAGCCGCGTCTGGGCGCGCAGGTCGTGGATATCCTCTTCCCCTTCTAAAGGGGGCAGTCCGGACTAATCATCCCGATAGACCCGCTCGCGCCGCTCATGCCGCTCTTGCGCTTCGATGCTCAAGGTGGCGACAGGCCGCGCCTCAAGACGGCGCAGCGTGATGGGCTCGCCCGTCTCCTCGCAAAAGCCGTAGGTGCCTTCATCCAAACGGCGCAGCGCCGCCTCGATCTTGGAGATCAATTTGCGCTGCCGGTCGCGCGTGCGCAATTCATTGGCGCGCTCCGTCTCGGTTGAGGCGCGGTCGGCAATATCGGCATGCGAGGTCGTGTCGGCGGCAAGGCTGTGTAGCGTCTCCTTGGATTCGCGCAAGATATCGTCTTTCCAGCGCAGCAATTTCTGCCGGAAGTATTCGCGCTGGCGCTCATTCATAAACGGCTCGTCTTCCGAGGGCCGGTAATCGGCCGTCAACACAATACCCATGGCGGTCTACCAATCCCTGATAATCTGTTGTGTGTTCTGCTCGCTCTTTGTACGGCCGGACGGCCGCATCCGCGCAGTTGCCGTGATCACAAATTCGCGCGGACTATAGTCAGGCCGCCTCGGCTGTTCAACGGCGGAAATGCCAGCTTTTTGAACGATTTGCGTCATGCTGCAGGTGCGAAAGATGCCCCAGGGCATGGCCTAGCGCCGCTCCAATTTGGCCAGTTCGACATGGGCGCGAAGCTCGATCGCGTCCAGCACCGCCTGCAATCCGGGCTCGGTAAATTGATCGTCGCGTACGAGACTGGCAGACAATCGCTGCACGCTGGCGCGCGAGATTTGGCCCGCCAACATCCCGTCACGCAGATCATCCAGAAGGTCGAGCATCACCTGGCCCCGCCGCACCGCTTTGGAGCGCTGCATGACCGCATCGGGCACCGCTTGCAGAGCCAATAGCGCGTCAACTGCGCCAAGCGGCGAAGCTGCCGCCTTGGGCATGGCCGCGGTTGTTCCTTGCGCGAGGTCCACGCTAAAGCCCGGCGCGACTGCCCCTGGCCTGCCCGCGCGGCGCATGGCTCCCGTTTCGATGGGCCGTGGACGATCTACTTTCAAGGCGCAACCTCCCCGCCGATTGAGCGTGCGCAGTGTGACGGCCGAGGGTTAAGGACGGCTAAAACGCCCCGGCACTTTTTGCCGGAGGTGCATGCGGTTTTACGCACTCGACCTGAAAAGCTCAACATTCGCAGGGCTTTAATGCAGGAGCAGGCCTGGCACGAATTTCGCTTAACCACCACACGATATGTTGGGAAGGGCTGGCGATGATCTGGTTACGTGTGCTGATGGCGGCGGTGCTGATGATGATGTCCGCGCACGGACCGGTCTATGCCGCCGCGCAGTCGCGGATCAAGGACTTGGCCGACATCGAGGGCGTGCGCAAGAACATGCTCCTCGGCTATGGCTTGGTGGTTGGTCTCCAAGGGACCGGCGACAGCTTGCGCAATTCGCCTCAGACACTGCAAAGCCTGCAATCCATGCTTGAGCGCCTGGGCGTGAACACACGCGGCGCCAATCTGAATTCCGGCAATATCGCCGCCGTCACGGTGACCGCGGAACTGCCCGCCTTTGCAACCCAGGGGTCGCGGATCGACATCGCGGTTCAGGCCATTGGCGACGCCAAGAGCCTGCTGGGCGGTACACTCATCGCGACGCCGATGCTGGGCGCCGACGGCAACACCTATGCGGTGGCTCAAGGTGCGGTGACGGTTGCGGGCTTTGCCGTTCAAGGTGCGGCCGCCAGCGTCGTCAAGGGTGTGCCGACCAGTGGCCGCATTCCGGCCGGTGCCGTCGTCGAGCGCGAGGTCCACTATAACCTCGCGGGCCAAAGCGCCTTGCGCTTGGCCTTGCGCAATCCCGATTTCACGACCGCCAAGCGCATTGCCGGGGCGATCAACGCCTTCATTGGCCAGGGCACCGCCAATGCGCCAGACCCGGCGACGGTGCGCATCGCGATCCCGGACGGCTATCGCGGCAATATTGTCGACCTGATGACAGAGATCGAGCAATTGCGGGTTACCCCGGACCAGCCT
>DMER01000241.1:1613-1941 GCA_003451645.1 Alphaproteobacteria bacterium | reverse complement strand
ACCAGCCTGCCAAGGTCGTGATCGACGAGACCTCTGGCATCATCGTGATGGGCGCCGATGTCCGCGTCTCAACCGTTGCAATTGCGCAAGGCAACCTGACCATCCGCATTACCGAGACGCCAGAGGTCGCCCAGCCTCTGCCTTTCGCCCCCGAAGGCGAAACCGTCGTGGTGCCACGGACGGATGTTCAGGTCGAGGAAGGCGCCGAGCGCAAGCTGGGTGTTCTGCGCGGCGGCGTGACGCTGCAGCAATTGGTCAGTGGCCTGAACGCTTTGGGCGTGGGTCCGCGCGACATGATCGCGATTCTGCAGGCGATCAAGGCCGCCGG
>DMER01000241.1:0-1459 GCA_003451645.1 Alphaproteobacteria bacterium | reverse complement strand
GTGGTGAAGGCGCTGAACTCGCTCGGCGCCACGCCGCAGGACCTGCTCGCCATCCTGCAGGCGATCAAGGCCGCCGGCGCCCTTCAGGCCGATATAGAGGTGATGTGATGCAGGTCAACGCCGCTACACACGCAGCAGCCATCCAACCGGGCGCGGCCAGGGCCGTGCCGGACAAAGTCAAGACGGCCGCCCAGGAATTCGAGGCTGTGCTGATCGGCCAGATGCTGGAGCCCATGTGGGCGGGGCTTGATACCAAGGGGCCTTTTGGCGGTGGCACCGGCGAGACGATCTTCCGCTCGCTGATGATCCAGGAGATCGGCCGCAACCTGTCTCAAACTGGTGGTATTGGCTTGAGCGATGAGATCGCCCGCACGCTGACCCAGGCTCAGGAGGGCCGCGCCAAATGAGCCTGCTCGCCCGGACCTCGCCCGCCAAGCATGCCGCATTGCCGAAACAGATCAGCGATGTGATTGGCCTGTCCGATCAGCTCATGGCCCTCTTGAACAGCGAGACCGAAGCGCTGCGCAAGGGCAACAGTGCGCCTCTGACCGAAAATGAGGCCCAGAAATCGCGGCTGATGGCGCTTTATCAGCGCGAATTTGGCGCGCTGCGCACTGTCCCTGATATCGCGCGCACGCTTAACCCCCATGTACGCGACGCGTTAAGCAAGGCCACCGCACGCCTGCAAAGCGCCCTGAAGGAGCAATCGCAGCTCATCGCCCGGCGCAAACATGTGACCGAGGGCATCATCCAGGCTGTCGCCAAATCGGTCGCCAGCAAGCGCCAGGGTGCCAGCCCCTATCAGCGCCCAATTGGCGCACAAGGCGCGCCCCGTCTTCCCGCGCGCGCCGCCACCGCCATCACGCTGAACGCGGTGTACTGAACTTCCGCTGCTAAAACTGCCCCAGCGTTCCGCCGCCAATCCCAAACGCCGCCAGCGCCGTCTGGTAATTGGCCAATTGCTGCCCCACAAAAGCGGGCACCTGGCTGCGCTCCTTTTCGGGTTGCGGCGGAGGCGGTGGGCCCTCAACCAGCCTGCGCGAGGCTTGCTTGATCGCCTCGATGGCTGCCGACACCGTGGTTGCCGAGCGGCGCGCATTGACCTCGGTCGACAGGTTGAGATCACGGCTGAGGCGCAAGGCAAAGGAGTTGATGTCCTTCAAACTATCCTCGGGCTTGATCTCCCGGTTGCGGACATTCTTGCCATAAATCGACCCTTCGGTCAGGCCCAGTCCCGCAAGCGCATCGAGGCCAGTACTGCCAGCCTTGAGCGTGATGATCGTGTCGTCATTGGTCTTGATCTCGATGCCATCGCCTTGGGTCTTGCGTGCGACTTCCGCCTCGCCTTTCAGCGACAGGGCCACATTGATCCGCTGCGCCAGCGAGCGCATCGTATCCCCCGCTTGCACCGAGATCTTGCGGGGCGTTTGGTTGTCAATCTGCAGATAGAAGAAGTCGC
>DMER01000206.1:7477-13605 GCA_003451645.1 Alphaproteobacteria bacterium | reverse complement strand
TCGAGCAGTCCACGGTCTGCTTGCTGATCATAATCCGAGATAGAGCGGAACCAGCCCTCGAACTCGTGCTCGTGATCGCAGGTCAGCGCGTATTTGATCATGCGGCAGGGCCAGCAAAGTCGCAATCATGCTTCAGAGCGGGGATCTTGGCCCGCGCCTCGTCGCTGGCCTTGAAATCGATTGTCGCCATGAAGATCCCAGGCTCAGTTCCGCCCTCGGCCAAAATGCGGCCCCAGGGATCGATGATCAGCGAGTGGCCAAAGGTCTCGCGCCCATTCTCGTGCCTGCCGCATTGTGCCGGGGCCACCACAAAACTGCCGGTCTCAATCGCGCGGGCACGCAGCAGCACATGCCAATGCGCCTCCCCCGTCACGCGCGTGAAGGCTGCCGGAACAGTCAAGAGCTTAGCCCCCGCATGGGCCAAGGTGCGGTAGAGATAGGCAAAGCGCACATCGTAGCAAATCGAGAGCCCAACCGGCCCCCAGCTGGTTTCGGTCACCACAGCGCGCGTGCCGGGCCGAAATCGAGACGACTCTCGATAGGTCTGCCCGTCGCCGACCTGAACATCGAACATGTGGATCTTGTCATAGGTGGCGGCCACGCGGCCATCCGGACCTATGAGATAGGACCGGTTCGCGCATTGGGTGTCGCTGACCTTGATGGGCATGGAGCCAACCAGTAGCCAAATCCCCAACTCCTCTGCCAGGGCGCGGAACCGGGGCACGCAAATGTCAGCAGCTTCGGTCTGCGCTTTCGCAAGAAGCGCCTCGCCTTCGCCCTCAAAGAGGGTGGTCATCTCAGGCGTGGCGACGAAATCCGCGCCTAATGCCTTGGCCTCAAGGATCAGACGGCTCGCCTCGGACATATTGCGCTCGATATCCACGCCCGAGCGCATCTGGATACAGGCCGCACGAAATTCATGGGTCATGGCGGTGAATATGGCGCCTCGCGACCCGCTCGGCAATTACCAAGGTAGGCTCAGGCCGCCACAGTCGCGATCAATTCATCGAGCTTGCCCTCAGCCTCCAGGGCATGGAGGTCATCGCAACCACCAACATGGCGCTCGCCAATGAAGATTTGCGGCACGGTATGGCGGCCATTGGCGCGGGCCTCCATCTCACGGCGTTTGGCCGCGTCCATGCCAACGTCGATTTCCAAGTAATCCAAGCCCTTACGGCGCAAAAGCGCCTTTGCGCGGTGGCAGAATGGGCAGAGAAGGGTTGAGTAGATCGTGATACTTGCCATGGCCCCCATCTTGGCAGAACGTCCCTTAACAACAACTGTCACAATTATAGGGCTGTCTCGGCCTGCCGCACAACGCGCGCCACTGTGATGGCCGTTACTTCGGAGGCCCCAGCCTTGGTCAAGGTGCGGGCACACGCGTCCAGTGTCGCCCCGCTTGTCCACACATCGTCAATCAGAACGAGCTTTTTACCAAGAATTCTACCTCTATTGGGTGTGCGAAACGCGCCCGCAACGTTCCGCCAACGGCCGCTCATCCCGCCTTGAGACCCTTGCCGCACAGTCCGTTTGGTACGATGAAAGACGCCGAGCCAGACAGGGACGCCCGTAAGCTTGCTGAGCGCGCGGGCGAGCTCAGCCGCTTGGTTCGACCGGCGCAGGATGAGCCGGGTCCAGTGTAAGGGTACGGGCACTAGCGCATCCGCGCCCTTCAGGCAGTCCTGTCCCGCGGTTTGGAGCCAGCGCGCCATGAGAGGCGCCAGGTCAAGGCGGTCGGCATGCTTCAGGGCAAGGACCAACGGACGGCTTGCGTCGTCATAGGCCAATGCTGCCCTGGCGAGGCTCATTGCAGGCCGGTCGGCGGCGCAGGGTGCGCAAATGGCGCGGTCTGACACCGCGTACTCAAACGGCCGTCCACACACGCTGCACCAAGGCGGGCTTAAGAAATGCAGCCGGCCCCAGCATTGCGCGCACAGCCCATGGCTATTGGCGGTCTGTTGCCTGCAAAGTGCACAAGCGGGTGGCAGCGCCAGATTGACCAGCCAGCTACCACTCCGCTGCAGGGCGCCCTTGGCAGCAGCGGCCTGTCGATACCAAGTCAACATGATTGTGCCCTCTGTCGCGTTCGGACATCCTGCCGCGCATAAGTCTAGAATGGAATGCGTACGGTGACCCCAGAGGTGCCAAATATCTTCGACAGACGGGCCTTGCGCGTGCGGCGCGCACGGGCCTCGGCGCATTTTGAGAACTTCGACTTTCTACATCGCATGGCTCTTGAGATCATCGAGGAACGTTTGCCATTTCTGGGACCATCTGGGCAGGGCATGGCTTGCGTGACCGGCGCGCGCGCGCCCGCGCGGCTTGCCCATCAAGCCCAGGCCGAGATCCATGCAGACCTCGTGCAACAATCAGCGGGCACCACGATCGTGCTCGATGAGGAGGCATTCCCCTTCGGCCCAGGAACTTTGGGCCTTTACATCAGCGTCCTGACCTTGCACGCGGTCAACGATTTGCCAGGAGCGCTCATCCAAATCCGCAGGTCGCTCAAGGCCAATGGGCGGTTCCTGGCCGTCCTTTTTGGCCCGCAAACCTTGCAAGAGCTGAGGCAAACCTTGCTCGACGCTGAATTGGAGCTGACCGGCGGGGCGAGCCCGCGCGTGCATCCGTTCATAGACGTTAAAGATGCAGGCGCTCTTTTGCAGCGCGCAGGGTTCCAGGAGCCTGTTGCAGACCTGCAAGCCTTTGCAGTGACCTATACGGAGCCCATGCGCCTGTTGCGCGACCTGCACGGCATGGGCGAGACCAACATCCTGGCCAACCGGCGCAAATCCGCCTTACGGCGCGATGTGCTGAACACGGCACTCAGCCTTTACTCCAATAAGAACCCGACCGCAGGCGGCGTCAGCGCGACCTTCGAATTCTTGTTCATAAGCGGAAAGGCACCGTCCTAGGTGAAGCCCGCAAGGGCTGCGTTGAACATGCCGAGCAGCGAACCGCCGATCTGGTCCACAATCGCGATGATCCCAATCACGACCAGCAGCAACACCATGCTGTACTCAATGGCAGTCGCCCCGCTCTCGTCAGCCACAAAGCGGCGAACGATCTGTAACGGCATCCTTGAGGGGCTGATCATGGGGTCATGTCCTGCCAATCAGATGAGATCGCGCAGCTGTGCAATGAGCGGAACATCGGCGGGCGGCATGGGCAGATCGCGCATTTCGCGTGGTCTAACCCAGGCCAGGGTCTGGCCTTCTTTGGGCATGGGCTGGCCTTCCCAACGGCGGCACACAAAGACTGGCATCAACAAATGGAAGTCGTCATAGCGGTGGCTGGCAAAGGTGAAAGGCGCCAAACATGCCTCCTGAATGCCGATCGCCAGCTCTTCGCGCAATTCGCGAATGACCGTCTCTTCCGGCCGCTCGCCTGGCTCTATTTTGCCGCCTGGGAATTCCCACATGCCTGCCATGCTCTTACCCTGAGGGCGCTGCGCTAATAGGACCCGGCCATCCGGATCGATCAATGCTGCTGCTGCCACCAGAACGAGTTTAAGGCCTGATGGCGGCATCGCGTGCACCCTCGCATTGGCGGAGTTAAGAGTTGGTAACAGTTCAAATTGTAACAACTAACTGCGGTAATCACCGTTAATGCTGATGTAACCGTGGGTGAGGTCACAGGTCCATACCTTCGCGCCCGCTTTGCCGACGCCCACATCCACCTCGATGTCGATGGTTTGGCCCTGCATATACGCGCTCACATCAGCCTCGCTGTAGCCGGGGTCTCGCGCGCCATTCGCTGCGACCTTGCGGCCTCCGAATTTGATCGAGAGCTTGTCCCGGTCCGCCGCCTCCCCGGCCTTGCCAACCGCCATGACAACGCGGCCCCAATTGGCATCGCCGCCCGCGATCGCCGTCTTCACGAGCGGCGAATTTGCAATGGCCATCGCAATCGTGCGCGCGGCCTTGGCTGTCTCAGCGCCCGTGACCGCAACCGATATAAGCTTCGTCGCGCCCTCCCCGTCCCTTACGACCTGCAGGGCCAAGTCCTGCATGACCTGGTTCAGCTTTAGGCGGAAATCGTCGAGGCGTTTGTCTGCGGCCTTGGTAATGGGCGCATAGGAGGCCCCCTTGCCTGTTGCAAAGGCCAAGACCGTGTCAGATGTCGAGGTGTCGCTGTCGACAGTAATTGCATTGAAGCTGTCGCGCACACCAGCGCTCACCAATTGCTGCAAGACATCCGAAGGCAATGTCGCGTCAGTAAAGATAAAGGCCAGCATGGTCGCCAGATCAGGCGCAATCATCCCCGACCCTTTGGCAATGCCATTGATGGTCACGCGCGCCTCATCGATCCGCGCGACCGCGGTTGCCAGCTTTGGAAAGGTGTCCGTGGTCATGATCGCATTGGCGGCATCGCGCCAGCCCGCGGCACTGGTGTTCTCGTGAACCTCAGGAAGGGCTGCCACCAGCCTGTCGGCAGGCAAAGGCTCTCCAATGACGCCGGTTGAGGCGATGAACACCTCATTGGGCTTACAACCGACCAAGGCTGCGGCGCTTTCCGCTGTCTTGCGAACCGCGTCGCGCCCCGCCTGTCCGGTAAAAGCGTTGGCATTGCCGGAATTGACCACGAGGACCCGGCCCGACCCGCCGGCCAAATTCGCTTTGCACCATTCAACCGGGGCAGAGGCCGTCTTCGACACAGTGAGCGCGCCGCCAACCGTGGTTCCAGGTGAAAGCACAACCAAGAGCACATCCGTGCGGCCCTGATAGCGGATGCCGGCCTGACCCGACCCCAGCCTCACGCCTGACAAGGGAGGTAATTGCGCGAATTTGGCGGGAGCAAGCGGTGAAACAGGCAACGGTGCCTTGGGCTTCGGGGTAGAAACGGCAGGAGCTTGGGGGATTGCTTTAACGGGCGCTTTGGGCCGTGCGGGTTTGACCGACGCAGGCTTGACCGGCGGTTTGGCTGACTTTTGCGCGACTTTGGCGGCACTGGGTTTGGGCAGGGCCTTGGCCTTACGCACGGGAGCGGCAAGCGCCTTGGCGGCTTTCTTGGCCGCTTTCACCTTTTGCTTGCCCTTTGCCTTCGCCGCCATGACACCACCGGCTCCCTGAAAGATCGTTGGACCATGCCCCGCCTGGAGGCCTTCAAGCTCTTGATTCGATGCGCGTTTTTGGGGGTACCATATTTTCCCGCCACGCACACAATCGTCAGTATACGGCATTTATCGCCGGGTCAAGGGCCAGGACGCCCAAGCCTCAAGGCGTTCCCAAAGGCGTGCGTTGACAGGGTGCGGCGCGGACCTTAAGTGTCTGACGCTTATGAGCAGGGGATGTGCCCGGCCTCTCCCTCGTCCCGGCGTCCACCGGCGATAGTTGCAATGACGACACGGCCAGCGCAGGGCCCGCTTGCGCTTCGCGTGCCCCATCCCCAGCTTCGCTTGAGGATTGCATCACAATGGCCCCGCCCGGCGAGCCGAAGCTTATGTCTTAACCAAGGTTCCGATATCCGATGTTTGGCTTGAAGTCACTGGCAAAGCGCTTTTTCGGCAATAGCAACGACCGCATCTTGCGCACCTATCAGGCGCGCGTGCCGCAGATCAACGCGCTGGAAGCCTCCATTTCCGCTTTGTCTGATGACGCGTTGCGGGGCCGCACGGGCGAACTGCGCGAGAAGCTCGCCCTGGGCATGCCGCTTGATAAGCTCTTGCCGGACGCCTTTGCCACCGTTCGGGAGGCCGCCAAGCGCACGCTTGGCCAACGGCATTTTGACGTGCAGCTCATTGGCGGCATGGTACTGCACGACGGCAAGATTTCCGAGATGAAAACGGGCGAAGGCAAGACGCTGGTGGCGACTTTGCCCGTCTATCTCAATGCGTTGACGGGCAAGGGCGTGCATGTCGTGACGGTCAACGACTACCTCGCCCGGCGTGACGCCGAATGGATGGGGCAAGTCTACCGCTACCTTGGGCTTTCGGTCGGCTGCATCGTGCATGGCCTCTCGGATGAGGAGCGCAGGCAAGCCTATGCCGCCGACATCACCTATGGCACCAACAACGAGTACGGGTTCGACTATCTGCGCGACAACATGAAGTACACGCTGACCCAAATGGTGCAACGCGGGCACCATTTCGCGATTGTGGACGAAGTGGACTCCATCCTCATCGACGAGGC
>DMER01000206.1:3946-7256 GCA_003451645.1 Alphaproteobacteria bacterium | reverse complement strand
GAGGCGCGCACGCCGCTCATCATTTCTGGCCCCACGGAGGATCACTCCGATCTTTATAAGGTGATCGACACCTTTATCCCTCAACTCGACAAGGCGCACTTCGAACTGGATGAGAAGCAGCGCACCGTGATCCTAACGGACGAGGGCAATGAGCGGGTTGAGGACTTGCTGTCCAAGAATGGCTTGCTCCCCGATGGCGGGCTGTACGATGTGGCCAATGTCAGCCTGGTGCACCACGTCAATCAGGCCCTGCGGGCACACAAATTGTTCCAGCGCGATAAGGACTACATCGTAAAGGACAATAAGGTTGTCATCATTGACGAATTCACCGGCCGCATGATGGAAGGCCGACGGTACTCCGATGGCTTGCACCAGGCCCTTGAAGCCAAAGAGCGCGCGCATATCCAGCCTGAGAATGTGACCCTGGCCTCAATCACCTTCCAGAACTACTTCCGGCTCTACGACAAGCTTGCTGGCATGACCGGTACCGCCTCAACCGAGGCCGACGAATTCGAGGAAATCTACAAGCTTGAGGTCGTCGAAATTCCAACCCACCGCGAGGTGTCGCGCAAGGATTTCGACGACGCGATGTATCGCACGGTCGACGAGAAATACGACGCGCTCATCAAGATGATCCTTGAGTGCAACGAGAAGGGCCAACCCGTTCTCGTGGGCACAACCTCGATCGAGAAATCCGAGCAGGTCGCAGCCGCCCTTAGCAAACGCAAGATCAAGCACAATGTGCTCAATGCGCGTTATCACGAAATGGAAGCCCAGATCATCGCGCAAGCGGGCGTGCCTGGCGCGGTGACGGTCGCCACCAACATGGCGGGCCGCGGCACGGATATTCAGCTCGGCGGCAATGCCGACATGCGCATCGCGGTTGAGACCATGGGCATGGAGGACGGCCCCAAAAAGGACGAGAAAGTCGCCAGCATCCGGGCCGAGATCGCGGCCGCAAAGGAAAAGGCGTTGGCGGCCGGCGGGCTCTGCGTTATTGGCACCGAGCGCCACGAAAGCCGCCGCATCGACAATCAGCTGCGCGGCCGCTCTGGCCGTCAAGGCGATCCAGGTGCCTCCAAATACTTCGTCAGCTTGCACGACGATCTGATGCGCATTTTTGGCCAGGACAAGCTTGACGGCTTGTTTGCGCGCCTAGGCCTCAAGGATGGCGAGTCTATCGAGCACTCGATGATCAATTCCGCGATCGAGCGCGCCCAGAAAAAAGTCGAGCAGCGCAATTTCGAAATCCGTAAGAACTTGCTCAAATTCGACAATGTGATGAACGATCAGCGTAAGACCATCTTTGAGCAGCGCCTCGATTTCATCCGGTCGGAGAGCGTGCATGACACGGTTGTCGAGATGCGCAATGACGTGCTCGACGACATGATTGGCCGTGCCATCCCGGCTCAAGCCTATGCCGAGCAATGGAAGCTCGTCGATCTGCGCAAGGAGGTTGACGACGTCTTTGGCGTTGATCTACCCATCGACACATGGGGCAAGGAAGACGGCATCGAGGAAGCAGAGGTGCGCGAGCGTATTGCCAAGGTCGTGGAAGCCAAGGCCGCCGAGGTCTTCCAAGGCATGGACGCGGACTTCATCAATCAGGTCGAGCGCTCCATCTTGCTGCAGACCATCGATCACGAGTGGCGCGAGCATCTTTTGCAGATGGACCATCTGCGCCAGCTGATTGGCCTGCGCGGCTATGCGCAGCGCGATCCGCTCAATGAATACAAGACCGAAGCCTTCACCTTGTTCGAGGCGCTCCTCACCCGTATCCGCAGGCAAGTCACGCGCATGCTCCTCAGCGTGAAGATCGAGCATGGCGAGGTGCCATCGCTCGATGAAGAAGAGCTGCCCGATATGCAGGCGATCCATTTGAACCCGGACACGGGCGAGAATGAGTTTGACGATGAAGGGGCGCAGCCTTTGCGCGGGACCGTGGTCAACACGCCGCGCGTTGCGGGGCAACGGGTGCCTGTCAATCCGAATGATCCCGCAACCTGGGGCAAGGTCTCCCGCAATGCGCCCTGCCCTTGCGGCTCAGGCAAAAAATTCAAACAGTGCCACGGGGCGTTGTGAGCTAACTGCAGTACCGTGAGCCGCCCCCAATTCGGTGAAGCGGCTTGCCAGGACAGGCATGGTTGCTCGCGCATTTTCAACGAAAGTGGCGTCCGGTTTCGTGTCCGAAAATGCGCTGATTAAATGATTTGGAGCGTTTTCAGGCGGAAAACCGGTATCCACTTTTCCTGAAAACGCTCTAATGTCTGGGGGCGTTCCGCCCCCAGCATTGAGTTCAGCCCATGACGATCGCCCCCTTCACGATCGATATTCCCCGCCAGACGGTCGACGCCATCATGGCGAAGGTGCGTGCTTTCGAGTGGCCCGATGCGCCAGAGGGCGGCGGCTGGGCCTATGGCACGGACCTTCAAACCATGAAGGAGTTTCAGAACCATTGGCTTCAATCCTATGATTGGTACGCCGCGCAAGGAGCGATCAACCGTTTCCCGCAGTTCAAGGCGCGGCCGCTCGATCTGGATATCCATTTCATTCATTTGCGCAGCGCGTCGGCGCGCCGCCGCCCCCTGATCATCAGCCATGGCTGGCCCGGCTCAATCGTTGAATTCCTGAACGTCATCGAGCCGCTGGCTCATCCGGAAAAGTTTGGCGGCTCGGCCGAGGATGGGTTCGATGTCGTCGTGCCATCGCTTCCCGGCTATGGCTTTTCGCAAAAGCCGCCCAAGCCCGTTGGCCCGCGCACGGTCGCCAGACATTTCGACGCGCTGATGACGCAGGTGCTCGGGTATTCGGGCTATCTCGCGCAAGGCGGCGATTGGGGTTCCTCGATCTCGGGCTGGATGGGGTATGAGGGCCAGGGCTGCAAGGCTGTTCATTTGAACATGATGGGTTGGCTCAGCCCAGGTGTCAGCTTCGACACACCAGAAGAGCAAAAGGCCGCGCAGGCGTTTCAAGCCTCCTTTGAGGCCGAAGGGGCCTATTTCCGCCTGCAATCGACCAAGCCTTTGACGCTGTCCTACGGCTTGATGGACTCCCCCGTGGGAGTCGCCGCCTGGATCGTTGAGAAGTTCAAAGCCTGGTCCGATCTCGACGGCGGGCGTTTGGAGAGCGTCTATACTAAGGATCAGCTGCTGACCAACATCATGGTCTATCTTGTGACGCGCACCTTTGGCACCTCGACGTGGATGTATCGCGGTTTGTTTGAGGACCCGGGTGGCGCACCCATTCCGCTCAAGTCGCGGGTCGAAAAGCCGGTGGCGGTGGCGCGTGTCCCGGTCGATCTCATCCCTTT
>DMER01000206.1:1583-3765 GCA_003451645.1 Alphaproteobacteria bacterium | reverse complement strand
TTTCCCGCCGCGCAGCCAGGTTGAGAAGAGCCTCAATGTGGCACGCTGGACGGAGTTTTCGCGTGGCGGTCATTTCGCGGCGATGGAGCGGCCGCAAGACTATATCAATGACGTGCGTGCCTTTGGCCGCGAGATCTTTGGATGACCTCCAACGTGTATGATGAGCCGTTCGCCTTAGCGCTTCAGCCGGACGAACGCGTCTTATGGCAGGGACAACCAACGGGTCCGGGTCCGGCGCAACCTCTTCTTCACACGCTTGGGTACTCTTTGGCGTTCCTTGTCAGCGCGGGCGTCACGGCGGTGACGGCATTTGCCACCTGGCGCGCTGTTCAGGGTGCGGAACATTTTGAGTGGCCCTTCCTGCTTGCCTTTACCTTGATATTCGCAAGCTTCACCTATAGCGCGCTTGAGTTTGCGTTGCTAAGGCCTTGGCGCGACCGCAGGACGCGTGCCCGCATCCATTACGCGGTGACGAACGCCCGAGTCCTGCGGGCCGCGCCCGCACCATACCCTGCCCTGACCGCCATCCCACTGGGCCTGCCGCTTGAGGTCATGACCACCAGCTCGGCCACACGTCAGGGCTCCGTCCTCGTGCAATCGCTGGATGGCGAGCAGAACTATCTAGTCATAGAGGATGTGGCCAACCCTGACCGCCTCTCCGAATTGATCCTCGATGCGCACCGCGCGCTGAAGCCGAAGCCCGACGCATGAGCAAACCAAAGGCCTTTCGCATTGCTATTCCAGACAATGACATCGCCGATCTCCGTCAGCGCTTGGGCCGCGTCCGTTGGCCTAACGAGCCTGCGGGCAATGATGCGTGGGAGTATGGAACGCCGCTGGCCTATCTGCAGCGGCTGATCCCCTTTTGGCGCGATACCTTTGATTGGCCGGCACAAGAAGCAAGGCTCAACCGCTTTCCTCAGTACACGGTTGATCTGGAGCAGGATCGCGAGACCCATACGATCCACTTCATCTGGAAGAAGGGTTCACAACCCTCGCCCCGCCCCTTGATCCTCACCCATGGCTGGCCGTCCTCATTCCTAGAGTTCACGAAAGTGATCGAACCACTGGCCCATCCCGAAAAGCATGGCGGCAAGGCGGAGGACGGGTTCGACGTGATCGTCCCGTCCCTCTTGGGTTTTGGGTTCTCGTCGCGGCCATCGCGGCCAATTGGACCTGCCCGTATCGCGGATTTGTGGCACCGGCTCATGACGGAAGTCCTGGGGTATCAGACTTATCAGGCCCAAGCGGGCGATTGGGGGTCCTATGTGACCTCGCGCCTGGCTCTTCAGTACCCGGACGAGGTGGCGCGCATCCATCTGACCATGCTGCCCATGAGGCCGCATTTGAAGCACCCCTCGCAACCGCCGGTCACATCTGAAGAGGCCCAATGGATAGCGGCCATGAAAGAGTGGTGGGCACGCGAGGATGGCTACCGCGCGATCCAGTCGACCCGGCCGCAAGCGCTTGCCTATGGTTTGATGGACTCGCCCGTTGGGCTTGCGGGCTGGCTGGCAGACAAGATCAACCGCCTCGCCGACACAAAAAAAGGTCATCCGTATACGGGCATTGAGGCGCGCTTCCCGCATGAGGAGATGTGCACGATGCTCTCGCTCTATTGGTTCACGGGCACCATCAATTCCGCCAACACGATCTATAAGGCCGCACCCCTTGAGCGTTCGGCCCAGCTCGCAGCCGGTCAGATCGTCAGTGTACCAACAGCCTACGCCGATTATCCAATCGACGGTTTGCCCCCGATACCGGAATCCTGGGGCCGCCGTGGATACAACATTGTGCGTTGGCGGGAGATGCCGCGCGGCGGGCACTTTGCGGCGCAGGAAGAACCGGATTTGTTCGTCCAAGATGTGCGCGAGGCCTTGCTGGCGCCGGGTTAGGCCGCGCCCTGCCGGCCCATGCTCAGAAACTTCTCCGCTCGCGCCTTGCGCAAGGCCGCAGGGTCGAGACCATCGAGTTCCTTCAGCGCCTCATCAATCGCCTGCCCAATATCGAGGATCGTCTTCGCCGGATCGCGGTGCGCGCCGCCCACAGGTTCGGCGACAATCCGGTCGATGATCTTGAACCCCATCAGGTCCTGCGCCGTGACCTTCATGGCCGCGGCCGCATCCTGCGCTTTCTCGGCCGAGTGCCAAAGGATCGATGCGCAGCCCTCCGGCGAGATGAC
>DMER01000206.1:1025-1350 GCA_003451645.1 Alphaproteobacteria bacterium | reverse complement strand
ACCGAATAGATCGAGTGTTCCAGCATGATCACACGATCCGCCGTCGCCAAGGCCACCGCGCCGCCTGAGCCGCCCTCGCCCAGGATCGCGGAGACCAGAGGCACCCCAAGAGTGAGGCACCGTTCAGTCGACCGGGCAATGGCCTCCGCCTGCCCGCGTTCCTCGGCACTGATGCCCGGATAGGCGCCGGGTGTGTCGACCAAAGTGATCACGGGCAGGCCGAACCGCTCGGCCATGGTCATAAGACGGATAGCCTTGCGGTAACCATCTGGCTGTGCCATGCCAAAATTATGCTTGAGGCGGGATTTGGTGTCGTTGCCCTTTT
>DMER01000206.1:0-777 GCA_003451645.1 Alphaproteobacteria bacterium | reverse complement strand
TAGTGGCCGGCCCCGCCGATGATCGCGTTGTCCTCGGCAAAGGAGCGGTCGCCCGCCAGCGGCGTGAAATCCTCAATCAGAGTGTGCACATAATCATAAAAGTGCGGCCGCGCAGGGTGGCGCGCAACCAGCGTCTTTTGCCATGGCGTCAGCTTGGCATAGAGATCGCGCACGAGCTGCGCTGACTTGGCTTCGAGCCGTGAGACGTCATCCTTAATTGGGACCGCCGGATCGGCCGCCGCTAAGCGGCGTAACTCCTCGATCTTGCCGTCAAGTTCGGCGACAGCTTTCTCAAAATCGAGATAGGTCAGCATATCTGGTCACTCAGATTGGAGGGTGCGCAGCCCCTTGCGCGCGTTGGGACATGCCGGAGATTGCGGGCCCTTGTCAACCGCAGCGCGGGCTGAAGGTGAATGGAAGAAGGCAGGGTCAAATCTCGATCTGGGCGCCAAGCTCGACGACACGGTTGGGCGGTATGCTGAAGAAGCGCGTGGCGGACAAGGCCGATGAATGCAACCAAAAGAACATGCCCGCCATGATAGGATTGAGGTCGGATTTCTGGGCCGGGATGAGGGTCTCGCGTCCCAGGAAGAACGTCGTCTCCATGATGTCGATGGCCAGACCTTGCGCGCGGCACTGCTCCAACAGGCTGGGCACATCCGCACGCTCCATAAAGCCTACATGCGCTGTAACAGCGTAGAAGCCCTTGCCCAGTTTCTCGACTTCGATGCGCTGCCCGTCCGGGACCCGCGGGGAATCCTCGGAGTTGACCTTCAT
>DMER01000071.1 GCA_003451645.1 Alphaproteobacteria bacterium | reverse complement strand
GTCCGATCAGGCACTCCGCCTGCGGATGGAATATGCAGGCGGAGTGCCTGATCGGACGCCACCATGATGGTGCTGCCGCCGGATTCGAGTTTGTAAGGGATACGGCCCGCATCGAGCTTGGCGATGATCGCCGAGGCGTCCTTGCTGTCCAGCCCCGCATAAAGCAGGGACATGGGCTCCTCAGAGATGCCCATGACGATATAGGCGAAGAACCCAAAGAGCGCGGCGGTCATGCCCGCCATGGCGCCCAGCCGCGCAACACCCATCGCTTTGAACGCTTCTACCACCTGAGCCGCTCCACCCATGTCCCCATGCGCGATGGGCTGGCGGATTTGCCCCGGCCCCTCGTGCTAGGCAAAATCTACCGGGCGCGGTGTAAATGGGCGTTTAATGCGGCCGAAAACTCTTTCCCAACAAAGGGTAAACGGATAATCCGTATACGACCATTAAGAGCCGCGGTATTGCTGCAGCCGGGTGGTGCGCAAGCCCGCCAGGCCGTATTTCTCGATCGCGCGCTGCCAGGCGAGGAATTCCTCCACCGTCAGCGTATAGCGTTTGCACGCCTCATCAAGGCTGAGCAGGCCGCCGCGCACAGCCGCCACCACCTCGGCTTTGCGCCGGATCACCCAGCGCTTTGTCTCCGGCGGCGGCAGATCCGCGATCGTCAGCGGGCTGCCGTCTGGCCCAATGACGTAAGTCACTCTTTGTTGCCGTTCCTCGCTCATGTCCCCACGAACCCCTGCCAGATTACCCACGCCACACACTCCCGTTGACCGTCATTGCCACGGACAATAGCCCCCCAGCTCTTGCCATCCCGTCACTAGAGATGGTTACTTTCAGCACAATTTCGGTGCAGAAATCGCAACAATTACGGTAATGACGCGTTCATGTGTCGAATAGTGATGTAAAAGCATAAGTATAGTGAAATATAACAGGTGATCGTTACTGTTACCTCTTCAATCTGGTCAATTCTTCCAGCATTTCGTCTGCGGTCATGATGATTTTCGACGCGGCGGTATAGGCGCGCTGGATTACGATCATGTCGGAGAATTCCTTGCCGAGATCGACGGTCGATTGCTCAAGCGCGGTCGAGGACACGCTGCCCGCGCCGGCGATTCCGGCTTCCCGCAAGCCCACATCGCCAGACTCGACTGAACGGCGGTAGGCATTGCCGTCAAGTGGAATGAGCCCGTTCACATTTTGAAACGTCGCGATGGGCAGTTTGTAGATTTGGCGCTCGATGCCATTGTCGAACAGCGCGATCACATAGCCGTCGGTGTCAACACGGACACCGGACAGACTGCCAAAGAGGGCGCCATTTACGGATGTCGAATACAAGGTGGAGGCCGTGTCGAATTGCGTCACGCCATTGGGCTGTCCGGCCGTCCCAAAATTGACTGCGATCGCTTGTGGGCTCAGACCTGACGCGGCGGCCCATGGAATATTGATGGTAACAGGTGCGGTTGGCGTCGCCGGCGTTCCGTCGGTATTGAACGTAAGGGTGCCGGTCGCAATTGGATTATTGGCGGCACCGCCAATATTGGCGGCATTACCATCATAAATGACTTCATACCCCCAAGTATTGGCGGCGGTCTTTACAACGGAAAGGCGCAGCGGCTGTGCACCGCCTTGCTCGTCATAGACCTCAAACGACGTTTCAAAATGCGGCGTCACCGTACCCGCAAACAAATCACCCGCAGTATAGGCGGCGGTTGGTGCTTGGCTCGAGCGGAAATTCGCGCGGATCGCAGCCGTGGAGGTTTCCTCCGCTGTTCCGGTCACATTGGAGAGATTGACAGTGGTGACATCGGCGGCGTTCGCCGGGATCGCGCCATTTGCGTCGAGCAGCCAGCCTTGCAGATAATAGCCCGCGGCGTTCACAAGGTGGCCATCCACATCGGTGGTGAAGGAGCCTGCACGTGTATAGAGAAGCTCGCTCGTCGTGGGATCGGTGAGCGGACGTTCGGTCACGGCGAAGAAGCCATTGCCCGTTAGCGCCAAGTCGGTGGTCGATGTCGTAGACTGAAGATCGCCCTGCTGATCAACAAGCAGCAAGGGAACGGCGCGCACGCCACCCGTAGCGAAGCCATCGGAACCGGATTTGGCGGCGATCAGAGTTTCAAACTCCGTCTTTGCCGCCTTGTACCCCACCGTGTTCACATTCGCGATGTTGGTCGAGGTATTGCTCAGCGCACGCGAGTTGGCACTCAAGCCTGCGACGCCGGTAAACAACGCACCATAGAGACTCATGGATCAACACTCCTTGTACTGCTTCAATGCACGTGCCGCCGGACAGGGTCAGGCCTAGTTTGTTCGTACCGAGATGATATCAGACAACGTCACGGTATGAGCGCCGACCTTGAGCGTGGGCGCCGAACCGGTGACTTCTGCTTCGCTGACCACACCGCTGGTGGTGATGAGCGCTGAGAGTTTGCTGCCGCTGGCGCTGTCCGCCTTGACCTCAAGGCGGTAGGCGCCATTGGGTAGATCCGCGCCGGTATTGGACTTGCCATCCCAGCTGAGGGCGTGCTTGCCGGCGAGTGTTTCGCCCGGCAGTGTACGGACGATCTTGCCGGCGGAGTCGGTGATGACCAATTGCGTGCCCGTCGAGTTCGACGGCAGCTCATAATTCCAATTCGCCGCGCCATCGCTGAGCGTTGTTGTAGCGGACTTCATGACCACCGATTTTCCGAGATAGGAGAGCGCGGTTCCGGCGGAGGCGCTCTGGTTCAAGCTCAGAAGAGCTTCGAGGTTCTTGTTCGTGTTGATTTGCTGCTCGACCTGGCTGTATTGCACCAATTGGGTGGTGAATTGATTGGTGTCCAAAGGTTCCGTCGGGTCCTGATACTGCAATTGTGTGGTCAGCAGCTTGAGGAACGTGTCGAAGTTGGTGGCCAGCTGCTGCCGGCCGCTGGTGGTCTGGGCCGATGTGCTGCTTTGAGCCGCCTGGGTCACATTCATTGGTTCTATTTGTCCTTATACTCTGAGATCGAGGGCGCCGATGTGGCGCTGTCCGGCATCGATGGCCATGGATTGGATCTGGTCAGCAGGCAGAGCGGCGGCGAGTTTTGCGCGGCGCCCCTGACCATGCCCGCCGCGATCATCAGCGGTCTGACGGCCTGTGAGCTGGAAGTTCAGTGCGCCTTGTTCCAAGGTGATGCCTGCTTGGCGCAGCGCCTGTTCGAGGCCCTTTGCCTCGCGCTGCAAGAGTTCGAGAGCCTCTGGGCGCTCGGCGCGGATTTGCGCTTGCGTGCGGCCAAGCTCATCAAAGGACAGGTTCACCTCAAGGGCGCCCAACTCCGGCGGATCGAGGCGAATTTCGAAGGTTTGCAACCCGTCTTGCGCCTTGCGGGCGATGGTCAGCGCGATCATGTCGGGCGTGAGCGGGACGGCAGGCGCCGGGGTATAGAGGACAAGAGGCGGCGGCGGTGCGCTGGCCGCCGCAGGGCCCGGAGGTGGAGGCGGCGTTAGTGCGGCAAACTGTGGAGGATTTGCGTCGGCCTTAGGCTGGGCGGCATTCTGCAATGCCGGTGCCACTGTTTGACCACCGTTGGCGTCTTTCGCCTGCGTCAAGAATTCTTGGGGTTTTGGAGTATCGTGCTGACGATCTTGAGGCGGATGGTCCGTAGACTGTTGATGCGGGCCTGCGTCCGGTAACGCGGTGGCCGCATCCTGAACGGCGCGCTCTGGAGTTTGAGCGGCTGTTGCCCCGGCTTCCGCGGGCGGTTTGGTTGCGGCGTGAATGTCTTTTGGCGCCGCTGGAG
>DMER01000233.1:9245-10843 GCA_003451645.1 Alphaproteobacteria bacterium | reverse complement strand
CACCATGGGTGTTCATGGGTCCCGGCTCGCGGCCCAAACGGCCCTTGGCCGGGATGACAATTTTTGGTTTCACGCCAAGGCGCCAAGTGAGCAAAGGCGCGAAGGTTCTTTTCCTCTGGGGGCCATCGCGGGCAACGGCCCGCCCCCCTCGGCGCTCCGCGCCACTCCCCCCAAAAAATGGGGGGAGATGAAGGATGAGCGCCACTGTCTTGGCGCCTTTGCTTTGGTCTTAGCGGCTTGGCGTGAAACATTCCTTTTGCAAGTTGCACCATGGGTGTTCATGGGTCCCGGCTCGCGGCCCAAACGGGCCTTGGCCGGGATGACAAAATTGGGGTTTCACGCAAAGGCTGCGAAGGTTTGTCTGCTTCGCGGCATGGCGGGCAACGGCCAGCCCCCCTCGGCGCTTCGCGCCACTCCCCCCAAACGCTGACGCGTTGGGTGGAGATGAAGGATAAGCGCTTCTGTCTTTGCGCCTTTGCTTTGGTCTTTGCGGCTTAGCGCGAAATTTCAGTTTTCATAGTGCAACATGGGTGTTCATGGGTCCCGCATCGCGCGCGCCAGGGCGCGCTTGTGCGGGATGACAATTTTTGGGTTTCACATTGAGGCGCCAAGTGAGCAAAGGCTGCGAAGGTTTCTCTGCTTCGCGGCTTTGCGGGCAGCGGCCCGCCACTCCCAAAGAACGGGGGGAGATGACGGATGAGCGGCCTCGTCAACGCCCAACCTTGGGGTGCATCAGCAGGCCAAATTCTGGCTATATTTGAATGATTTAGCGGCCAGTGTGGCATTTCGGCGGCTTTGCCTTTCTGGCGCAGCGCGCTATGTCTTGAAGGTCTGAGGGGGCATTTTCCATGCGCGTTTTGTTGGCGGTTATTTTAGGTGCGGCGTCGGTTTCGACGGCGATCGCAAGTGAATCTGTTGCGCCGGAGAAGAAGGACTGGCGGTTGACGGTGGGTGCGGGCGGCTTGTACCGGCCAGATTACCAAGGCTCCAACGAATATGAGTTCACGGCGCTGCCGTTTTTGGCGGGCGCCTACCAAGATTGGTTAACGTTCCAGGTGCCTGAGGGTTTGAAGGCGGCGGTCATCGTGACCGACACATTCAAAGCGGGCGTTTTGGCGGGCGTGCGCTTCTCGCGCGATGCGGGCGACAACATCGCCCTTGCCGGCTGGGGCGATGTGGATACGGCGTTCGAGTTGGGCGGTTTTGCCGAGTATACGGTGGGACCAGTGACGCTCGGCCTTGATGTTCGCGGCGACGTCTCGGGCGCGCATGAGGGGTTCATCGCCAAGGCCTCGGCGCGGTATAATGCGCGGTTCGGCTGGGCCAGATTGTCCGTTGGCCCCGAAATTCAGTGGGCGGACGATAATTACACGCAGACCTATTTTGGCATCACGCCCGTGCAAGCCGCGGCATCGGTTTTGGGCTATGCGCCCTATGCGGCCGATGGCGGGATCAACTCCTATGGCTTTGGCGCGGTGCTGATTGTGCCCTTGTCAAAGGAATGGTCGATTACCGCGATCGGCAGTGTAAGCCAATTGACCGGCGATGCGGCCGACAGCCCGATTGTGGCGCAGCAGGGTTCCGAGACGCAGTTCACG
>DMER01000233.1:6134-9025 GCA_003451645.1 Alphaproteobacteria bacterium | reverse complement strand
CCGAGACGCAGTTCACGGCCGGCCTGTTCCTCGGCTACACGTTCTAAGCGGGGTCTTGACGGGGGCGCGCAATCGCGCGAAGCAGCGCGGGTATGAAAATCGCGCTCATCGCCGCTAAGGCCTCTAACCACACCATTGGTCTAAACGGACAACTCCCCTGGTCGCTGCCAGGAGATATGGCGTGGTTTCGCGCCCAAACCATGGGCAAGCCCTGCATCATGGGGCGCAAGACCTGGGACAGTTTGCCCAAAAAGCCGCTGCCTGGGCGCACCAACATCGTCGTCTCGCGTGACCCAGCCTTTCGCCCCGAGGGTGGCTTTGCTGCGCGCACGATCGCCGATGCGCTGGCCATGGCGCGGGAAACCGGCGCGGAGGAGGTCATGATCATGGGCGGCGGCTCGCTCTACACCGAGATGCTGCCGCGCGCGGACCGTCTCTATATCACGGACATTATTCAGCCCTTTCCGGGCGACACGTTCTTTCCGCTGTTCAATCAGCGCCGCTGGAAGGTTTCCTTCGGGGACCGGCATTTGGACGCCGACATTCCGCACATTTTCTACATCCTCGAGAAAAAGCCATGACGGCAATTGCGGCACCGCGCGAGATCGCCAGCGGGTTGAAATTTCCGGAAGGGCCGATCGCGCTTGATGATGGCTCGGTGATCCTGGTTGAGATCGCGCGCGGCACGCTGAGCCGGGTGCGGGCGGATGGCCGGGTGCAGGTGCTGGCGCGGCTTGGGGGCGGTCCCAATGGGGCGGCCATGGGACCCGATGGCGCGATTTATGTCTGCAACAATGGCGGTTTTGCTTGGCGCAAGCGCAAAGGTCTCTTGGCGCCTGGCCATGTGCCCGACGATTATTCGGGCGGGCGGATCGAGCGGGTCGACCTGTCTACCGGCAAGGTCGAGCGGCTCTATGAGGCCTGCGACGGCGAGGCGCTGCGGGGACCGAACGATCTGGTTTTTGATGCGCAAGGCGGGTTCTGGTTCACCGATCATGGAAAGTCAACGGCGGCGCACCGTGACTGGGGGGCGCTCTATTACGCCAAGGCCGATGGGTCACGGATTACAAGAGTACGCGGCCCGATCATGGCGCCGAATGGGGTCGGATTGTCGCCCGATGAGCAGACGGTCTATTACGCAGAGACCTTGTCTGGACGGTTGCTGGCGGCGGACATTGTGCCAGCCTCAGGCAAAACGCCAGCCTCCTTGGGACCCTTGCGGTTGGCGGGGAGCGGGCCGGGCCTGAGCTATTTCGACAGTTTGGCCGTGCAAGCCGACGGGGCGGTGTGTGTCGCCACACTCTTCAATGCGGGCGTGTCAGTGATCAAGCCTGGCGGCAAGGTGCGCTTTGTGAGCCTGCCGGGCGATCCTTATGTCACCAATCTGTGCTTTGGCGGGAAGGCGCTCAAAACCGCCTTTGTGACGCTGTCGGGGACGGGGCGGCTAGTGGCGCTTGAGTGGCCGGCGCGCGGATTGCCCTTGAACTTTCTGAACAAATAGGATGCCTTGGGCCAGCCACAATCGCGCGTCATAGACGGGCCTTGTGAAACAGTCACGCCGCGCAGGCATGCGGCAGCACAACGGAGAAAGCCATGATGAAGCGTCTTGCGATTCCTGCCGTGTTGTTGGCCAGTGCGAGCCTTGCCTTGGCGGCGGGGATGGATGGGTTGTACGGCAATACCTTGGTCATCAAGGACAAGGCGGGCAAGGAGTTGTCGCGCACGACCTTCAACCAGGACGGCACCTATTCGACCAAGCGTGGCGACAAGAGCGTCAAGGGCAAATGGCGCGCGGATGGCAATGCCGTGTGCACGACCGAAGACGGTCAAGAGGACGAGACTTGCATCGATCTGAAATTGTCGGGCAAGGCGGCTGGGCAGTCCTGGGCGGTGACCGACGGCGGCATGGATTTGCGCCTGAGCGTCGAGCAAGGCGGTTAGACCCTCTCAAGGCAGCATGAGGATGCGCGGGGCGGGCCGGGGCGGGCTCGCCTTGAGCGCGGTCATGACTTGATCTGCGAGCCCCAGAAAGGCTTGTGCCTCAGGGCCAGAAGGGGCGCTGACCATGATCGGAGTGCCTTGATCTGAGCCCTCGCGGATTGCGCGGCGCAAGGGGATCTCCGCCAGAAGCGGCACGCCCTGCGCAGCCGCAGCGGCCCGCGCACCACCTTCGCCGAAGATGTGCTCGGCATGGCCGCAATTCGGGCAGACAAAGACACTCATATTCTCAACAAAGCCTAGCACGGGCACCGCGACACGGCGGAACATGGCGAGGCCCTTACGGGCATCGATGAGGGCGATGTCTTGGGGCGTGGAGACGATGACGGCGCCGCTGAGCGGCACGCGCTGGGCCAGCGTCAGCTGAATGTCGCCCGTACCTGGCGGCATGTCGATGACGAGCACATCAAGCGGCCCCCAATTCACATCGTTGAGCAACTGCATGAGCGCCGTCGTGGCAACAGGCCCGCGCCAGATCATCGGCTGATCAGGGTCGACCAGCAGCCCTACTGACATCGCCTTCAGGCCATGGGCATCCATCGCTTCGAGGTTCTTGCCGTCCTTGGAGACGGGCTTGTCCTTGAGGCCCAGCATCATCGGGAGCGAGGGGCCATAAATGTCCGCATCAAGAAGTCCGGCGCGCAGTCCCAGGGCCTTTAGGGCAAGGGCCAAATTGACGGCCACGGTGGATTTGCCCACGCCGCCCTTGCCGCTTGCGACCGCAATGATAGCGGCGATGCCGGGCAGAGGGGTCTTGGCGGCGGTTGGCGGTATGGCGGTCTCGCGGGCAGCACCGGCATTCAGTTTGGCGTGACGGGCGCGCGGGGCTGGGGCCTGGCCCTGGCCCTTGCTCTCTGCGGTCAGGATAACCTGCGCTGCGGTGACACCGGGAA
>DMER01000233.1:0-5824 GCA_003451645.1 Alphaproteobacteria bacterium | reverse complement strand
GTCGAGGATCAGGGTCACGCTGCTCCCGCGCAGGCTCAGACTTTGCACGAGGCCGCTGGCGAGCAGGTCACGGCCATCAGGGGTCTTAAGCCCCGCGAGGCTTGCCTTCAGCGCCTCCTCGGTGAGCGCGGATGGTGTCGTCATGAGCTCCTGGACCTCTTATTTGTCAATGAGTTGGCCCGAACGGAGCTCCCAGCCAGCGGCAAATGCGGTTGGCCCTTGTTTGTCTGACAGGCAGCCCTTGACGTTCGTGGGGCAATCACACCATGTCACAATGCAACTGCTTTCGTTGCGTTGACGCAGCGACGCACCATATAAAGCGCTCACGCGCCGAATTCCAGGTCCGGCAGCTTTGGCACAGGCTCCAAGGCTAACGCGTACTCCCGACTACGTAAGCGGGGCTCCCAAGATGTCTCGATGCGGTTCGAGGCAGAGAAGGAGCCCCAAAAGCGATGCGGGGCGACCCGTTCGCCTCGAAGGGAGGTTTCATCGCAGACACCGGTCCTGGAGCCCGGCGGGATGGGATCATAAGTCAAGCCGCGCGCGCGGCGGAACGGTGTGTTCCGCTGATGGCACGGGCGGCACCAGAAGTAGGGAAGTGGGCTCATGCCTTGGAATGATCAGCGTGGCGGTGGACGTGGACCTTGGGGGCAGGGGCCGCAAGGCGGTGGCAGCGGTGGTGGTGGTGGCGGCGGCTTGCAGCCGCCCGATATGGACGAATTGCTCAGGCAACTTCAGGCGCGTCTGCGGGGCATGTTCCCTGGCGGACAAGGCCAGACGGGTATGTTGGCCGTCATCATTGGCGCGGTCGTGGTCGGCTATGTCCTGTTCAACAGCATCTATGTGGTGCAAGCGACCGAGCGCGGCGTAGTCTTACGGTTTGGGCAATATGTCGACACGATCAGCGAGGGTCTGCACTTCCGGCTGCCCTATCCCATCGAGACGGTGGAGCGCGTCGTGATGACGCGCCAGCAGATCAATGTGGGCAATGCCACCCGCACCGCGCAAGGCAGCGATGATGGTTTGATGCTGACCGGGGATGAGAGCATCGTCGAAATCGACTTCACCGTCTTTTGGCAGGTCATCGACCCGGAGAAATATCTGTTCAACGTCGAGAATGTGCCGGGCACGATCAAGGCAGTCGCGGAGAGCGCCATGCGAGAGGCCGTCGGTCAAACGCCGATCGATGCGATCCTGACGGTGGGACGGGCCAAGGTCCAGGACTCAACGCGCACCACCATGCAGACTTTGCTCAACGCCTATGGCGCAGGCGTGCAGATCAGCGATGTGACGTTGCAAAATGCCAATCCGCCGGAGAAGGTCGTTGAAGCCTTCCGCGATGTGCAAAAGGCGGCGGCCGATGCCGACCGCGCCCGCAACGAGGCGGATGCCTATCAGAACTCCAAGGTGCCAGAAGCCCGCGGTCAGGCAGAACAAATTGTTCAGCAGGCGGAAGCCTACAAGGCGCGCGCGATTGCAGAGGCACGCGGTGAAGCGGCGCGCTTTACCTCGATCTATGAGCAATATCGCGTGGCGCCGTCCATCACGCGCGAGCGCATGTTCCTGGAGACCATGGAGCGCGTGTTGGGACCCATGAACAAGATCATCATCGAAGGGCGCAATGGCCAAGGCGCCCAGCCCTTTATCTCCATCCCACCGGAATTGCTGCGCCGGCAGAACCCGCCCGCAAACTCAAGCGCGCAGTAGGAGTACGACCCATGAACAATCCTTTTCTTGTCCCCGCCATCGTGATTGCCGTGTTTTCGGCTTTGCTGTTGATCTATTCGTCGACATTCATCGTCTCGCCCGCGCGGCAAGCCTTGGTGATCCGGTTTGGTAATCCGGTGCGTGAGGTCAAGGCGCCGGGACTCTATTTCAAACTGCCGATGGCGGAGGAAGTGCGCTTCTTTGATAAGCGCAATCTTGAACTGCGCGGTGTGTCGGGCGAAGTGACGCTCGCCGACCAAAAGCGGGTGAATGTGGAGGCCTTTGCGCGCTATCGCATCACCAATCCATTGCAGTTCTTCCGGACCTTGCGCGATCCGGAGAGCGCCCGCACGCAGCTGCAGGCGCAGCTGAGCTCACAATTGCGCAATGGCATTGGCTCGGTGAACTTCCAGGCTCTCCTGACGGAGGCGCGGGGCAAGCTGATGGCGAATATCCGCCAGGCACTGATCGATGAGTCCAAGAACCTGGGCATCGAGATCGTTGACGTGCGCATCCGCTCGGCGGATCTGCCGCCCACCAACCAGGAGGCCGTGTTCTTGCAAATGCAGACGCGCCGCCAGCAGCAAGCGGCCGAAACACGCGCCAAGGGTAATGAGGATGCGCAGACCCGGCGCGCCAAGGCCGACCGCGAGGTTGTCGTGATCCGCGCCGAGGCCACCCGCAAGTCCGAAATCCTGCGCGGTGAGGGGGATGCGGAACGCAACAAGATCCTGGGCGAGGCCTATGGCAAGGATGCCAACTTCTTTGCCTATTACCGCTCGCTAAAAGCCTATGAAGCCTCGCTCGGGGGTGACAACACGACGATGCTCTTGTCGCCGGACAGCCCGTTCTTCAAATATTTCCGGCAGAATCCGGGCCAAGTGACGCCTTGATGCAGACTGCATTAGCACGTTGTTAAGACGGGTTAATGCAGTGGAATGTCTGGCTATATCTGTTCGATTCGAGGCGGGGAGCGATGAGTGTGAGGCAAGGCCTGCAAGGCATCATGATGTGGGTGATGCTAATCGCGGTCGCAGCGGCGGGCTCCGCACGCCCTGCGCCAGACAGTTTCAGGGATATTGTGCAGCGTCTGTCGCCAACGGTCGTCAATATCTCCACAATGCAAGCGGTTCCGGGCAAGGGGCCCATCGCAGCGCCGCTGACCCCGGCGGTACCAGATGCCGGGCCGCAACAGCCCTTAGCGCAAATGCAGAAGGAACGCCTGTCCGGCGGCTCGGCCGCGGGAACACAGGGCCAGTCGTTGGGGTCCGGCTTTATCATCGATCCGGCGGGCTTTATCGTCACCAATCAGCATGTCATCGCGGATGCGAGCGTCATTGTCGTGACCATGCATGATGGCACGCGCCTCTTGGCGCGGCTTGTGGGCGTTGACCGCAAGACCGACCTGGCGCTGCTGAAGGTCAATCCGCGTGCGCCTCTGCCTGCGGTGACGTTCGGGGACTCGGACAAGACCGAAGTGGGCGATTGGGTGGTGGTGATCGGCAACCCCTATGGCCTCGGCGGATCGGTCAGTGCCGGGATCGTCTCCGCGCGCAATCGCGAACTTAATCTCGGGTCCTATGACGACTTCATCCAGACCGATGCGGCGATCAATTCCGGCAATTCGGGCGGGCCGTTGTTCAATATCGAGGGCGAGGTCATTGGGGTCAACAGCGCGCTGCTGTCGCCCTCAGGCGGGTCGGTGGGCATTGGCTTTGCGATCTCGGCAAGCCTGGCGCGGCCGGTGATCGCGCAGTTGCGAGAGTTTGGAGAGACGCGCCGGGGCTGGATCGGCGTCAGAGTGCAAACGGTGACACCCGATATTGCCGAGACTTTGGGCCTGCCTAAGCCCACCGGCGCCTTGGTCGCCAGTGTCACGACGGGCGGGCCTGCCGACGAGGCGGGGCTGGAGCCTGGCGATGTGATATTGCGGTTTGACGGCAAGGAGATTGCCGATATGCGCTTCTTTCCGCGCACGGTGGCCGAAAGCGCGATCGGCAAGCCCGCCGCTGCGGATGTGTTTAGGAAGGGCAAGTCACTGATCTTTCAGGTGCCGGTCGAGCGACTCGAAGACAATGACCGCGACTTTGCGGCCGTGCGCCGTGCGGCGCATGCGTCCGCCACGCCGGCGCCTGCGCGCCCCAACAGTCTGGGCCTTTCCCTTGCGCCGTTGACGCCAGAGTTGCGGACGCGCTTCGCAGTCCCTGGCGATGTCGAGGGTGCGATCGTGCTGGCGGTGGAGCCGGGCAGTATTGGTGCCGACAACGAAGTGCGCGTTGGCGACGTCGTGGTCGAGGTGGGGCAGGCGCGCGTAAGTTCGCTTGAAGATGTCAAGGCCCGGCTGGACGCCGCCGGCAAAGCGCGCAAGCGCGTCGTGTTGTTCGGCCTGTCGAGGCGCGGCGAGATGTCGTTCAAGGCGCTGAAGCTCGCGGGGCTTTAGGGTTTTTTTACCACGCCGCTTGACGCGGGCTTAACTGCAGATGCGCGACGATCATGCCCAAACCCGTCATAGGACCGGGTGCAAGGGACCCTGCGCGCGATGCCGATCGATGTGTCAGTTCTGGCGGGCTACTACGCGGCGCGGGCAGCGCCTCGCGGCGGGCCGGCTTTGAACAATCCCGCGTTGGCAGGGATCAGTGCGGCCCTTGCCAAGCGCGCGCAGCCACTGCCCCTAGGGACCGTGCCGCCATGGGAGCGGCAGTCCTCAGCACCGACGCAAGCGGCCGCAGCTACTCAGCGCCTGCGCGAGGCCCTGCAAGTCAAGACATTCTTCAATGAGACCGACACGACCATCAACAAAGCGGGCTTAAGCAAAGACCAGCGAACCTTGTTTGCGCTCTATAAGGGGCTCGATACGTTGAAGGTGCTGGCCGAGCGGGCGGGCGATAGCAAGACGCTGGCCGGAGAGCGCGTGGGCCTTGCCAAGCGCTTTGCCGCGGGCTTTGAAGAAGTGCGCACGGCGCTGGCAAAGACCGAGTTCAAGGACCTGACGCTGCTGTTTGGCGACAAGACGAATGACACAACCACGCAAGCTCTCGTGCCGCGCACAAAGCAGGAATATATCGGCAATCTGGTGTCGCTGGGCGGGTCGAACTTGGCGCTGCCGGGTGTCAGTGCCAGCGACAGTCTCACCATCCAGGTGAAGCAGGGCACGGGCACGTCGGCGATCGCGGTGAATTTCTCTGACATTGTGGGCGATATCACCATCGACAGCGTGGTGTCGCTGCTCAATCAAAAGCTTTCGGATGCGGGCATGATCAGCCGCTTTCAGCGGCATGAGGTGCCAGGCGCCAACGCCACCGCCCCCAAGCGCTATGGCATCAAGCTCCAAGGGGTGGCGAGCGAGACCCTGTCACTGAGTGCGGGCTCGGCGTCGCCGGCGCTTTATGTGGCGGGCACGTCGGATACTGGGACGGCGCAAAAGGGGCAAATCACCAAGCTCTCCAATCTGGGTGCGGCGGCGCCAACCTCGCAGGGCTCTGAGACCGTGACGGCCAAGGACGGTGTGTCGGATGCGCGGGCGACAGCCACGGATGCGCAAGGCAATGTCTTTGTCGTGGGGACCGCGACCAGCGAGGTCGACGGCGCCATCGTTCAAGGCCAGCAGGATGTCTATCTGCGCAAGTATGATTCGGCGAATAACCTCATCTGGTCACGGCTTCTGGGTGCCACGGGCACCGCGGATGGCTTTGCCCTGACGGTGGACAGCAGTGGCGCTGCCATCATCGCGGGCAAGGTCAATGACAAGCTGACCTCGACCGCAACGGGTGGCAAGGGCGATAGCTTTGTCACCAAATATGATGCCAGTGGGGTTGAGGTCTTTACCCGGCAAGTGGGCTCCTCGCTTGAGGATCAGGCCAACGCCATCACGACGGATGCCAGCGGCAACATCTATGTGGGTGGCCTGACGCGCGGGCAGATCGGCAGCTCCGGCGTGACGGCGACCGGTACGGACGCCTATATCCAAAAACTGTCCTCGACAGGCAGTCTCATCTATACGCGGCAATTTGGATCTGGGTCGCAAGAGCGGATCGCGGGGCTTGCGGTCGGCAGCGATGGCAATCTGATCGCATCAAGCGTCGAGAACGGCTCGGCCGTGGTGCGGAAGTTTGACGCC
>DMER01000110.1:520-3529 GCA_003451645.1 Alphaproteobacteria bacterium | reverse complement strand
GGTGGCAACGCGGTCGCCGCAAGCGCGATTGACGGAGGCCTCGGGCCTCGCGGCCGCCATTGGTCTCGATGTGGTGCATGAGCAAGTGGTGCTATTGGATCAGTTCCGGCCAGCCACATTGTTAGGCCAAGGCAAGGTCGAGGAGTTGTCGCACCGGGTGGAGGGGCTAAAGCCCGTAGTGGTTATTGTCGATGGCGCGGTCACACCAGGCCAACAAAGAAATCTGGAAAAGGCCTGGAAAGCCAAGGTTCTGGACCGCACTGGCCTGATCTTGGAAATCTTTGGCGCGCGCGCCCGCACACGCGAAGGGCAGATGCAGGTCGAGTTGGCGCATCTGACCTATCACAAGAGCCGCCTCGTCCGGCAATGGACGCACTTGGAGCGCCAACGCGGTGGCTTCGGCTTTCTGGGCGGCCCAGGCGAAACGCAAATCGAATTGGACCGGCGGATCATTGGTGACCGTATCACCAAGCTCAAGCGGGAATTGGAAGACGTCAAACGCACACGCGCCTTGCATCGTGCCGCCCGCAAACGTGTGCCATTTCCGGTCGTAGCCCTTGTTGGCTATACCAATGCGGGCAAATCGACTTTGTTCAACACCTTGACCCGCGCAGACGTCCTGGCGGAGGACAAGCTCTTCGCCACTCTCGATCCGACCATGCGTGGGCTCACACTGCCTGGCGGGCACAAGGTAATTCTGTCGGACACGGTGGGTTTTATCTCCGACCTGCCGATTCAGCTTGTAGCGGCCTTCCGTGCCACGCTTGAAGAAGTTCTTGAGGCGGACATTCTCATCCATGTCCGCGACATCACTCATCCGGATACCGATGCTCAAAAGGCGGACGTTTTGGCCGTGCTCGAAGAACTGGGCGCGACGCAGACTGCAGCGTCCCACATGATCGAGGCATGGAATAAGGTCGACCTGCTCCCCGAGGACGAATGGCGGCCCCATGCAGCACATGGCACCGCACCCGGACCGATCGGTCTTTCCGCGTTGACGGGCGAGGGGCTCGATAATCTGCGCGCGGCGGTCGTACAGCGATTGTCCGTGGACGAACATCGTGTGAGCCTGACCATTCCGCCCGAGGCTGGTTCGGATCTGGCATGGTTGCATCAGAATACGCAAGTCGAGGCCCGCGCCATGAGTGCGGATGGCTTTGCCACCCTCAATGTCCGGGTGCCGCATGCTCTTTGGCCGCGCTTTCGCGCGCGTTTTCCAGATGCGGAGGAGACCGTCTAGTCGCCTTTGCGCTCTGCGAGCTTAACTTCCGCCCAGAAACGTTCCATGTCCTCAAGGCGCAGTGACTTGAGAGCCATGCCGCGCTCGGCGGCGCGATGCTCCACGCCTTTGAAGCGGCGGGTGAATTTCTCATTTGTCCGCTGCAGGGCGGTTTCCGCGTCCACGCCCAGATGGCGCGCGAGATTGGTCAGAACGAACAACACATCGCCCATCTCGTCTTCAATTCGGTCTGCGTCGCCGGTGGTCACCGCCTCGCGCAGTTCGGCAAACTCCTCGTCAATCTTGTCCCAAACACGGTCCGATTCCTTCCAGTCGAAGCCAACCTGGGCAGCACGCCGTGCTAGCTTATCCGCGCGCATGAGGGCAGGGAGCGTCGCCGGCACACCGTCAAGGACGGATTGGCCCGCCTCTGCCTTGGTGTTCCGCGCCGCAACCTTGTCCGCCTCCCAAACCGCTTGCCGGGCAGCCTCGTCGTTTGAGGCGGCAAGGCCAAAGACGTGCGGATGTCTGCGCGTCATCTTTTCGCAGATGCTCCGAACAACGTCCGGGAATGAAAATGTCCCAGCTTCACTCGCGATCTGCGCGTGAAACACGACCTGCAAAAGGAGGTCGCCCAGCTCGTCGCACAATTCGGCCGCATCGGTGCCGCGCATCGCCTGAGCGGCCTCATGCGCTTCCTCGATCGTAAAGCGGGCCAGGCTCTGATGCGTTTGCTCACGATCCCAGGGGCAGCCGCCTTGATCAGACCGCAAGGCCCGCATGAGCCCCAGTAGAGCCTCAATTGAATAACCAACGCGGGCAACTTCTCGGGTGGCGCTCATGGGTGGACCCTTATTGATGCGCACCAGCTGAGGTCCCGGCGGCGGGGGCGTCGTACCATGCTGAGGCGCGGTTGGCGAGACCTCGGCCCGAGTACCAACATCGCATAAGATATATTATGGGAAATGAGAGCCTGCCGACGCGCCCCAAGAATGTCGGGGCTTTGCCTGTCTGGCGCATAGTCTCAATTCTTGCGGACGCGCTGCTAGTCGACGACTTCTTCGACCACGATGCCCACCTTGGCGTAACCACGGCGCTGCACAAGGTTCATCATGCGGATGACGTCATTGTAGAGCACTTCCTGATCGGCGCGCAGAAAGACCCGCGTCTCCTTATTGCCTTTGGAGATTTCGTCCATCTTCGCTTCCAGGGTCTCCAGAGAGACCTCTTCCTCGGTGACACCATCACCAATGTAGAGACGGCCGCTCTCTTGCAAGCTGATGAAGATGTTCGTCTCTTTCTTGACCTCGGCGGGCGCATCCGTTGGCGGCGGCAGGTCTACTTTAATGTTCACTGTCGCCAGCGGAGCAGCGACCATGAAAATGATCAACAGCACGAGCATGACGTCGACGAATGGCGTCACGTTCATTTCGCTGTTGTCGGGATAGGCCGAACGCTTGGCCCCGCCTAACCCTCTTCCCAACTGCATCGCCATCGCGAAACGCCCTCACTCTTCCCAATTGTGCTCCAGGTGCCAGACTCCACCAGAGCCGCTGACGCTAATCCGCTCAAACTCTTTATCATCGTCACGGGCAGACAAACGTGCTCGCCGCCCGCACCTGGCCTGACACTAGTCAGACAATTTGAACTCAACCTCTACGCGGAACCGGCGGCCAGTTTTCGCGGGCGGATACCGCCACCGCTTCACGGCATTGACCGCAGCTTCTTCAAACCAGCCCGGCGGACGGGCGGACTCAACCCGCACATCGGTCACTTGACCATCGGCATTC
>DMER01000110.1:0-286 GCA_003451645.1 Alphaproteobacteria bacterium | reverse complement strand
GGAACACCACGCCTTCTTTTTCGGCTTCCTCGGCGCGCGCCGGATATTTTGGCGCGATCTTGACAGCCGGTGTCGGCGGCAGTGTTTCTTCCACGATCATCTTCGTCGCGTCTTCCGTGCTCTTCGCCGGTGGTTGCGGCGGGATCGGAAGCGGCGGCGGCGGCTTGGCGGCCGGCGGCGGATTGATCACCGCCTTTGGCACGAACCGCGGCTTTTCCTTGGGCGGCGGCGGCTCATCGGGCGGCGGTGGTGGCGGTGTCGGTCGCGGCGGCGGAGGCACTGCAAC
>DMER01000175.1:3077-8661 GCA_003451645.1 Alphaproteobacteria bacterium | reverse complement strand
CGATCTGACGTCAGCCCTCGCTCGGTATCCTTTTGTCCTATCCAAAACCGGCAGCGGAGACACCTGCGGTGCGCCGGGTCGCGCTTGGCGGCGTGCCTCGCGCGGGCAAGGGCGTCGTTGGCTTTCTTGGGGCAGGCAATTATGCCGGGCGAGTGCTCATCCCTGCGTTCAAAGCTGCAGGGGCCAGTCTGCACAGTGTAGTCAGCGGCGGTGGTGTGAGCGCCGTGCATTTCGGCAAGAAATTTGGCTTTGGTCACGCCACGACCGATACCGCCGCGGTCCTGAATGATCCGGCAATCGACACCGTTGTCATTGCCACGCGCCACGACGCCCATGCGGCTCAGGTTCTCGGCGCTCTGCGGGCAGGCAAGCATGTCTTCTGCGAGAAGCCGCTATGCCTGACACTTGCGGAACTGGCGCAGATCGAGAGCGAAGTGGCGCAGCGCCCTGACCAACATCTTATGGTAGGCTTCAATCGCCGCTTTGCTCCGCAAGTGGCGAAAATGAAGGCGCTGCTTGCCCCCATCGAGGCGCCCAAGAGCATTATCATCACCGTCAATGCGGGCGAGATACCGCCGGATCATTGGACACAAGACCCGGCGGTTGGCGGCGGGCGGATCATTGGTGAGGCTTGCCACTTTATCGACTTGGCGCGGTTTCTGGCCGGACACCCTATCACCGCGCACCACGCCGTCGCCATGGGGCGCCATCCGTCAGTGCCTGTGACCGATGACAAGGCGATCTTGACGCTGCAGTTTGCGGATGGCTCGATCGCGACGATCCAGTACCTCGCCAACGGTGACAAAGGGTTCCCGAAAGAGCGCGTTGAAGTGTTCGCCGCAGGCCGGGTGCTGCAGCTCGACAATTTCCTCAAATTGCGCAGCTGGGGCTGGAAAGGGTTCTCGACGATGAACCTATGGCGGCAGGACAAGGGGCAGATGGCTTGTGCCGCGGCTTTCTATGCTAACGTCACTCGCGGCGCAGCCCCAGTAATCCCTCGAGATGAGCTCTTCGAGGTCGCTCGCTGTACTATCGAGGTGGCGCAACTTGCGCGCCTAAGTGAGCAATAGTAAATCTTTCGTGCGCCCTGTCCTACATGAAATTGGCCAGTTTTTGCGCACTGTCCGCCATTTGCGCCCCGTGCAAATCTATGGGCGTGTCTGGTTTCGTCTGGCGCGTCCTCGTCCAGATCTGTCGGCTGCGCCAGCATTGCGTGCGCCTCGGGGCCCTTGGCAAAGTCCGGCGGCACGCCAACCCAGTCTGACCGGACCCGGCGCGTTTCGTTTCCTCAATGAAGCCGGTAGCTTGGCCCAGTGTGGCTGGGATGATCCCGCGACGCCAAAATTGTGGCGCTATAATCTACATTATTTCGACGACTTGAATGCGGACGGGGCTGCGGAGCGCGCTCCATGGCATCAGGCACTTGCCGCGGATTGGCTCGCCGCCAACCCACCGGGCAAGGGGACAGCGTGGGAGCCCTATCCAACCTCGCTCAGGATTGTGAACTGGATCAAATGGGCCCGCGCCGGTCACGGCCTCAGTCGTGAAGCGCTTCAGAGCCTGGCGGTTCAAACGCGCTGGTTGACGCAACGTTTGGAATGGCACTTGCTCGGCAACCATCTCTTCGCCAACGCCAAGGCGCTCGTCTTCGCTGGGCTGTTCTTCGATGGCGCGGAAGCGGCACGATGGCTTGACACGGGTCGCCGCATTCTCACGCAGGAAATCCCCGAACAAATCCTGCCCGACGGCGGACAGTTCGAACTTAGTCCCATGTATCATGCGCTCGCGGTTGAGGACATGCTTGACCTCGTCAATATCGCGCGGGCGTATGGCTGCGATGATCTCGCCACAGAGTGGAGCGTGCCGATCCCCGCAATGCTCGACTGGCTCATGACCATGACGCATCCTGACGGAGATCTCGCCTTTTTCAATGACACGGCGATGGGAATCGCGCCGTCGAATGACAGGCTCCTCGCCTATGCGCGATCTCTGGGGTTCGTGACGTCTCAGCCAGCGTCCGGCACAAAGCACCTGCCAGCATCAGGCTATGCGCGTCTTGTCCGGGGACCCGCCGTGCTCATCGCCGATCTGGCCCGCGTCGGCCCCGATTACCTTCCCGGACATGCTCATGCCGATACTCTGAGTTTTGAGCTCTCGCTGTCTGGCCGCCGTGTGATCGTCAATTCCGGGACCTCGGTCTATGGCCTGGGTCCTGAGCGCGAGCGCCAGAGGGGTACCGCAGCGCATTCGACGGTTGTTGTCGGCGGGAGAAACTCCTCAGAAGTCTGGTCCGGGTTCCGTGTCGGGCGACGGGCGCTGCCTTTTGATGTCAGTTTGCGGGACGAGGGCGAAGCCTTGGCCGCCACAGGCGCCCATGATGGTTACCGGCACTTGCCAGGCGCGCCCGTCCATCGCCGGACATGGCAGCTTACGGATCGCGGGCTCACCGTGACCGATAGCATCGAAGGCCATGGACAGCAGCGGATCGAGGCCTGGTTTCACCTGGCGCCGGGCTTCAGGGCGGTGCAAAAGGGGGACTACACCCTCATTGCCGATGATCGCGGAGTTGAGATCGCGACCGTGCGTCACCAGGGCAGCAGGCTGGAGACTGTGGCTTCAACCTGGCATCCGCAATTCGGTCTCACGGTCCAAAATGAGGCGCTACGTATTGCCTGCGACAGCCCATTGCCGTTGCGTTTTGAGACCTCTTTGATTTGGACTGTGCCGTGAGGCTCCTGATCCTAACGAATTACTTCACGCCGGACCTTAGTGCCGGCTCCTTCCGGATGCAGGGCTTTGTGGACGCGCTTGCCGCGCATGATCCGGCGGGCTTGGACGTGGACTTGATTACCACGCGTCCAAACCGGTATGCCAGCCTGAAAGCGGACGCGGAAGGGTTTGAGGATCGCGGTTGGCTGCGCATCCATCGCATCACATTGCCCGACCACAAGAACGGGATGGCCGATCAAGCCCGTGCCTATTTGCGGTACGCTCAGGCAGTTCGCACATTGACCGGCGGCAAGCGCTGGGACCTCGTCTTTGCAACCTCTTCGCGTTTGATGACCGCCGGCCTGGGTGCCTATGTTGCGCGGCGGATGCGTGCACCCCTTTATCTCGATATTCGCGACCTGTTCACCTTGAACATGGATGAGTTGCTCGCCGGCAGCCCATTGAAACTCCTCGTGCCGGTGTTCCGGCAGATCGAACGGCGGGCCTTTCGTGCGGCGCAGCGCATCAATGTCGTGTCCGAGGGCTTTATTCCGCATATCCGCGCCATCGCGCCCGATGTCCCCATCACCTGCTATACCAATGGGATCGACGACATCTTTCTCACCGAGACTTTTCAAAAACCCGAGAGAAGGCGGGACCAACCCCTTATCCTTTATGCGGGAAACATGGGCGAGGGCCAGGGTTTGCACCGGATCGTTCCCATGGTCGCCAAGGCCCTCAACGGGGAGGCGCGCTTTCGACTGATCGGCGATGGCGGCAAGCGCCGGGAGCTCGAGAGCACCTTGCAGGCCGAGGGCTTGTCCAATGTCGAATTGCTGCCGCCAGTCTCACGGGACAAGCTGATCGCCCATTATCGCGATGCGGACATTTTGTTTTTGCACCTCAATGATCTTGATGCATTCCGCAAGGTCTTGCCCTCAAAGATTTTTGAGTATGCTGCCACGGGGCGGCCCATGCTGGCAGGCGTCGCCGGACTGGCCGCTGATTTTCTGGCCAAGAATCTTCCCGATGCGGAGGTTTTTGCACCTCAGGATGCGCCCGCGATGATCCAGGCGGTCCGGCGTCTTGCCGGCACGCAGCCGGTCATTGATCGAACCGCTTTCCGGCATGAGTTCTCGCGCGAGGCTATCATGCGGAAGCTCACTCAAGATGTGATGTCACTTCTCAAGCGCTGAGGTGGCTCTCGCCTTGCGTTTGTTTTTCAGCACGTGCCGATCGCCCGTGACGCATAAACTGCCATGGCTCCCCCCACACAAAATAAGGGGCTTATGGCGGAGAGGGTGAGATTCGAACTCACGGTACGTTGCCGTACGCCGCATTTCGAGTGCGGTGCCATAGACCACTCGACCACCTCTCCGCAGCCTTGCAGCCACAAGGCCGCTGGATTTACAGGAGCAGGCCCGGAAGAGCAACCCGCTTTTGGGGCCTGAACGGTTACGGCCCGCTCAACCATTCCAGCCGATGGCTTGCGCCCGGCCCTTGCGCCATGACGCGTTCTAACCAGGGCAATGTCCGTTCCAGGGCGGAGTGCAGCGTCCAGGGCGGGTTAATCATCAGCAATGCGCAGCTGGTCAGCCGCTCGCGTGCGGCCGAAACGGAGAGGCCTGCAATCAACACCTCCGGAATAATGGCGCCTTGGATTTCCGCCTCAAAGCGTGCGACAGCTTGTGCGTCCTTCAGCGGATACCAGACAAGATAGCCGCCTTCCGGCCAGCGCTCGTACCCGCTCTTGATGGTGTGGGCCGCTCGCGCGAATTCGTCCTCTGCCTCAAAAGGCGGGTCGATCAGGACCAGGCCACGGCGCTCTTTGGGCGGGAGTTGGCTGGCCAAGGCCGCATAGCCGTCTAGTTCGAAGGCCTTGGCCTGTGCGAAGGGTTTCAGGGCGAGGCGCAAGGCGTCAGCCGTTGGCGGGTGCTTCTCAATCGCCACAAGGCGGTCCTGCTTGCGCAATTGGTGCGCAATCAGAAGCGGGCTGCCTGGGTAGAGCGTTGCGGATTTGTATGCGCGGCGAGCGTCGTCGATCGCCGTCAGGTAGTCGGTGACCAATGGTGGTGGGTCTGCAGCGGCCATGACGCGTTCTAGACCACTTTGCCATTCCTGCGTCTTGCCCGCTTCCTCGCCAGAAAGGTCGTAGCCGCCAGCGCCCGCATGGGTGTCCATCACACAGAACCCTTTGTCCTTCAGGCGCAAATGCTTGAGCCAGGCGATCAGGATGATGTGTTTGAGGACGTCTGCGAAATTGGCGGCGTGATAACCATGGCGGTAGTTCATCGATCGGCCTTGGGGCTTTAGAACCGCGTGGTCAGCGTGATGACGCCGAAGTTCTGGGCGCCATCCTGCATGTCAAACTCCTCCGAGCGCACGACATAGGTGAACGAGGCGATCGTGCCCCAGAGATTGATGGCGCCGCCGATCTCCATGTCGACTACGACCTCGTTCTTGTCGACGCTGAGGCTGTTGCCCAGCGTGTTGCCGTCCAGAAAGATGTTGACCGCCTGAGCGCGGGCTTGGACGCCGGCCCAGACCTGCCAGCTTGGGGCGCCTTCGATCGAGCGGGCACCAGGGCCTGCATTGCCAGGGCGCACCCGCACTTGGCCCCAATCATTCTCCAAAGATTCGCCGATGCGCCAGGTGATGCCTGCCTGCACCTCGGTGAGCACGTTGCCAGCGCTTATCCCAACCATCGGGATCAAGTCGGTTTCAAAGCCGAACATCGTATCAGTGTCGAACTGCCAGCGCTTTTCCAGGGACAGGATCACGCCTAGCTCGTCATCGAGCTGATTGTCCCAGCCCTTGGGCGAATTAAAGCCCAGCAGATCATGCCACCACGTCTGCAGGCCCTCAGCGCCAGCCG
>DMER01000175.1:2222-2817 GCA_003451645.1 Alphaproteobacteria bacterium | reverse complement strand
CCTGGGCATGGATGCCCAATTCGCCGTAGAGCCAACCGGCATAGGGGTGCTGGTCAGGCAGGGGCAAGGCCGTCTTGGTGTCGTCGGGCGTATAGATGCTCTGGCCGATGGCCCAGGTCGTGAAGACCGCGTCCTGAGCATCGGCGCCGAGGATACCTTGGGCGAGGCCCCAGGCGAAGTCTGGTGTCAGGCGCTCCGGCGCGCGATAAAGGATTTTCAGGCCGCTGGTGTAGTTCTTGTCGGTCTTGGCGCCGAGGGCGTCATTCTCGACCGCAAGGGTCCACATGCCGCCATCCTCTGGCGCTGCGAGGGCCAAATTCGATGCGGTCAGCAGGCTCAGCAGTGGCAAAAAGACGTAACGCACGAATAATCCGGCCCCTATTCGTTGAAAGTCGGCACCCTTTCGAGCAGTGTTAGCCAGATGGCCCGCTCAACAAAAGGGGCATTTGCATCGGTTGGCCGCATTTGCCAGTTTTGCGCCATGCCGCCACGGCTAATCAGTTGATGCTTGACTCTTTCCGGGCGGTAGGCAATATCCGCGCCTTCGTTTTCAAATCAGCGCTTTTTCGGACGTCACGGCAATGCTCGCGGTTAT
>DMER01000175.1:1821-1992 GCA_003451645.1 Alphaproteobacteria bacterium | reverse complement strand
ACCCAAGGAAAACAATTCAAAGTTGCGAAGGGTGATACCCTGACCATCGACCGTTTGGCGGGCGAGGCGGGCTCGAGCGTTGCTTTGGGCGACGTGCTGATGCTCATCGACGGCGAACAAACCCTTGTTGGCGCTCCCTTTTTGGCTGGCGCCAAGGTCGAGGCCGAGATC
>DMER01000175.1:0-1619 GCA_003451645.1 Alphaproteobacteria bacterium | reverse complement strand
CGCCAAGGTCGAGGCCGAGATCGTTGCCCATGAGAAGGGCGACAAGATCCTGGTGGTCAAGAAGCGCCGCCGCAAAGGCTATAAGCGGACCAAGGGGCACCGTCAGGCGCTCACCACGGTCAAGGTCACTGGCATACACGCAGCGTAACAAGCTGCCCATTCAAAGAAGATTGAGGATAAGTCGACATGGCCAGTAAGAAAGCCGGCGGATCATCAAAGAACGGTCGCGATAGCAAGCCAAAGTACCTGGGCGTTAAGCGCTTTGGCGGCGAGATGGTTCTCGCCGGGAACATCCTCGTGCGGCAGCGCGGTACGCAGTTCCATCCCGGTACCCATGTTGGTATTGGCCGGGATCACACTCTTTATGCGCTGGAAACCGGGCATGTGGCGTTCAAGACGCGCCGCGATGGCCGAAAGTTTGTCTCGATTCAACCGGTAGCGCTTGCGGCAGCTGGATGACATAGGCGGATGTAGACCATACCGCCCTCCCTACAGGATGGCGGTTCAGGGACGATAGGACGAGGGAGATGGACCGCCATCTCCCTTTTTTATTCTCCCGTCCACCTTGGAGGAACGCGTGTGATGACTGCTTGCGCCGCACAAATCATAGAGCCCGGGACAACAACAACCACGGCCGTTGAGATTACGACAGCGCGTCTGGTGCTGCGCCCTCTGGCGCGGGGCGATCTCTCCCGGCTTGTGCAATTGGGCAATGATTTTGCGGTCGCGAAGAACCTGTCGCGGTTTCCCTATCCCTATAAGATGGCGGATGCGGAGGAGTGGTTTGCACTGCAGTCAACAATCCAGGCGCAAGGTGAGCAATTGGCGCTGGCGGTCACGCTCAAAGGCGAGTTGATCGGCGGGATCGGTCTTGGGCCAGTTCACACACCACAACATGAGCTCGGCTATTGGCTGGGCCAACCCTATTGGGGCCAGGGCTATGCGACCGAGGCGTCCGTGGCCGTTCTCGATTACGGGTTTGACCGGTTTGGCCTCGGCGTCATTGCCGCCGCCCATTTTGCCGACAACCACGCCTCGGGCCGGGTGCTGACCAAGCTCGGCTTTCGTTACACGATAGAGACAAACCGGTACTCCAGAGCGCGGGGGTGCGACGTGCGTTGCCTCGAGATGGCCTTGCCGCGCGGGCGCTGGGCGCAGTTGCGCCAAGGCGACGGGTCGCATTAAGTCATCGTGGTGAGAAGAAGATCTGCCAGGCCAATTCAGCGATTATTCAGAATTGGTCTGGCCGAGCGCGGATATTCCTTGTTATGCTGACCCTCCACCGGTGTGGGCCCCGGTGGTGCTCCTAATTTTGGACGCGCCGTGAAGCGGGCCCTCCCTGGCCCCTTTTGCTGCAACGGTCCCTAGTACCCCAATGAAGTTTCTCGATCAGGCCAAGCTCTACATCAAAGCCGGCGATGGCGGCGCGGGATGTGCGAGTTTCCGGCGTGAGAAGTTCATCGAGTTCGGTGGACCCGATGGCGGCGATGGCGGGCGCGGCGGTGACGTTGTGATCGAGGCGGTGGAGAACCTCAACACGCTCATCGACTTTCGCTTCCAGCCGCTGTACCGCGCCCAACCCGGCGAATCGGGCAGCGGGCGCAACAAGACCGGCGCCC
>DMER01000124.1 GCA_003451645.1 Alphaproteobacteria bacterium | reverse complement strand
AAAATAGACCGCAATGAAAATCATGAACCCGCTCGTGTGGATCGGGTTTCTGATTTTCATTGCGGTCTATTTTGCTGGGTTCCTGTCACCGGCGATCCCCTTGAGCGAAACCGTGTCGCAATTCGCCACGCAGCAGGCGGCGTTGGCCAGCCGGTTGTTCATCGCCATGGTGGTTTTGTTGTCGGCCACCTATGTGAGCCTGTTCGTGATGCCCAAGGAGCGGGTCAAGATGCGCTGGCTCGCGACGCAATTTGGCGAAGGGCGGTTCATGACCTTCTTTGGCGGGCTGCCCGGCTGGGCCTGGGGCTTTGCCTTCACGGCCATCGCTGGCGCGCTTGCCATTGGGCAGCTCGACGCGAGTGGGGTTACGGGCGGCGAAAACGTCAACAGCGGGCGGCTGTTTGTTATCGCCATCATGGGCGAGCTCGCGCGCAACATTGGCATTGTCATGTTTTTCAACATGCTGGCAGGACAGCGGCGTGGGGACTTTGCGGCGGTCCTCTCGCTCATTCTGCTCTACACAGTGCTACCTGCGCTGGCGGGTGCGAGTGAGGCGGGGCCTCTGGTCATGTCGCTCCTGAGCCCTTGGGCCGAGATTGTGGATGGAAACATGGACCGCTCAACGGCACCAACGTTTGAGGGATTGTCGGCGATCAGCATGTGGGTTCAGGCCGCGATCATTTGGCCGTTTGCGGTCTTGCGGCTTATGGATGGCTGGCGCCGGTAAGCGCGGACCGCGCGATCTGCAGACCGGAATAAGCGGGCTGATCGATCGCCACCTTGGCGATTGTGGAGGCGGTGAGATGCTCCTTGAGCTGAGGGTCGTCGAGCGCGATGGCGCCCGCGCGGATAGACGCACATAGAGCGCGGTTAAGCGTTTCGAGGTTGCCTTCAAGATGGAGCAACGCCTTGAGGCGTGCGGTCTCGTTTTGATCGGCCTGCGGGCCTTGCGTCACTTCGCGCTCAGCAATGGCCAAGGCGTTGGCGGCGACGCGGGCGTGGAAAGCGGTGTGGCCTGACAATTCCCCAATGGCCTTGGTTTCCAGAAATGTGCGCACGGCGCGAATGATCTCGGCGAGGCTGGGCTGATCCATCATGTGAGCGCGGTCCCGTAGATGATATTGAGGAGATCGACTTCGGTCTCAGAGGCCCGGCGGCCAATCGCGGCGCGCTCAACACTTGCATCCGCGCCGGTCTCAAAGGCCTTGTACATGGTCATGCACATGATGCCCCATTTGAGAGAGCCAAAAGCGATCCAAAAGCGCACCTCTTCGGGTGAGATCGCGCGGCCGCCTGCTTCGGCGTAACCTTTGAGTAGGCTCTCAAGGCTGCCGAACCCGCCAACCGTGTTTTGGCTCTGCCCGAAGCGCCAGGAGTTCACACAGATCCAGCCCAGATCCTCGGCCGGATTGCCCATGTGGACCAATTCCCAGTCGAGGACGGCGCGCAACCCTTCCGGCCCCACCATCAGATTGCCATTGCGGAAGTCTCCATGCACGAGGCACGGGTCGGTGCTTTCAGGCAGGCGCGCCTCCAGCCATTTGAAAGCCAATTCAAAGACGGGATGGGGGTAGTCGTAACTGTCATAAATATCCCGGTACTGACGAAGTTGACCGGCCGCCTCCATGCGGTTCAAGTCTGGTAGGGTGCTTAAGGGCATGGCGTGGATGCGGGCGAGCACCACGCCGCATTGATGGGCCAGGACCTTTCTGGCTTCGGCGAATTCAGGATCGCGCAAAATTTTGCGCGGGATTGTCTCGCCCGGCACATAGTCCATGAGGTAAGCGCTGCCCGCCTCGCTGTCTGGTCCAGCGGTCCAGACAACGCGCGGGCAGGGGATGCCAGCCTGATGGCAGGCCTTGAGGACTTGGGCTTCGACGTCCAAGGTCACGGCGGTCTCGGAGACGGGCCTCGGGCGGCCGCCGGGCGTGCGGCGCAAGATCATGGTCTGGCTTTGCCTTTCGGCTGTGGTCAGTGTGAGCCGCCAGGTCTCCTGGCTGGCGCCGCCGGACAGGCGGGTGAGGCCCGACACGGCGCCCAAGGTGGCGAGTGCCGATTGCAAGGTCTGCTGGAGAGTATCGTCCTGGGTCATGCGGGTCTTTGGTCTAGGGTCAGCCGGCGCGCAAGGTGCGCACAGCTTCATCCCGTTGGAAGAGATAAAGCAAGATGCGCAAGGCCTGCCCTCGGGCAGAGCGCAACTCCGGATCGGTGGCCATGATGAGCCGGGCGTCGTCATAGGCGGCCGAGAGCAATGTGCTATGGGCCTCAAGGCGGGCCATGCGAAAGACTTCCATGCCGCTCTGGCGCTGGCCGAGCAACTCGCCAGGTCCACGTAGACGCAAATCTTCCTCCGCGATCTGAAAGCCATCATCCGTCTGGCGCAAGCAGTGGATACGCGCGCGCGCGGTTTCGCCCAAGGGGGCTTGGTACAACAGGATGCAGGCGGACGGCGCGCTGCCCCGGCCGACACGGCCGCGCAATTGGTGCAGCTGTGCAAGGCCGAAGCGCTCGGCATGCTCGATCACCATAAGAGTGGCGGCAGGCACATCAACGCCCACCTCGATCACAGTGGTGGCAACCAGGATCGCGATATCGCCAGACTTGAAGGCGGCAATGGCGCGATCCTTCTCGGCAGGCTTCAGGCGGCCATGGAGGAGGCCCACCTGACCCGGGAAGCGTTGCGCCAAGGCCGCGTGGCGCATCTCAACCGCGGCGGCATCGATTGCTTCATTCTCCTCAACCAAAGGGCAGACCCAAAATACGCGCTCGCCCCGAGACACGACGCGGGCGACTGCGGCAATCACGTCCTCAATGCGCGCGAGGGAAAGGGCCTTGGTCTCGACCGGCTCGCGGCCCGGTGGCTTGCCCGTGATGCGGGTCATCTCCATGTCGCCGAAATGGGCCAGCGCCAGGGAGCGCGGGATGGGCGTCGCCGTCATGACAATCACATGCGGCGGACGTACGGCCTTGGCACCTAAGGCCAGGCGTTGATGCACGCCAAAGCGGTGCTGCTCGTCGATAATCACAAGGCCCAGATCCTTGAAGGCCACGTCTTCGGAAATCAGGGCATGGGTGCCGACGAGAAGCTGGATGGCGCCGGTGCTTAAGGCGTGCAGGATCGCCTCGCGCGGCTCGCCCTTCTCCCGCCCGGTGAGGAGCGCCATGCGGATGCCAGCGCGGTCCGCCCAAATCTTGAGATTGGCAGCGTGCTGACGGGCCAAGACTTCTGTCGGGGCCATGAGGGCGGTTTGTGCGCCCAAGGCCCATAGGCCGGTCATGGCGAGGAACGCGACGGCCGTCTTGCCCGACCCCACATCGCCTTGGAGGAGGCGCAGCATGCGCCCGCCAGAGGCCATGGCGGTGTCGAGTTCCTGCAGCGCTGCCTCTTGGGCAGGCGTAAGAGTGAAGGGCAGGGCGGCAAGGGCTTGCTGACGCAATTGGGGCGCCGGGGGCACGGTGCGGCCAGGCAGTGCCCGCATCCGCCCACGGACTATAGCGAGTGCCAGCTGGCTGGCCAGAAGCTCGTCATAGGCGAGGCGCTGGCGGGCCGGGGTCGCGGGATCAATCTCGGCCATGGACTGGGGGAAGTGGACGCTGTGTAGCGCCTCATGCCAGGCGGGCCAGCGATTGCGGGCAAGCCAGGCGGCATTCTGCCACTCCGGCAGTTGCGGGGCTTGGGCCACCGCGCCATGGGCGGCCTTGGCCATCACCTTGGGCGGCAACCCTTCCGTAAGCGGATAGATGACGTCAATGCCGGAGGAGTTTGCCGCGTCCGCCATGGTCATGACTTTTTCCGGATGCGCCATTTGCGGACGGTCATTATAGATTTCGATCCGGCCGCCAACGCGCAGAGTGGCGCCAGTCGGGAATGTCTTGTCGAGATAATCCTTCTTGGGGCGGAAGAAGGTGAGATCGATGAACGACGTCTGGTCGTTGGCGCGAATGCGATAGGGCTGAGAGGGGACACGCGGAGGCTGATGCTCGCCAATGGTCAGCTCGAGCATGACGCGGGCGCCGGGCTCGGCCGTGTTTATGGTCGATACTTGACGCCAATCAATGAGGCCATGCGGCAAGGTCCAGAGCAGGTCGACAAGATTGGGTCCGGCGACCCGGGTCACCAAGGTCCCCAGGCGCGGTCCTACCCCGCTCAACGCGGTGACTGGCCGGAACAGGGGATAGAGGCTTTCAGGGCGCATGGGCGAAGGGCCTCAGGCGCGGCGCAGATCGGCGATCACCGCATCCAAATAGTTCACGACGATGGAGATGTGCCCCTCATCCTCTGGGAAAATGCCCTGGGCGCCCGGGATGCGCGCCGCATAATGCTCGCCGATGGAGACAGGCACTTGCCGGTCAGCGCGGCCATGCCAGATGCGCATGGGGATTGTGATATCCTCCAACGCAAAGGGCCAGGGCTCGCCATAGACGCGCGCGTCTGACTGCGCGCCCGCGGAGGAGCGGCGCAAGCCCTCCCGGAAACTATGCACGAGCATGTGAAAGAGATGCGGCGTCAGAACCTCGCGGTCCTTGGACTGCGGTGGCGTGCGGTCGCGCATGAAGGCAAAGCGCCGCTCGGCGACACCACTCAAGGCGACATTGCGCATGAGGGAAATCAGTAGGCCGCCGCCCCAAGGCCGCTTGCCCATATTGAGCAGAAAGCCCACGCGCTCATCGCGCATGCCAGGCGCCTCTGGGGGGCCGAGCCCTGCGATGATTGCGGCGCGGTTGATCCGGTCCTTGAGATAATAGGCACAGGCAGCACCATAAGGTCCCCCGCCCGACAGCCCGATGACGCCAAAACGGTCAAAGCGCAAATGATCGGCCAAGGCCCGGATGTCATTGGGCCAATCGGCCAATGTGCGGTCCTTGTGCGGATCGGAGAGGCCGTAACCGGGACGGTCGACGCCAATCATCTGCACGCCAGGGATGTCAAAGAAGCCTGCCTCGAAGCGCGAGCCCGGCCAGCCATGAAAGTAGAACACGGGCGGCGCCGAATCAGGGCCAAACTGCGCGAAGCCCAGGCGGCGGCCGTCCTTGAGCTTGATGGTTTGGTTGGCGCGTGCCATGGCGCCATCGGGCGCTGGCCTGTGGATACGCATGGGGGCGGTCGTCTCGGTCAATGGATCATCCTTATGTGGGGGCCCTTGTCCTCTTGCCGGTTGGACATGGGTATGTCCTATTGCGCCTGCCATGATGCAAACAAAAAATTCCCAGTCTCAAGAGCCGCAACAACCATCTATCGCTGATCCCGCTCGGCTGAAGCGGATCAAATACAGGGCCTGGCACCGCGGGTTCAAGGAGGCAGATTTGCTGTTGGGCCCTTTTGCGGATGCGCAGTGCGACGCGATGAGCGACGAGGCGTTGAGCGCGTTTGAGGCCTTGCTCGCTGTGCCGGATCAAGAGCTTTATGATTGGGCGCTTGGCCTTGTGCCATGTCCTGCAGAACATCAGGGCCCCGTGATGGATGCCCTGCAAGCGCGGGTGCGCGCTGGCGGTTTAGCGGCGGGCCGTTAAGAGGCCAATCGGATTTCCCATGCAGTTGAGTAAGCCGACCCTCGCAGCTCTGACCGACGCCATGCTGCGGCCTGGGCGCCGGACGGTGCAAGGCGCGCCAGAGGGCTTTGACGCGTTGATCCTGAGCACTGCCGCGCGCCAGCAGAAGGGCGCGGTCATCCACATCGCGCGCGACGATGCACGCATGGCGGAGATGGCCGATGCCTTGGCGTTCTTTGCCGCCGACGTGCCGCGGGTTGAGTTCCCCGCCTGGGACTGCTTGCCCTATGACCGGGTGGGACCCAAGGCAGAAGTGATGGCGCAGCGCATGGCGGCTCTGTCGGATCTGTGCGACGAACGGCAGGAGGGGCCGCTCATCCTGCTCACGACGCTGAATGCCGCTCTGCAACGGGTCCCGTCTCGCAAGACGGTCAAGGCCACGCGATTCCACGCGAAACCAGGCCATCGGATCGCGATGGATGATCTGGTCAATATACTGGTCCGCAACGGCTTCACCCGCGCGAGCACGGTGGTGGAGCCCGGGGATTTCGCGATACGGGGCGGCTTGATCGACCTCTTTGCGCCGGGGGCGGAGCGGCCCGTGCGGCTCGACCTGTTTGGGGAGACGCTGGAGAGCATCCGCAGCTTTGATCCCGACACGCAAAAGACAATTGCTCAGCAGGCGGAGTTGCGCATTGTGCCCGCGAGCGAGGCCTTGCTGGACCCCGACAGCATCGCGCGGTTCAGGACAGGATATGCCACGCGCTTTGGCACGGGTTCGGATGATCCGCTCTATGAGGCGGTGTCTGCGGGCCGCAAATATGCAGGCATGGAGCATTGGCTCGCGCTCTTCCACGAGGCACTCGAAACTCTGTTCGACTATGCGGGCGATGCGCCGGTTTTTCTCGATCACCAAATGGACGAGGCCGTCGCCGCTCGACATGCGACCATTGCCGATTATCACGATGCCCGGACACAATCGCGGGGGATGGCCAAATCGGCACTGTCCGCGGGCGCACCGCCCTATAAGCCGCTGAAACCTGAGGCGACCTATCTGATGGACAAGGCCTGGGGCGAGTGTCTCGGCCGGCGGGCGGTCCTGGCCTTCCACCCAGCCATGAGCGTTGAGGCGAGCGGGCAGATCGAGGCGGGGGCCAAGCGCGGCCGCGACTTTGCACCGGAACGCCTGCTGCCGCAGGTGAATGTGTTTGAGGCGGCGGCGCAGCACATCAAGACTCTGCAAAAGGCTGGTAAGCGGGTGGTGATCGCATGCTGGAGCGGCGGTTCGGCCGAGCGCATGGGCTCTGTGCTTGCGGATCATGGCGTGAGTCCAATTGCGCTCGCCCGCACCTATCAAGAAGTCCTGGACCGCGATGTGATGGCGGCGAGTGTGGGCGTCGCGGGGCTGGAACACGGGTTTGAAGCAAGTGCGCTCGCGGTCTTGAGTGAGCAGGACATTCTGGGCGACCGTTTGGTGCGCGTGCGCAAGACCCAAAAGCGTGCGCAGAACTTCATCTCCGAAGCGGCGCAGTTGGGGCCGGGTGATCTGGTCGTGCACACGGATCATGGCATCGGCCGGTATGAGGGCCTAAAGACCATCCAGGCGGCGGGCGCGCCGCATGACTGTCTCGAAATCCAATATGACGGCGGGAAGCTGTTTCTGCCGGTTGAGAATATCGAGCTGGTCTCGCGCTTTGGGGCGGATAGCGAGGGGGTGGTCCTC
>DMER01000114.1:19423-21167 GCA_003451645.1 Alphaproteobacteria bacterium | reverse complement strand
CGCAGCCCGCACACGGCCGCGCAGGCCCGCCTTGCGCCTAGCGGTCGCCAATCTGCACCGCCCGGGCGCGCCCACCGGCGCCATCATGCTGTCGCTTGGGCTGGGCCTGAGCCTCATTGCTGCAATCGCACTCATCGACCGTAATCTGCGCATGGCGATCAACGAGCAATTACCCGAGCGGGCGCCGAGCCTGATCTTTATCGATGTGCCCTCTGGCGACGTTGCGGCTTTTGATGCCCTGGTCAAAGGCTTTAAGAGTGCTGCGTCTTACGAGCGCTATCCGATGCTCCGAGGGCGGATCGTCAAGCTGAAAGGGGTTCCGGCCGCACAAGCACAAGTCGACCCCTCGGTCCGCTGGGCGCTCAATGGCGACCGGGGCATCAGCTATGGCGACCCCGCTGGAGCCAAGGCACAAGTCGTGGCCGGCACCTGGTGGGCGCCCGGCGATGTGGGGCAGCGCAAGGTCTCCTTTGACGAAAATCTTGCGCAAGGCATGGGCCTCACCGTAGGCGACACGGTCACCGTGAATGTTCTGGGCAGAGATTTGGAGCTTACCATCGCGAGCCTGAGGCGCGTCGACTATGCGAATGCGCGGCTGAACTTTAGCCTCATTGTGGCGCCAGGCCTCTTGGAAGGCGCGCCGCACATGCACTTGGCAAGCGTGCGCGTTGCACCCGACGAGGAGCGGGCGGTCGAACAGTCCGTGAGTGCGCGTTATCCCAGTATCTCTATCGTGAGGGTGCGCGAGGCGATTGAGACCGCCAATGGCCTGCTGGCGCAATTGGCCGATGCCTTGCGCGCCGCAAGCCTGATCACGCTCGTGACCGGTTTCCTTGTGTTATGGGGCTCCATCGCCGCGGGGCAGCGGCAAAGGCTCTATGACGCCGTCGTCATGAAGGTATTGGGGGCCAGCCGGGCGCGCATCTTGTGGGTCTCGATCTTGGAGTTTGCGCTGATTGGACTGGCGGCCGCGGTCGTCGCCTGCCTTGCCGGAGGCCTTGCTGCCTGGGCCGTCATTACCTTTGTAATGCAGGGCACGTTTATCTTGAGCCCGGATGTCCTCGCATTGGTTGTGCTCACAGGGCTGACCGCGACCTTGGGGCTCGGCCTGATGGCCACATGGTCAACACTTTCGGTTAAGCCTGCCCGTCAGTTAAGGACACTCTAGCCCCAGCAAACAGACACAAACAGACATTGGCGATGGCAAGAGATCAATAACTGGTGTTGGCCTATCTTGAAATTGAGAGTGAACTCACCGATATTTCAGCTACTGATTTCCTTGGGCGTGCGGCCGTCCGCCGCACTGCGTGACCAGGGGCTACAAGCAAGGGTCGAAACGATGTCCGATTACAATACGCACTATGCCCAAGGCCGGGTGGCCGCGCAGGGCGCAGCGCAGGTCGATGCGGGCCTGCGTGCCTATATGCTGGGCATTTACAATTATATGGGTTTGGCGCTTCTTCTGACGGGCGTCGTGGCCTATGGCGTTGGCTCCTATGCCGAAGCCAATCCGGCGGTCGCGCAGACCTTGTTCGGTTCGCCGCTCAAGTGGGTGATCATCTTCGCGCCGCTGGCCGTGGTGATGGGTCTGTCGTTTGGCATAAACCGGCTCTCGGCCTCGACCGCGCAATTGTTGTTCTGGCTCTATGCGGGTTTGGTCGGCTTGTCGCTGTCCGCGATATTCCTCGTCTACACAAATGAGAGCATCGCGCGAACGTTCTTCATCACGGCAGCGGCGTTTGGT
>DMER01000114.1:17952-19210 GCA_003451645.1 Alphaproteobacteria bacterium | reverse complement strand
GGCAGCGGCGTTTGGTGCGTTGAGCCTTTACGGCTACACGACCAAGACGGACCTGACTGCTTTCGGCAAGTTCTTGTTCATTGGCTTGGTAGGCCTGATCATCGCCTCGCTCGTGCAGTTGTTTATGCAATCGAGCGCCTTGCAATTCGCCATCAGCGTGATCGGCGTGTTCATCTTCGCAGGCCTGACCGCTTATGACACCCAAAGGCTGAAGCAGGAGTATTATGAGGGTTACGAAGGAGAGACGGCTGCAAAAATGTCGATCCTTGGCGCACTGTCCCTCTATATCAACTTCATCGGGATGTTCCAGTTCCTCCTGACCTTCCTGGGTCAGAAGGAAGAGTAAGACACCTCTCAACTGTCGGACTTGCCGCCCGGTGGACCCAACCGTCCGCCGGGTGGTTTTGTTTTGGGGGGATTTGCCAAACCGAAAAAGGCGCTGAGACGTGCGCGGACACGGGCGGGCTGTTTCAGCTGGCACTCCCAGACCGTCAGCACCCGCCATCCTTGGTCGCGCAAAGCCGCCTGATTGGCTTTGTCACGCTCCACGTTGCGCCTCAGCTTTGTGTGCCAGTAACCGGTATTCGACTTGGGCAGACGGCCGTCCAGGCAGTTTTCGCGCTCATGGAGGTGCCAGAAGCAGCCATGGATGAACACTACTTGCTTGTCCCGCCGGCAGACAATATCGGGCTTTCCGGGTAGCTCTTTGGCGTGAAGGCGATAATGGACACCAAGGTCTCTCAGGATCTTGCGCACTGCCAGCTCAGGTGCCGTCTCCTGCGACCTAATCTGGCGCATGTTTGCGGAGCGTCTTGCGGGCTGGAGCTTGTCGGTCATCTGCCTATTTTGCGGACTTGAATTTCTCCTGCAGCCACTCGAGCAAGGCTTGCTGATCCTGATTGGTTGCGCGGCGGACCAAGGTCTTTAGTTTGACGAGTGAGGGGCGGTCGAGGGTTGCATTTGCAGCCCCTTCATTACAAATCGAACATACCGCACGAAGATTGGACAGGTCATCTGAGCCGCCTGCGGATTTGTCGATGATGTGCCCGATATGCAGCCGAGTTTTTCGCGTGGGGTCAAAGGGATGGGGCTCCCCCGCCGCCGCACCACACATTTGGCAGGTGAAGCCGTTCCGGTCCAAGACAAGAGCACGGGTCTCTTTGGAAATATCACGTTCAAAGGCCGGTTCCGGCTTGGCATCCAGCAGAAGATACTGACCAGGCTTTAGGTCCGCGCGGTCATTGTGCGAGAGAATTGT
>DMER01000114.1:7714-17751 GCA_003451645.1 Alphaproteobacteria bacterium | reverse complement strand
GTCATTGTGCGAGAGAATTTGATAGCCCTCTTCGTTTCGCAACTCCCGGACGCGCCTCGCCCATTCGCTAATGCCGCCAGCCGCTTCTCGAAGCTCGGTACTATCCATGACGCGGCCGATGTTTTTCAGGAAGTGCGCGCGCAGTTTGGCCCTTGCGCCGCCGTCCTTTGTCATTCCGCCGCCTGCCTCACCGCTGAGGCCCCAAGTGCGGCCGCGATTTGCGTGCCCACTGCTTGTGCGAAGGGCGGAGGAAATGCATTGCCGACTTGGCGATAGGCATTTGTGCGTTTGCCGGCAAAGTGCCAATTGTCTGGGAAACCTTGCAGGCGCGCTACCATGCGCACCGTGAGTTTGGGATGCGCCTCAACAGGGAAATCGAGACCCGGCGGCAGATCCGTCACACCAAGGCCGTTGACGCCCAGCTCCGCCCATGCCTTGCGAGCCCGCGTTGGCCCAAGGTCAGGACCGCCATGCTTCTTTGACCCGCCCACGATGGTTGGTGCGATCCTGTTAGCGCCCTTGGCCCAACGTGCGGCACCAGGCCAACCACCCGCACCCATTAGATCACCAAGCACGGCACCCACTGTTGGAGGCGAGGCCGTCTTCGCGACTGGCCAGTCAAACCGGTCCGAAAGCTCATTTCGAAGGGCAATCAGCAAGACTCTTGGCCGCAATTGCGGCACGCCGAAACTCGCCGCATTCAAGAGACGCCAGTCCTCACGATACCCAAGCTTTCGCAAGGACCTGCTGATGGTCTCGCGATAACCCTCAAACCGGGGATCCAACATCCCCTTCACATTTTCAATCATGACCGCGCGGGGACGGCAGTCCGCGATGTGTTCGAGTGCAATGTTGAAGAGATTGCGTTCGTCACTCTCACCCAGCTGTTTCCCCGCGACCGAAAATGGCGGACAGGGCAAGCCGCCCGCGTATAAATCAATGCCACGATAAGGCCGTGCATCAAAGCGCTTAAGGTCACATTCCGTTACGCGCCAATTGCGGTTCGCCCGCAAAGTCTGGCAGGCCCAGGGATCAATCTCGACCACGTCCAAGTGATTGAAGCCCGCCCGTTCCAGCCCCAAGGCCTGGCCGCCCGCGCCAGCGCATACTTCAATGGAGTTGAGGGTCCAGGGCGATTTCATGTTCTTTTTTTGTTCTATGCGCCCGCCAATGTCAAGAATCATACTTAGAGCGTGCGGAACCCAATCGCTTGTATCAACAGGATTTCGTAAGCCCGTGGCGCCGAGGGGAGGCTCCCCTTTGCCCGGCTACTTCGTCCCCGGTTTGACCAGTTTGGCGGGGACGGGACGAAAGTGCGTTGCCATCACTGTTAGGGAGGATACGGAGATTCGGCCTCTCAATACTTCGATTTTCCAGCGCTTTTGGACCCTCGTCTGCCGAGACAATTTCTCGCTTTAGGCAACTCAGACAAAAATGAGCCGCTTGAGCCGTATGGGATCACAGACAAGGTCTACAGTGAGGCAAATCTTCTACGGGCGCGCTTCTACCTTTGTCCTCCTTGCTGCGGTCTCATCTCGTTTATGAAACATCATTGCAAAAATGATACAGTGAGGAAAATTTGTCACCATCCTGCGCGTATCAGATCTCCGATGCAAACGTAGCTTGAAACGAGTCTTAACCTTGTGCTAACGCGTTTCTAATGGTCGAGCACATTTGGTAGCGGTGGCGACGGTGTGGCACACTCAGTTGACATGGTTTGTTTTGGCTATCTGTCTCGTTTCGTTTGCGCCAAAGCAAGCAAATGCCTTGGTTCCTGCGACTCCGGCAGAGTATGATTGTCAAACCCTGCTGGAGACTGCGTCGAAAGATGGCGACCAGTATGACTGGCGTGATCTTGTTTTCGTTGAACATTGCGACCGAATCAAAAGGCTTTGGCGTCTGACGTCAGAGCAGGGTCTAGGCGCAACGCCTCAATTCTGGCACGGGGACGTGGAGGCACGGCGCCTGCCTAAGGAATTTGGCAGCAATATGCCGATCTTGCGCGTGGTTTTCCCTGAGCGCGTCTTCTTTGAAACCGACAGGGCCGATCTTCGCGAAGAGGCGCTGCGGGTCGTGGAGATTGTCGCCGAGAGTATGCGCAAGGAAATGCCAGACGTTGCGTTGTTTGTTGCTGGCCATGCTGACAGTCGTGGGAGCAAGACACACAATTACAACTTGTCGGTGCGCCGGGCAAATGCGATCGCTGAAGCCATCATGGACCGTGGGATCAACAACGCTAGTGTTTGGCGTGTTGGCTTCGGCAAGGACTTGCCGCTTGTCGCGGGCGAAAGCGAAGAGAGTTGGGCGCTCAACCGGCGTGTTGAATTCTTGTTTGCACCAAAGCCGATTGTTGCCGCGACGCATTTGGCTTCATCCGTCGATAATGCCTGTTCCGCCTCCAGTGAAGCGGAGACACGGAAATGCTTGAAGAATGCTGACCCAAAGCCCCGGGTTGTTGTCGAAATTCCGAAATCCAAGAATCGGGAAACTGTCACGCCGTCGAGCGATGGCAAAGTCGAGGTAACGCCATCCACGACCCACATTGAGTCGGACCCTCAGGCGCCATCGCGCATGGTGGTGGACCCGGTTGGCACGCGGAAAATTCTCATTGATCCGATCAATCGAAAAGCGACGACCGTCGCAGGAATTTAAGGGGGTATAGCCGTGGCGACAAGTGATGAGCCAGGAGAACGACATTCGCCGGCATTAGCCCGATACCTGTCTATGGATACTGGTGTAGATGGCACAACGTCAAAGCAGCTCTTGAGCCGATTAGCTCAGGAAGTTTCGCAGGACAGTATTACGCTGACAGCGCCAGGCGACGGCTCACATTGCGAGGGCCTGACCCCAGAAATGAGTCAATGGGTGATGCAGCATGTCGATCCTGTGCGCAGTGCAGCGATCGATGCCTTGGACGCAAGTGCGAAGCAAATCAAGATTCGATCAGCAGCAGGGAAACTCTTCGAGAAGGAAGCCGCTAAAATCGAGGCGCATAAGGAGAAGCGCATCCGTGAGCATTTGAGGACCTTTAATCAAAGACACCACCAGCTCATCGCGGACACTCAAAAGAGCCGAGATGATTATGAGCGCATAAGAGCGGTTGAGGACCGTGATCCCAAGATACCAAATCGGCTTTTAGAATTTGGCGTTGCTTTGCCCGTTATATTGGTGTTTGAGGCGTTAATCAATTTTGAGAGCTTTCGACGCGCGCCGTTGATTTCCTCTGATGCCATGGCGCTCGGTTCAACTTTGTTGGTCGGATTTGGCATCGCTGGGGCTTCGTTTTGCTGGGGATTGTACTGGAGGCGTTGGAACTACTACAATCTTCCCGATGCAAAGGAGAGGAATATCACGGGCCTTCCGCTGGCGGTTTGGGGGTCCAGTCTGTTGACGATTAGTCTGTTGGCAGTCGGCTATGCGCGATACAATTTCCTCCTCCCAAAGATCGACGAAGCCCTGGCAATTGGTTCCCCTTTGCCGAATTTGCCGCTTTCCGTTTCGGGACTGTTGCTAGGAAATCTTATCGCCTTTTTCCTAGGCGCAATATTGACCTACTTCTCGCATGACCCCAACCCTGACCTCCAAGAAAAGTTTGAGCAGTTGAACAAAAAGAAGGCCGTGCTGGACAAGCTGAAGCGGCGAGATGTCGATCTGCCCATTCATCAGGCGACTGAACGGGCACGGGTGGACCTTGATAAACTGAAACGCGAAACCGATCAAATGCACGGCTTGCCTGGCAACGACGCGTTGCGCAGCGGCGTGGCGGCAATTCTTACCAAGGATCAAGAGGTGGTCGCGAATTTGCTCGAGTATCGTAATCGTATGCTCGGAGCGAGTGTGAAAGGTAGCCGCCCGCCAAAGCTAGTGCAGCACGAACCAGAGCAAGACAAGGCGTCTCGCGAGACAGTCGTTACCGCCAATAGTTGGTCCGGGATGCCAATTCGGTTGTCGTGGAGCCGGTGATCATGTTCACATCTCTTGCGTCAAGGCTAGTGTTGACCGCGCTTGTATGTGCAACCCTTCTGTCCGCCTGTGATAGCGGTGACGCGGGGGTAGATCGAAGCCCTCCGTCGAGCGCTTCCGGGCGAGAGTTTCGCATGGAGCAGTATTGCTCCGTGCCGGGGCTCAAAGCTTCATTGCGTCATTCGGTAATTCTGATTGATCAGGGGGCATTTTCGAAGATCGCAGGCGCTGCGGAATTTGGTTCAAAGAATGGCGGCGTAAGAGACGTGGTCTTGGCATTTGGGGATCCTGCGCGCGCCACTGATGCTGGGAACTCGGATTTCCGTGAGAAGCTAAGCGTTTACGTCCTCCCGAAAGATGGCTCCTCTGCGAAGTTCTTGTTTACGGGATGCCTGCCATCGTTGTCCAAAGAAGAGCGAGCTGTGGCGAGCAGTAAAAAGACTTCGGTCGAGAAGTTCTTTGACGGCGGTGTCGAGCAGACTGTCAATGACGCGTCCGCCTCGTTCCGTCAGCGCCTGGTGCAGGCACTGATTATTGCCGCTCGGGAGGCTCCAGCGGAAGCAAGCGGCGTGCGTGGTCCATTCAAGGACGCCAAGGTTTTGCAGTCCATTCGCAACTCCGGCCGCTTTCTGCAGAACGAGGGTACGATCCCTCGTATAATCCTCTTGGCGAATTTGTCGGCCGCAGAGATTGGGTCAGTCAGTGATACCGCGGCAGCGAGAAAGCTAGGCTTCGAAGATGCCAAGAGCGCAAGCTTGGACTTGGGCCGTGCTGAATTGCATGTGTTTTTGAATTCGGGAAGCGACACAGGTTTGGCGAAAGACTACGCCAGCGCCTTCTTTCTCGCGTCGGGTGCCAACCTGGTCACTTGGAGCAATACTTCGGTCTCCACAATGCCATTACCGCCAACCAAGATTGTGCGCTTTACCGGTGACGTTGAGTACCCATCCGGACCTGAAACCGTCAGTGTCAGACTTGGCATCGATCGTAATGGCGGTTTATCAAATTCCTGGATTGTATTGCGCGGTTCGCCGGACCGCTCAACCCCATTGACGGGCACTCAGATTAACTGTTCGTCGTCTCATACATGCAGCTATCGCAGCGACGATGAAGGCTTTGCCCAAGCTTGGAGCCCGATGCCCGGTGGACAGGCAGAGTTTGCAGCCGAAATGCCTTTTGGTGGCGTACGACAATGGGAATTGGCGTCGGATGGCGTGAAGTTAACCGGGCGCGTCTTCGACGCCTCGATGATCATGTCAAACAACAGGCAAGATATGCCAATTACCGGAAGCAAAGTCGACGGCGCGAATTTCTGACCATTTCAAACTCAATAGAATTGTTTCAGGGGAGCTGGACTCATGGTGGTACTTAGTAGGAAGAACAGGAAGGCAAGGTTGGTTGCGCTCGTCGTGGCGGCGGTAGGTCTGTCCTCCTGCGCTTCGAATAGACCTCTGACGACGGATGAGAAGGTTGCAGGCTGCATAGGATCTGTTGCAATTGGCGCCATATTGGGCGCGGTCATTGGCAATAGCACAGGCCGTGGGAGCGGGAATGCAAAGTCCGGCGCCTTGCTGGGCGCAGCAATCGGAGGTGCGGCTTGCGGCGTTTGGCTCGCATTTGAGAGTGAGAAGGACAAGCGCCTTCTGGCAGAGTCTCAAATGAAGGCATTGAAGGCAGGAAAAGCGCATCGCGAGGAGTGGCTGGGCGTGGACGGGCGTCGCAGGTCCGTGCTTGCCACACCTGGCGCACAAGGTTTGACAAAGGTCAAAGTTGAGTCGGGAGATCCGCAGGAAAAATTGTGTCGCCCTGTCACCGTCGTTGCCTCGGTCGAAGCACAATCCGAAACTGTGGAGGTCTTGTACTGCAGGACCGGTGAGGGCGACTATCTTCCTGCCACGCGCGCGGTATAATCTAAGTTGTTCGCGTGATTGGGTGTATGAGTTGACGCTTCACTGCCGTGAAACGCCACCACGATGACCTCAATCCTCCCCCACCCCTACGGCGTTCGTCGCGGGTGGTTCACCGATCTGTGTGGGGGATTGCCGCCTTCGTGACTTCGCAAGCGCCGCCTGATGAGGCATCAAGGCGGGCATGATCAACACGCAATTCACCATCCCCGTCACGGCCTCTGCGGAGGCTGCCCACGCGTTGGACCGTTTCGCCCTTGATTTCATGGGCTATAGCAAGACGCTCGGCCAGTATTTCGCCGCCGCCGATCAGGCGCCCGAGGCCCCCTTGGTGCAAGCCTATGCTGGCGCCCTGCACATGGCACTCGAGGCCAATACAGGGCTTGCGGCCTCACGCCCCTATCTCGCGCGCGCAACCGCCCATGCGCCCAACGCCTCTGGCCCCGAGCAGCAGGTGATCCGCGCGATCTTGGACTGGTCGGCCGGGGACCATGTGGGCGCCCTTTGTGGCTTGCTGCGGCATGTGCATGAGGCGCCGAGGGATATATTGGCGGCCAAATGGGGCCAGTACCTGGCCTTCAACCTGGGCCGGGCGGACGACATGCTGCGCTTTGCCACGCTAACGACGCCGCATCACGAGGGCTTGGCAGAGGCGCATGGCATGCTGGCTTTTGGCCTGGAACAGACCCATCAGTTGCAGGCCGCCGAGGAGGAAGGGCGCCGGGCACTGAGTGCCAAGCGCAGCGATGCCTGGGCTCAGCACGCGGTCGCCCATGTGATGGAAACGCAAGGCCGGGTCGACGAAGGTATCGCCTTCCTGATGGCGCATAGCGACACCTGGGCCGATCGCAGTGTCTTCATGCGCGAGCATAATTGGTGGCATGTGGCGCTGTTCCACCTCGACCGGGAGCATACGGGCGCCGCTCTGGCGGTGTTCGACCAGCATTTGTGGGGCGAGTGGCCGGAATTTGGGCAAGAGCAGATCGGCGCCGTGTCCGCCTTGTGGCGGCTGGAGCTGCGGGGCGTCGATGTGGGCGCCCGCTGGACGGCCCTCGGCGCCAAAATCGCCGAGCGTGGGCCGGAGCATGTGTGGCCGTTCCACGATATGCATTATGTTTATGGGCTGGCCCGGGCCGGCGAAGACGAGGCCTTGCGGGAGTTGATGGTCTCCTTGGAAGCCCACGCGCTGCGTATGGGACCGGGATCGGCCTGGGCCCAGGTCGCGGTGCCTCTTGCCCGCGGGCTCAGCGCGCATGCGCAAGGACGCTTTTGCGTGGCCGCCGAAGCAATCGGCCCGTGCATTACCCAGTTGCAACGAATTGGCGGCAGCCACGCTCAGCGCGATGTCTTCGTGCAAACCTGGGTCGACGCCGCGATCAAGACGGGCGAGATCACCGCCGCACGTCATTTGCTCCAGCAGCGTTTGGCCGCACGGCCCAATATCCCGGTGACCATGCGTCTGCTTTCGCAGTGTCTGGCACCCTCGGCCGTGAGTGGCGGGTGACGCAGCCTACTTGCTGAGCAGGCAACCGCGGTCGATGTCGCTCACGCGGGTGACGCCGGTCAGGGCCATCGCGACCTTCATTTCCTTTTTGAAATTGGTCAGCACGGCCTCAACCCCCTTCTGACCCCGCGCTGCAACAGGGAAGACCCACGCACGGCCGATCAGGCCCGCATCGGCGCCACTCGCCACCGCTTTGACCACGTCCAGGCCGTTGCGGATCCCGCCATCGACCAGGATCTTGGTCCGGCCGCCAACTGCATCCCGGATCCGTGGCAAAGCGTGGAGTGTCGGCTCCACCCCGTCCAATTGCCGTCCGCCATGGTTGGAGACCACTATCCCGTCTGCGCCGATGGAGGACACGGCCGCGCGCGCATCCTCAGGGTCAAGGATGCCCTTGAGCACAATGGGGCCCGACCAGTTTTGGCGGACCCATTCGAGCGACCTCCAGGTCACGGTGGGATCGAACTGGCTATCGATCCATTGGCGAAACTCGGCAAGGCCAGCACCGCCATCAAGCGCGCCCTTGAGATTGCCAAAGGACAGCGGCCGCCCGCCGAGCGCCACATCAAACAGCCAGCGTGTGTGTAGGGGATATTGCAGGCCTGCCCAGAGTTTTTTGTGGAGCGGCAGATCGGCCACCATCATGCCATTGCGTGGATCGCGGTAGCGCGCACCAACCACGGCCAAGTCCACGGTGAAAACCAGGACCGGCACGCCTGCTTCTTTAGCGCGATCAAGGACCGATTTCGCAAAGCCGCGATCCTTCATCAGATAGAGCTGAAACCAGAACGGCGCCTTGGTGTGCGCGCGGATTTCCTCCATCGGGCAGATGCCGACGGTCGAAAGCGTGAAGGGCAGATTGTGGGCTTCAGCCGCCTTGGCGGCCTGCACCTCCGCCCGTTTGCGCATCATGCCCGCAAGGCCAACCGGCGCAAGGATCAGCGGCATCGCCATCTTCTGCCCGAAAAGCTCCGTACTCGTATCGATCTTCGAGACGTCGACCATGACGCGCTGACGCAGGCGGGCGTTGCGAAACGCCTTAACATTTTCTTTGAGTGTCAGCTCGTCATAGGCCCCGCCATCGAGATAATCGAAGAGCTGGCGTGGCAGACGGCGGCGGGCGAGCTCGCGGTAGTCGGAGATCGTGACGGGCGCGAGGAAGGAGGGTGAGTCGGTCATGGGGGGAGATTAGCTTCTCATGCGGCATTTGAAGACAGAAAAGTTGCACGCCAAGAACGCCAAAGGGCCTGCGCTTCTATCTTCCCGGGGCGCGGCATTTGACACGCCCCAGAATGACGAGCGAAGGGAATAAAAAAAGGGGTTGCACGCAAAGGCGCAAAGAAGAAAGGCAAGACGCGAAGAAGAGAACAGCCGCTAAGCGGCAGAGTCGCCCCTTCGCGCCTTCTCTTCACTTTGCGCCTTTGCGTGAAATCAGCACGCCAGGCGAGTCTGGATGGCCGGCTCAGCCTTCGGCTGCCCGGCCACGACGCGGCGAGGATTAGGCGTTGCGCAAGAACGCTTCGAAGGTTTTCGGTTTGACCGCCGGATAGAGATGGTTGTGCGTGTCGCGGACCCTGCCCGCCGCGCTAATGATCAGGCGGTGGTACATCAACGCGATCCAGTGGTTGGGATCGTGCGGGTGCGCCGCCTGGCGTTTGGCGATTTCGGCGTCAAGCGCTTCGGCCGAGCCCCAGCTTTGCAGTGCGATCTTGCGGCCCAACACGCGGCTGGCCGTCTCCGCGATTTCGCGCGGGGTGATCGTCTGCCCGACGATCCGGAAGTCGCCGGTGGGCGATTTCGGGTCCAGCGCCGCGCGCGCGACATAGGCCGCCACATCGTCCGTATGCGTTAGGTCGATGGGGCCGTCCGCATCGCCCCAATGGCGGAACACGCCGTTCTCGAAATCCGCCATGCCCATGAAGGGCGAGGTCATGGTTTCCATAAAGCCGCCATTGACAGTGTTGGTTTGGGGCAAGCCCGTTTCCGCGATTGCGGCGTCCGCCCGGGCCCGCAGGTTGAGAAATGGGTGCTCGTCCGCGGTTAGATGTTTGTATGTGGCCGCGAAGTCGGATGGGAACATGCGCCATGCGCCATTGGCTTTGGCGGCTTTGGCCAAGCGCAATTGTCCGTCGAGGATCGTTTCGGGCCCGCCCTGCACCGCGCTAATCACGACGCCAACGCCATCTGTAGCGCGCAAAAGTGAGGCTTCGTCGTCCAGATCACCAGCGGCGATGATCGCGCCCCGTGTGGTCAAAGCCTTGAGGCTCTCGGCTTTGGGGTGCGTAGAACCGCCGCGGAGAAGCAGTCTAACCGTTGCGCCGAGGCCTTGTGCCTCCTGTGCAATCTTGCGGCCGAGCCAGCCGGTCGCACCGGCAATCAGTATTGTTTGGGTCATTGGGTACTTCCTTTGTCGCGGTTTCAAATCAGGCGATGGGTGAGAGGCGGCCCATGTGGCCGAGGCGGAAATCATCCATCATGCGTTGCAGATGTTCGCGGCTTTCCGCGATAAACGGGCCTTGAGCTACGACGGGTTCGCGCAAAGGCTCGCCCGCAAAGAGGATCACCCGCGCGCCATCCGGCCCAGCGATCAAGTCCCAAACGCCGCCCTCCGTCTCTGAGCGAACGACCTGGCCCGCGAAGGCCGTTTGCGCGCCGAACTCCAG
>DMER01000114.1:0-7509 GCA_003451645.1 Alphaproteobacteria bacterium | reverse complement strand
GTTTGCGCGCCGAACTCCAGAGCGCCCGACATGACAAAGACGAAGGCGTTCTCTGTGGCCGAAAGGTCTTGCGTGAACTTTGCGCCAGGCTCCAGCGCCACATCGATCATACGCACAGGCGTGGGCGGATTGAGCGGCGAGGGTTTGCCGCCGCTTTCGCCCAAGAGAACGCGCGCCGCCGCGCCATGGGATTTGACGACCGGCACATCCTCCGCATGCAGATGAAGATAACCCGGCGCCATACGTTTTTTGGCGATAGCGAGGTTGACGAAAATCTGAAGTCCCAGAGCGGTCTTGCCCTGCTCCAAGGGCACTTCCTCGTGCATCACGCCGGAACCCGCCGTTGTCCAGTGCAGGCTGCCCGGCCGGATGGTCAGATCGTGGCCCAAGCTGTCGCGGTTGCGGAAGCCCGTGGGGCTTTCTGGAAGGATGTAAGTCAGGGCCGAGAACCCAGCATGGGGGTGCGGAGGAAAAATCGGACGGTCCATCGCGAACACGTCAATGTTCAAAAAGGGGTCCATGCCGCCGCCAGTCAGAGCCGCCGATACGGCTTGGACGTGGAAGCCCGGTGGGCCTGGACGCTGCACAGCGTCGGCAATGGTGTGGATGCTTCGGTTGGTCATGTTTGCGGCTCCCGTTGTTGATGGACGCAAGATGGCCTAGTTCTATTTCTTGCATAAGCGGGACGTTTTTGGTTTTATTATCCTGATTTTAGGACAATCATCATGGATTTAGAGTCCCTCCGTGATTTCCTCGCCGTCGTGCATGAAGGCTCCTTCGTGGGCGCGGCCAAGTTCAGGCGGACGCCGAAATCGACGGTATCCAAGCGGGTGCAGGATTTGGAGGCATCGTTGGGGGTGCGCCTGCTTGAGCGCACCACAAGGGCGCTGCGTCTGACGCCAGAGGGGCAGTTGCTGGTTGAGCGCGGTCAGCGCATTGCCGAGGAAGCGGACGCTGTCACCGCGCTGTTCCAGGACCGGGCAGGTGCACCAAAGGGCTTGCTTCGGGTGTCGTGTCCGCAATTGTTCGGGCAGTTATTCATGGGGCAGATCGCAGCCAATTTGCTGGCACAGCACAATGACCTGAGACTTGAAGTTCAGTTTCGTGACGGCCCTGTCGACTTGATCGAAGAGGGGTTGGATTGCGCGATCCGGCTCGGCGAATTGGAGACGTCCACGCTCATTGCGCGACGGTTTGCGCAAGCAACGAATATCTTGGCGGCGGCACCGGCAATAGCGACGGGGCTAAGACGGCTTGATGAGCTGGACCGTGTGCGGACGATTAGCTACCTGTCACAGGGCGGGGCTCCGGGCTGGCGCCTCTTTGGGCCGGAAGGCGCATTGTCCTTGCCGCTGAGACCACAGCTTCAGATCGGCGGCATGCTGGCGCTGAAGGCGGCCTGCGTGGCGGGGGCAGGCGTCGCGATGCTGCCGGCATTTGTCATCGCCAAAGAGCTTGCGGATCGGTCCTTGGTTCATGTGCTGCCAGACTATGTCGGCCCCTCGCCGGCGTTGAGCCTGGTCTATCCCAGCAACCGTCATCTGTCGCCGCGTGTTCGCGCCTTGTCCGACTGCGTCGCGGCAGCGTTTCCGGGCGGACGGATTTGACATCCTCAAGCGAATTGAGACGAGAAACTCGGATTGGTCATTGAGATTTAGCTCAGTGCGGGCACTTCTCGTATGAGCAGAGTTCAGCTTGCCCGTTGAAGCCGGACCCACATTAGCAAGACCAGTGTCACAGCCAAGCCCAAAGCGGCCGCGGCAACGACAGGGTACGGCCCACGGTTGAAGGAACCAACAGAAATAGCAATCAAAGCCCAGATCACCGCGCCAGTGTAGACAGGGCTTGCGGTCGTCCACGTGATGTAAGCAGCGACCAGCCCCGCCACGCCCAACATGAGAAGGGTCCAGGTCTCAACATCCAGGCCAAAGCGGTTAAAGCCATAGGATGGCAAGACCTCCGACGCATTGGCGAAGAGTGCGACCGACACCCATCCGCAATAGAGCGACAGCGGCACGACCACGCAGAGATATTTGCTCCAGCTCATCGCTGCGGTCCCGGCCGTGACAGTGAGAAGCGTTGAGGCGAGGCCTGCAAACATCACGACGATCAGCGGGATGGTGAAGATCACCGGGCCCCAGGCGGCAGCGAACAACCACCCAACGCAGGCCGCGAAGACCGGCACCGTCGCCCATCCGATCACATGGGACACGGGATCGCGCATACCCTCTGGGCTGAACAGCCACAGCGCATAGATCACACAGCCGATATAGATCGGCGCCCAAATGATGAAGGCATACCCTGCGGGCTCAATGGGCGTCGGCTCTGCTTGCGGCATCGGGCCTTGCGCGGACTGAAAGCCGCTCGAGAACAAATAGACGGTGGCCGCGATCTGGCCAATGGCAAGGATCAGGTTCACAGCCGCGCGCAACAGGTCCATGGATGCCCCTAGATTTCTAATGTTACGTGCAACTTAGCTGGGCAGATTGGTCCGCTCCCATGTTGCATCTGCGAAGCGGTCCGGGCATGGTGCCAGTCATTCCTATCAACGTTGCTTTGAGGAAGCTGCCCCATGCCCGTTCTGACCTTTCTGACCACCACGCATTTCGACTTTGGCGCCGTCAAGGTCTTGGGACCGGAATTGGCCAAGCTCGGCGTCAAGCGGCCCTTGATCGTGACCGACAAAGGCGTGGTCGCGGCAGGCCTGATCGATCAGGTGCTCAACCCCATTCAGCCCAAGCCCAATTGGCCGGTCTTTGACGACACGCCCGGCAATCCCACCGAAGAGGCGACGTTGCGCGCGCTCACCCTCTATCAGGAGGCGGAGTGTGATGGCGTCGTGTGCGTCGGCGGCGGATCGTCGATGGATCTGGGCAAAGCAGTGGCGCTGCTCGCCGTGTCCGGCCAGCCGCTCGCGCAATATGACCCGCTCAAAGGGGGCGGGAAGCTGATCAAGGGCATTGCGCCGGTGGTGGCGATCCCTACCACAGCGGGCACAGGCAGCGAGGTCAGTGTGGGCTTTGTCATCATCATGAATGACGGACGCAAGCTCACCTTTGCCCATCCAACCATCATCCCCAAGCTCGCGATCTGCGACCCGGAATTGACCATGGGCCTGCCGCCCATGCTGACCGCGGCCACGGGCATGGATGCAATGACGCATTGCATCGAGGCCGTGCTGACCCCATCGGTCAATCCGCCTGCGGAGGGCATCGGGTTCGACGGGCTGTGGCGCGCCTGGCGCAACATCCGCAAGGCGGTCGAGAACGGCCAGGACCGGGATGCGCGCTGGCACATGATGATGGCCTCAACCGAAGGGGCGATGGCCTTTGTGAAGGGCCTGGGCGCGGTCCATGCCATGAGCCATGCGGCCGGGCGTCTTTCCGATCTCAAGCTGCACCATGGCACGTTGAATGCCGTGATCCTACCCAGCGTTTTGCGCTTCCATGACGGTCATGCGGCAGAGAAATATGAGCGTCTGCGCGCGGTCATGGGGCTTAGTGCCAATGCCGACCTCGCCAAGGCGATCGAGGAGCTCAATGCCGCGATCGGCCTGCCTTCGGGCTTGAGCAAAATGGGCCTGAAGACGGACCATATTCCCGGCATGATCCCCTATGCGATGAGCGATCTCGCCCATTTCGGCAATCCGCGCAAACCGGCGGCTGAGGACTACACGGCCCTGTTCCAGGCGGCGCTGTGAGCTGCACCTTGGGCAAAAAGGGGCTTTCCCTTTCCTTGCGCGCGGATTAAACAGGCGTCATGGCAAAAGAAGAAATGGTTGAATTTGAGGGCCTCGTGACCGAGGTCCTGCCGGATGCCCGCTTCCGGGTGAAGCTCGACGCGGGACCAACGATCATCGCGTATACGGCGGGCAAGATGAAAAAGAACCGGATCAAGACGCTCGCCGGTGACCGCGTCACCGTCGAGATGTCGCCTTATGATCTGGAAAAAGGGCGGCTGATCTTCCGGCACAAGGACGCCAAGGCTCCTCCCCCGCCGCCGCCTTCACAGCGTCCGAATTTCAGGCGCTAAGTCTAACACGAACCCCGCAATAGCGGCTGCGGCGCTTCACGTCATGCCGCAGCCCATCGTGCATCGCCATCAAGGCGGATTGTGCTTCACCAGGAAATCGCGCATCGCCTGGATCGTCCGGGTGCGGGTTTGCGGGAAGGACATGTAGTGATCCTCCTGCTCCAGAACGACATATTCGTGCACCTTGCCTGCGGCCTGCAAGGCATCGCGCATGATCTCGCTCTGCTTGATGGGCACAGTCGTGTCCAGGCGCCCATGGATCAGCAGGATCGGCGCTTTGACATTCGCCACTTGTTTAGACGGCGAGACCGCCTCGACACCGGCACGATCCGTTTCTGGATTGCCGATATAGTACTTCCAGTAGAGGACCGAGGTGTCCACATCGCGTGCGCCCGGCGCATCGACATAACGCAGCATCTCAACCAGGTCGAACACGCCAGCACCTGCCACCACACAGCGATAGAGATCGGGTGTGAGCGTCGCGCCCGCGCCAGCCGCATAACCGCCATAGGACCAGCCCAGGATACAGACGCGCTTGGGATCGATGATGCCTTGCGCAACGGCGTATTTGACCGCGTCGCTCACATCATCCTGCATCAGCTTGCCCCATTGCTTGGCGCCCGCCTCGTCCCACTCCAAGCCAAAGCCTGCGGACCCGCGGAATTGCGGCTGGATCACCACATAACCGGCATTCGCAAGCGACTGAGAGAACCAGTCAAAGTCGCCAAAGTCGCGCGCGCGCGGGCCACCGTGCGGCATGACATTCGCTGCCAGATTCTTGCCGTTGGGATTGGCCGCCGGCATCGTGATGTAGGCTGGGATTTGCGTTCCATCGCGCGCGGAGTAAATGACCCAACGCGCCGGCACCACATTGGCCGCCTTCACTGCCGGATATTGGAAGCCAATCGTTTTGGCATCCATGGAGTTCAGATCGAGGAAGAGAAACTCCCCGCTCGGCGATTGCGGTCCCTCGAGATAAAGGATGTGCTTTTTCAAATCGTCGCTGGATGAGCGGACCGAAACACGATCGCCGGGGAAGCTTTCCTTGATCGTATTCTTCAGCTGCTGCCAATCGGGTTCGAAATAGACCGTCTCCGGGAATTCCCGCGCGATGCCTGCGCCAATCACGCGGCCGTTGCGCAATGTCACCAAGCCGCCCGCATCAAAGCGCGGGTCCTGTAGCTTGGTGGCCTCAAGCTGCCGGGTCTTCAGGTCAAACAGCGCAATGCGGTTGGTGCCCTTGCCCGATATGAAGACATAGACCTTGTCCGGGTCGGCGCCAAAGCCGCCAAAGGACCAGAACTCGCTACGGCGGCCCGCGGCACGCTCCCGGTTGTCTTCGTCCGTGTAATTGCGGACACGGCCGGAATAGACGGGCACCCACTCATCACTGCCCGAAAGGCGGGCATGCACGGTCGCGTTGCTCGAATTACCGTCCAGGCGAAGGCGCGCTTTGCCTTCCCGGTCGACCCGAAAGCCAAAGGTGTCGGATGTGCCCGGCTCCACGATACGGCCGCGGCCGGTTTTGACATTCACCGCATAAAGGTCCAGCGAGGACCGGGCGCGGGCGCCCGCACGCTGCCCTGCCGAGGTGAAGGTAGTCATCAGGATCGTGTCGGGCTCTGGCCCTTTGAGCGAGGTTATACCGCAGGATTTGAACTGGATGTCCGCGTCAACAACAAAGCCCATCATCATCACGGACTCTTTGCCGTCCGCGCTGACTGAGAGAAGGCCGCAATCCTGCACCGATGTCCCGCCACGCGTGCTGCCCAGAGAGCGTGCGGTGACAAAGAAGCGATCGTCGGAATACCAAACCACGCCCCCCAAGCTATACCGGCCACGATCATCGCGCCCCTCTGCCTTTGGGGCATTGGCGCCGCCAATCAAAGCGCGGGTTTTGGTATCGAGCACCGCCACGCGCTGGATGAGACCCTCATTCACGACCAACGCGACTTTGTCGCCCGATGGCGAGAGGTCGGCGTCTTGGATCGCTGGCAGGGCGCCAAAGGCCTCTGGCGGCAGAGTTGCGGCCACTGCCATCGCGCTCATGGCGACAGACACAAGCCCGGCCAAAACCCGGCTGAAAATTCGCGTCATCGTGGCTCCCCTTTTCCCCAACGCGCCGCACCTATCCCAACCCACGGCGGGCGTTCGCTTTGCTCGCTTAATAGAACCTTAAAACTCAGACTGTGGCAATTGGGTACTCCAGAGATAAGTTGTTAATCTCCGAAGGGGCAGAACCAACACAACCTTTAGTAGCGTTTTGTTATCGACCCTCGCTTAGGCAAGCCTTAAGAGGGGGCTGGCATAGTGGCGGCATGCCCTCCGCCTGCCGCACAAGGACATGCCTCGATGCTGTACAAGTTTCCGCCTGCCGCCCGCCAGATGGCCATCGCTGGACGCATCACAAGTGACGATGTCTTGACCCTGCGCAAGCTGGTCTATCCAGATGGGAAGATATCGCAGACCGAAGCAGATTGGATCTTTGAGCTGAACCATGCGTGTGGGGACGTTGATCCGGCGTGGTCCACATTGTTCGTTGAGGCGCTGACCGACTTCCTCGTCTACCAGATGGAACCGCAAGGCTATTTGTCGGACGACAATGCGTCCTGGCTCATCGGCCATGTCGCGCGCGATGGCAAGGTCGAGGGCCTGCGCGAAATGGAGCTTCTGGTCCATGTGATGCAGAAGTCGACGCAGACGCCGCGGTCGCTCAAACTGTTTGTCCTGAACGCAGTACGCGATGCGGTGATCACCTGCGCCGGGCCTTTGCGGCAGCGCACGCCCCAGAAGTGGGCAACTGTATGCGCCGATGATGTGCAACTCCTGCAAAGTACCTTGTTCGCGCTAGGCTCCGAAGGCAACGTCAGCATCACCCGCGAAGAGGCTGAGGTGCTATTTGCCATCAATGAAGCCACCAAGAACGCCGTCAATGATCCAGCCTGGAACAATCTCTTTGCCAAGGCGATCGCCAACCATGTGATGATGGCCGCAGGTTATGAGCCCGCAACGCGGGAAGACGCCCTCAAACGTGAGAAATGGGCCGAAGACCACAGTGTGAGCATTGGACGGTTCTTTGGCAAAATGGCCTCGGGCGTCTCCAGTATCTTCCGTACGCAGATGGATGATGAGGGCTGGGAGGAAAAGGTGCGCGAGATGGACGCCAAAATGCGCATGGCCGAAGTTGTCACCGAGACCGAGGCGGCCTGGCTGGCCGGTCATTTTTCCAAGAACGCCAATCTTTCAGGGGCTGAGCAATCGCTGTTGCGCTTCATCAAAGTGGAAGCCGCCCAAGTCCATCCGATTCTGAAGCCCTATATCGACAAGGTCGCGTGAGGGCGAGTTGCGGCCTGTGAGGCTTTGGGCGTAGGCTTGCTCCATCATTATTGCAATGGAGGAGCCGAACGATGATCGATCTCTATTACTGGCCGACGCCCAATGGCTGGAAAGTCAGCATCATGCTGGAGGAGTGCGGGC
>DMER01000136.1:1805-5388 GCA_003451645.1 Alphaproteobacteria bacterium | reverse complement strand
GGTCCCCTTCTTCAGCCGCCGGATCAGCCGCATATCGGCACCAGGGTGCACGATCTTGTCGCGCGCCGCCCCCACCAGCAGGACAGGCGTCTCGATTGCGCCCGCAAAGTCCGCCTGCCGTGTCCAGGCCATGGAGTCAAAAGCCGCACTCAGCCACCGGAAGCTGGGGCTCGCCAGCCGCAACGCCGGCTGGGCACGTAAAAGCGCCTCCGCGCGCGCATAGCGCCGCCGGTCTGTGGTGACCACGTTGCCTTCAAAAGGATGGGTCCAGGCATCCGGCCCGCCGCCCCAGATATACGCCGTGCCTGCCCCCGCCATCACTTGCATCCGCGCAACCGACCTTGCGAACCAGGCTGGAAAGGGCGCGGTCTTGATCGCCAGCATCGGCGCGGTCAGCACGGAGCAGGAAAACGCCTTGGGCTCCCGGTGCAAAAACCGCAGCAGAATATTGCCGCCCATCGAATGCGCCAACGCGATCAGGGGCCTCGGCGCCTGCGGATAGACGACCCGCTCCATAAAGAGCCGCAAATCCTCGTCAAACTGCGCGAAATCCGCGACATCGCCCCGCAAGGGATCGCTGAGCGCCCGCGAGGACAGCCCCTGCCCGCGCCAATCCAGGGTGAACACCGCAAAGCGGCGCTCAAGCAATTCGCGGATCACCTCGCAATATTTTTCGATGAACTCAGTGCGGCCATTGAGCAGCACAACGGAGCCGCGCGGCTCCTCAATCACAGCATCCCAGCGCATTGTGCGCAGCCGCGTCCCATCGCCGGCCGTCAACCACTCGGTCCGTCCGCCAGGCGGGAGCGCGTCCACTGCGTCGTCCACAGATAAGCCGTCTGACTGCACGCTCAGGCCGTCCAAGGCCTCAGCCCGCCGCCTTTTCCAGGATGGGGCCGAGTTTCATCGCCAGCGCCATGTCGCCCGCCACCCGCAGCTTGCCTTGCATGAAGGCTGTCGTCCCATCGAGTTCGCGCGCGACCATTTTTTTGAAGGTGTCGAGCGACACCGTGATCGTACAATCCGCCGCGCGGTTATCGTTGCTGACCGTGTTGGGCGAGGATTTGCCGTCCAAATAGACGCAGCCTTTGCCCTCAAAATCGAATTTCAGCGTGCCATTGAGCCCCGATGACGGCCCGATGCGCTTGCTCATTTCGTTGGCGATGAAGACGATTTCTTCCGCTTCGGTCATCATGATCTGTCCTGCCTTGAGACTGCTGCGGACCACGCCGCATCTCGACGCAATAAAAGCAGGCTCGCCCGACTTGGGCAAGACAGCAAAATGGGCGGCACGCGTAATGCCGCCCAAGTGCCAAACTTGCCGCTCTGTCAGTGGATATCGAGATTGAGGCTCACGACGGCCGAATGGTGCCGGTTCTCGAAGGCAAATTGATCGACCAGCGGATCGGCCCAGGGCAGATTGGCCTCGAACTCGCCCAAGTCAGCATAGCGATAGCCGATGCCCAGCTTGGTTCCATGCGCGATCGCGAAATTCACACCCGCACCCAACTGGAAGGCAAAGGAGCTATCCGTCTCGTCCAGCACATTCGTGTCGACTCCCGCTGGAGCCAAGGCATCGTAGAATGAGAGCTTGTAGTGATTGCGCGCATAGCCGATGCCGCCACCGATATAGGGCACCACATGCTTGTCGACCTTGAAGTCGTACCAGAGATTGGCCATCAGCGCCCAGGACGAGATTGTTCCTTCGATCGGGCCCGTCACGTCGGGCTGTTGATTGGAGCTTGCGAGCGTGTCCGTGCCATCCTCGTGATAGCCATTGACCTCATTGCGGCGATAGGTGAGTTCGACTTCACCGCGCAGGCCCGGCAGCCAGCAGCAAAGGTCCTTGCCCACCGCAGCGCCGACCACAAAGCCCGTCTCAGCCTTGTATTCCTGATAGGCATAGAACGCGTCAGGCGCAGAGCCGCCACCGCTTGGATTAGCGGCAAAATGATAGGCCAGTTGATCGTCAGTCCAATTCCCGCCGCCCAGCACGCTCACATACCAGCCTGACGGCTCGCAGCAGGGCTTGGCCTGCGATGGCCGCAAAACTGGCGGCGGTGGCGGCGGCGGACGGAATTCCACTTCCGGCGGCGGCTCATAATTGCTGGGAGGGCCTTCCGCTTGGGCCCCTGTTGCAAAGAGGCTAACTGACACGACCGCGGTCGAGGTTAGCAAAACCAATTTCCAGTTCATCTCAAATGTCTCCTACCGTTGCCCCTCAAGGCATGGATTGACCCCGCTCTGCGGCCTTCCGGCAGAAACACCCCATGCCCGCTGGATCATTTTGATCTCTGTACGAAGCATGCCCAGACAATGGCGGCGGCAAGCACTTGCGTGCGCGCTGTCCATCGCTGAAATGGTTCTCGCAGGTAAAGTTTAATGAGGGCTTACTGCCACACGATCACGGGGCACCCGTGGCAGAACGACAACACTCCGCTTACAGACGAAGCAGAGCCCGAGGCTCATCCAGGTGCGGCTCATAATTCTGCCAGCGTCCTTTGGAGCGGGTATAGAGCGGTTGACGGACCTGCCAGGAACTGGCGGTGCGCACGGTTCTGGAGACAGACTGAAACGCCAGGCAACGCTCATCCCAGGGCAGGCCCAAATAGTCCAGCATTGCCCGCGTTGTGCCCTCTTGATCCTCAACCATCGCCTCGTAATCAATGGTATGGATCGCCACCGGCAGCACGCTCTGCCAATGTGTCATCAGCCGCTGATACTCCGCATAGTGACGCGCGGCGTCCATCAGATTGCCGCTGTAACTATGCCCATCGTTGAAGTTCTGCATCCAGCACGACAAGATAGTGTCGAGCGGATGGCGCCGGCAGTGAATGATGCGCGCCTTGGGAAACATGGTCGCGATCAGGCCCAAATTCTGAAAATTGTGGGGCATCTTGTCGGTCACTCGGGGCGCCACGCTATCGCGCTTGTTCAAGGCCTCCAGATAACGCTTTGCCATCAACTCGACGCCAAACCAGCTGAGTTTGGCACCACTGACCCAAGGATTGCCCGGCTCACTCACTAGCTCTTCGGTTTTGCGTTGCAATTGCTTGATGGTTTCAAGCTCGCCCGCAGCAAAGACTTGGGGATGCGCGCCCAAGATCGTCTCAACCAAGGTGGTGCCCGAACGCGGCATGCCGACGATAAAGATCGGCCGCTCGCTCGCAACGCCCCACCCGCTCCGCTCACGGAAGAATTTGTCCGTGTGGGTTGCAATCAGCGCATCATAGTCTTTGACCAGCGTGGCATGATCATAGACGAGGCCCCGCAAGGCGTTGGCGCGCTCGTAATGCACAAACGCCTCATCATAACGCCCGATATCATCGCACATCTTACCGGCCGCATAGCTCAAGCCCCGCCGCTCTTGCGCAGCCAGGTCAGGCTTGTCCAACAGACGCAAGACCGCGTCGAGCTCCGCATCCCCTTGCTTGAATTTGCGCACGCCAGCAAGTGTCACATAGCCCGCCGCGCTCTCCGTATTTTGCGCGATCATCTGCCGCGCCAGGCGCTCAGTCTCCGGGATTTCGCCCAGTTCCTGATGCGCGCGCGCAATGCCTGTCAGTACCGCGCGGCTCTCAGG
>DMER01000136.1:0-1578 GCA_003451645.1 Alphaproteobacteria bacterium | reverse complement strand
CTCAGGGCGCCGCTTCTGCAGTTCCGCAAAGGCCCGCAACGCATCCTGCGGCCGGCCGCCAAGGTTGAGCGCCTTGCCGTAATTGAGCCAGGCATCGGTCATCTCCGGATCAATGGCGAGTGCCTGTTCGAGGACCGCAATCGCCTCCTCATGGCGCCGCGACAGGATAAGGGCATTGCCGGAATTGTTCAAAATCACCGGATCGCGCGGCCGCACGCGCAAGGCCCGCTCGAACAACTCGGCGCCCGCCACATGATTGCTAGCCTCCACCGCCAGAACCGCGAGCAGATTGAGGGCATCCGGCTGATTGGGCACCCGTTGCAGCACGGCTTGATAACCGCGCTCGGCCTCTTGCGCGCGCCCCGCCTTGTGGTGCGCGATGGCCGTTTCCAGAATGGTCTGCAGTTCAAACGGGTTGACGGGCGGGGTCCAGGCTCCTTTGATGGGCGAGCCGAGGCCTGGCAAGGCCGGTGCTTTCATTTGAGGATTGGTTGGGCGATGCATCCAGACGCTCCAGAGGACACGGGCAAAACGAATCAGACGACGAGCCTAACACGCTCTGGCGCCGTCCTCCTCTTGGTGCGCTTGCTTCAGGCGACCCATTACGCGATCCTCGCCTGGGCGCTTGTGGGTTGGATGATCCCGTCAAATGCTTGGCTGACCGCCTATTTGATCTGTATGCCGATGATCGCCGTGCAATGGCTGCTCAACCGCAACACTTGCATCATGAACAATCTGGAGTCCTGGCTGACCACGGGTCAGTGGCGCGACACCGCGGACCCCAACCAGGGCGGCTTTATCGCAGGCGTGCTGGACCGTGTCACGGGCTGGCGGCCCAATGGCCACCAAACCAACATGATCAGCTATGGCTTGCTGGCCGCCTTTTGCCTGCTGGCGTTCGCCCATCTCTTCGTACGCGGAGCAATCTGACACGCCATGCCGGGGACGGGGCTCAGTGCCCCTCATCCTCTTCGCACTTGAGATAAGGGTCATAGACCCAGCCCACGGGATTGTCGTCCGCCAGGCGCTCGACCTGGACCCAGGGCTTGCCCTTGTGAAGTTTCTCTTCGATTTTGCGCACCTTGATCCCATTGATCCAGGAGCCGACGATCTCGCCGCCCGGCTCCTGCCGAACATTGAGAGGGGTGCCGGTCGGATCAGTCACCTTGCACAGCGGCGCATTGTCCGCGCCATCGGACTTGCAAGACAGATAGGCGCCGAACACCCAGCCAAAGGACGCCTCTTGGAACTTGGCGACCCGGGCCCAGCGTTGACCCTTGTGGGTCTGATGGTCGATGACCTCAACCTTGGACCCTTTCCTCAGTGTCGAGAGGATCTTGCCATTGGGTCCGGAGCGGACATTCAATGGCGTGCCTGTTGGGTCAACCACGGTGCACACCGGCGGGCCGTCGCATGCCGCTGCTGGCTGTAACCCTAACGCAACCACTCCCGCAATGATGACGGCGACCTGACGGACCTGCATGGTTCAACCTCATGATGATTTGCATCGAAGCGTAGGCTTAGACCATCCGTGTGACGTTTTATATGACCGCAGTTGGACACCTCCAAAAACCTCCT
>DMER01000138.1:2026-3127 GCA_003451645.1 Alphaproteobacteria bacterium | reverse complement strand
GATCCCTCTTTCCGCGTGTCGACCGATAGCGAGAGCGGCCAGACCATCCTGAAGGGCATGGGCGAACTTCATCTCGAAATCAAAGTCGACATCTTGCGCCGCACCTACAAAGTCGAGGCCAATATCGGCGCGCCGCAGGTGGCCTATCGCGAGACGCTCACCAAAACGGTCGAAATCGACTACACGCACAAGAAGCAAACCGGCGGCTCGGGCCAGTTCGCCCGCGTAAAGATCGTCTTTGAGCCGCAAGAAGCGGGCAAGGGCTATGAGTTCACCAACGAAATCGTTGGTGGTGCTGTTCCTCGGGAATATGTGCCTGGTGTTGAAAAGGGGCTGGCGGCTCAGAAGGAGCAAGGCGTGCTCGCGGGCTTCCCGCTGATCGATTTCAAGGCCAGCTTGGTGGACGGCGCTTACCACGAAGTCGACTCCAACGTTCTGACCTTTGAAATCGCTGCGCGCGCTGCGTTCCGTGAACTCAAAGAAAAGAAGGCGGTCAAGCTTCTGGAGCCGATCATGAAGGTCGAGGTGGTGACGCCAGAGGACTGGGTCGGCTCAGTCATTGGCGATCTGAACTCCCGTCGTGGCCAAATCCAGGGCCAAGACATGCGGGGCAATGCGACAGTGATTAATGCGATGGTCCCGCTCGCCAATATGTTCGGTTACGTGAATACCTTGCGGTCGATGACACAAGGGCGCGCCAGCTACTCAATGGTCTTTGACCACTATGAGCAGGTGCCAAATTCTGTGGCCGACGAGATCATCAAGAAGAACGCGTAGAGAGCCAAGTTGAGTCTAAATCGTCTGAAGGTACGGAGAACGGACAATGGGTAAGGCTAAGTTTGAACGGAATAAGCCGCACTGCAATATCGGGACGATCGGCCACGTCGATCACGGCAAGACCTCGCTGACCGCGGCGATTACCAAGGTGCTCGCGAAGAGCGGCGGCGCGACCTTCACGGCCTATGACCAAATTGACAAGGCGCCAGAAGAAAAGGCGCGCGGTATTACGATTTCAACCGCGCACGTCGAATATGAGACGACGAACCGCCACTATGCCCACGTCGATTGCCCAGGCCATGCCGACTATGTGAAGAACATGAT
>DMER01000138.1:0-1729 GCA_003451645.1 Alphaproteobacteria bacterium | reverse complement strand
GAGCACATCCTGCTCGCCCGTCAGGTTGGCGTTCCTGCGCTCGTCGTGTTCATGAACAAAATGGATATTGCCGACCCAGAGTTGGCCGAGCTCGTGGAAATGGAAATCCGCGAACTTCTGACAAAATACAACTTCCCCGGCGACGATATCCCCATCGTCAAGGGCTCGGCCGTGTGCGCCTTGGAAGACAAGGAGCCCGAATTGGGCGAGCAGGCCGTGTTGAAGCTGATGGCGGAAGTCGACAAGTACATTCCGCAGCCGGAGCGTCCGAAGGATCAACCGTTCTTGATGCCGGTCGAAGACGTGTTCTCAATCTCGGGCCGCGGTACGGTGGTCACCGGCCGCGTTGAACGCGGCATCGTGAAGGTCGGCGAGGAAGTTGAAATCGTCGGCATCAAGGCAACGCGCAAGACGACTGTCACTGGCGTCGAAATGTTCCGCAAGCTGCTCGATCAAGGAGAGGCCGGCGATAACATTGGCGCGCTGGTGCGCGGTATTGAACGCACGGACGTCGAGCGCGGCCAAGTGCTGTGCAAGCCGGGCTCAGTTACTCCGCATACGAACTTCACCGCTGAGGCTTATATTCTGACCAAGGAAGAGGGCGGCCGCCACACGCCGTTCTTCACCAATTACCGTCCGCAATTCTATTTCCGCACCACAGACGTGACGGGCATCGTAAAGCTGCCGGCGGGTACGGAAATGGTCATGCCTGGTGACAATGTCTCGATTGAAGTCGAGCTGATCGTGCCGATCGCGATGGAAGAAAAGCTGCGCTTCGCGATCCGCGAGGGCGGCCGGACCGTTGGTTCGGGCGTCGTCGTCAAGATCATCAAGTAAGCCTCACACACAAGAAGAATGAGGAGCGGGATAAAGTCCGATGCAAGCGCAAAACATCCGTATTTGGCTCAAGGCCTATGATCATCGCGTGCTCGACGCGTCGACGCGGGAGATCGTGAATACCGCCAAGCGGACGGGTGCGCGCGTGCGCGGACCAATCCCGCTGCCCAACCGGATCGAGAAGTTCACAGTGAACCGCTCTGTCCACGTGGACAAGAAGAGCCGTGAGCAATTCGAAATCCGCACACACAAGCGCTTGCTGGACATCGTCGATCCGCAGCCGCAAACGGTCGATGCGCTCATGAAGCTCGATCTGGCGGCTGGCGTGAGTGTTGAGATCAAGCTCTTGCAGTAGGGGTGTCTGCAGAGGCCCCGAGCGTACCAACTTCGAGCGGATTTGTTTTTGGGAGTAGCGCAAAGATGCGCACAGGACTTATTACTCAAAAGGTCGGCATGACCCGGCTCTTCATGGATGATGGGCGGCACGTCCCAGTCACCGTGTTGAAGCTGGACACCTGCCAAGTCGTGGCGCAGCGCACGGCGGAGAGGGATGGCTACACTGCACTGCAATTGGGTGTGGGCCTTGCTAAGATCCGCAAGCAGCCGCGTGCCATGACGACGAAGGCGATGCGTGGCCACTTCGCCAAGGCGCAAGTAGAACCCAAGGTTAAGGTCGCGGAGTTTCGCGTCACGGCTGACAATTTGGTCGATGTTGGGGCGGAGATCCTGGCCTCTCATTTTGTCAGCGGGCAGCTGGTCGATGTCTCTGGTATCAGTACCGGCAAGGGCTTTGCGGGTGCGATGAAGCGCTGGAATTTCGCCGGTCTTGAGGCGAGCCACGGTGTGTCGATCTCTCACCGCAGCCACGGCTCGACGGGTAACCGCCAGGACC
>DMER01000171.1 GCA_003451645.1 Alphaproteobacteria bacterium | reverse complement strand
CATCGCAAACTGGTCCCTGAGGCCCGGGTCCGCGCAATCATGGCCACGCCCACGCTCGGCCGCGAGTGGCGCGCCACGCTGGAGCGGGCGTTGAACACGTGAGCACGAACGCCGCGTCCAGCCTTAGCGAGGAGACCGGCGAACCTCAGAACACGATCCGCTCTGACGGACGCGGATCGTGCCTTTGTCTGCATCTCTCGTATCTTTGTGGCCCGCCGGCAGCGACTGCGCCACCAAGCAAGGCCTTTAGAAATTCACACCCAGATTGACCTGATAGGTGCGCGGGGCGCCCCAATAGGACGTGCGGATCCCGCCCAGGCTTGAGAATTCCTGCGCATCGACGCGGTAGCGCTCATCCGCCAGGTTCTTGCCCAGTACGGCAATCGTGTAGCGGCCATCTTCCGATGTCCACGCCACGCGCGCATTGAACAGCCAGTAGTCATCCTGGAACATGCCCGGGAATGGCACGCGGGTCGTGAAATTGGCGTTGTCCACGGCCAAGGCCGTCTCAGAGCGGAAGGACGCGTCGCCGCCCAGATCCAGAGAGCCCGCATCGTCCAGGGCGACCGTATAAACACCGCCCAAACGGAAGGTCACTTCCGGCGAGAAGGCCGGTGTGTTCCATGAGCGGTCGTTCAAGGGATTGCTGTCCGGCGCAAAGCGAGGATCGAAGAACTCGCTGTAGGAGGCCTCCAGCAAACCCAGCTGCGCTTGCAATTGCAGCGCACGCACGGGCCGCCAGAACAGTTCGAGTTCTGCGCCATATTGCTCAAGCTGACCCGCATTGATTACCGAGAACACGGAGGTCAGGCCCGATCCGCGTGCGACGCGCGCCTGAAAGTCCTCATACTGATTATAGAAGAAAGCAGAGTTCAAAATGAGCTTGCCGTCGAGCCAGGAGAACTTGGCGCCCACTTCGCCTGACCAGAGCGTTTCGGGCTCGAACGTGCGGGGCAGTTCGGCGGCTGAGTTGGCGCGGCCGTTGAACCCGCCCGACTTAAAGCCCTTGGCGACTTTGGCGTAATAGGTGGCGTCCTCGCCCGGGTTCCAGGTCAAAGTCAACGACGGCGACAAGTCGTTATAGGATTTGCGCTCAATTGGCGCATCAAAGGCCGTGACCAGACCAACCGTGGTGGTGATGCGGTCATAGCGTTTGTGCTCGTGGGTGTAGCGGGCGCCTGCGGTCAAGGTCAGAGCGGTGGCCAGGTCATAGTCCACCGAGGCAAAGGCCGCGACTGAGGTGAGCACCTGATCGTCATCGATGAAGCGGATGAAGCCTGGGAAAAAGTCCTGAGCATAGGCCTCTTGATGCGAGAAAATGTGCTCGCGCAGCGCATAGACGCCGCCAACCGCGCGCAGCGGTCCGCCATTGTTGAAGAGCACTTGGAATTCCTGGCTCTGCTGGCTCTGGTTCACGTCAACCAAGACGTCGCCCAAGCGGAACTGCGACGCATCAATATCAATATAGTCCGTGTAGTCGAGCTTGCGCATCGAGGTGATCGATTTGAGCGTCCAAGACGGCGCCATTTCGCGCGTGATCGTCAAACCGAAGCCATAGTGATCCAACGAGTTTTCCTCGTTGAAGGCGGTCATGGACGTTTGCGTCTGGAAATTGAAGTCGCCCGCGGGCGGGACCAACAAGACCGCGGCAAAGGCATTGGTCAGCGTGTTCTCAGGCTTGCCCAAGGTTAGCGACGGCTCTTCGCGCGTATAATCGACGTTCAAGCGGATGTCGGTCTTGTCATCGGGCGTGTAATACAAGGACACCCGGCCAGCCAGCGTGTTCTTGTCATTATATTCAACGCCTGTCACGGGATCGGTGACAAAGCCATCGCGGTTGGCGCTATAGACCGAAACAAGAGCCTTGAGATCATCGGTAATGGCACCCGAGGCGCGCGCTTTGACTTCGAATAGATTGTAGTCGCCAAAGCCCACTTGCACACGGCCCGCCAATTCATCCGCGGGCGCCAAAGTCACGATCTTCAGCGCGCCGCCAATCGTGTTCTTGCCGTACAGGGTGCCTTGCGGTCCGCGCAACACTTCGATCCGGCTCAGATCATAGACATCGAACAACGCGCCGCGAATGCGGCTGATATAGACATCATCGACATAGATCCCGATCGCGGGATCAAAGGTTGCGAGCGCATCGGGCTGTCCGACGCCGCGGATGAACACGTTGGCGGATGAGTTGGACCCGCGGCCTTGCACGATATTTAGATTGGGCACTGAATTCTGGATGCCGCCCAAATTCTCCGCACCCAGACGATCCAATTGCTTTTCAGAAAAGACAGTGACCGCCACTGGCGTGTCTTGCAGTTTTTCTTCGACCCTGCGGGCGGTGACAACCACTTTCTCGTCACTCTCGCCGCCGGTCGCGGGGTCTGCCGCTGGGCTTTGCGGTGCAGGTGCCGCGTTTGCCGGAGCCTTCGCCGTCTGCGCCATCATCAAAGGGGGCTTGTTCCCCTTGGTGTCGGCCGCGGAGGCCGCCACGCCTGCTCCACTCAACGCCAGCAGGGATACGCCCCCAACAAAAATGGCCGCACGGCTCGCCCTCATACGCATGATCATTCCCCCACATCTTGATTTTTGTGATGCAAGCAGGCCCCAACCCGCTTTCATTTGAGCAGCGTACAACAAGAATTTCGTTCATTCAACGCCTGTTGAATTCTAAGAAAATCAATGAGTTGTGCGGGCATCCCGGCCGGGCCGCGGCAAAACTTTGCCAGCGCCTTTGGCTGAATTGTGCGAGTATCCCTCTCATGAGAGCACCAACGCAGCGCCGCGGCGAGTTGACCCGCGACAAGCTTTTGGACACCGCCGAGCAGCTCTTCGCCCGGCGCGGGTTCGATGGCGTGTCCATTCGCGACATCACCTCCGCCGCGGGCGTGGATGTCTCGCTCGCGAATTATCATTTCGGCTCCAAAGAGCGGTTCTTTGATGCGGTCATTGAGCGGCGCGCCGAGCAAATGAACACGCGGCGCATGGCCATGCTGGAGGACGCCGTCACCAAGGCATCCCCTGCACAGCCGTCATTGGAGGAGGTGATCGGCGCCTTTATGTGGCCCGTCGCCGAGATCATGATGGATGGCGGTGCGGGCGGCCGTGCCTATGGCGCCCTCATTGCGCAGGTCAACACCTCGCCCCATATGGCGCGCGCAAAAATGGGCCAGTTCTTTGACCCGGTGGTCCGCGAGTTTCTGAACGTCTTGCAACGCTCACTGCCCCACTGCGGCGCGGCTGAGCTTTATTGGAGTTTTCACTTCCTGTCGGGGGCCTTGACGCTGTCCATGGCCGAAACTGGACGGATCGACGCGCTGTCGAATGGCCTGTGCAAGTCGGAGGACCTGCAATCCGTCTTTGAGCGGATGGTTCCCTTCTGCGCGGCGGGCTTCAGGGCCGCGTGCAGGGTGCGGCCTTGATGCGATCGTGCCTTACCGGGGATATTTCTCATCCATGACCCGCAAAGACTGTGCGATGAGTTCGCGCAAGGCGGCCATGTCGATGTCCGCCAGTTTCTTGATATAAAGGCATGATTTGCCGGTCTTGACCTTTCCCAGCCTCGCCATCAGGTCCGGCACGTCCTCATAGCCCGGGATCATATAGAGCACGGTCTGTCCCTTGCGCGGTGAGAAGCCGATGCGGCACATCTCGCCCTCGCGGCCGCTGTCGTATTTGTAGTGATATCGCCCAAAACCAATGATCGAGGGGCCCCACATGGCCGGCTCCTCACCTGTCGCCGCTTTCATCAGTGCAAGGATCGTCTCGGCATCTGCCCTCTGCGCGGGGTCCGCGACCGCGTCGATGAAGGCCCTGACACTGGCTGATGTGGCCTGCGTCTTGTTGCCAGACTTCTTGTTTACAGGCTTCTTCGCCGGTTGTTTCTGAGGTGCACCTGGCTTTGCGGCGGACTTTGGCATGGCGGGCTCCTGTTTTTCTTTAGTTTATGGGCGCCGTTCCGGGTTGCAAGTGCGCCAATGTTCTGACAATGTTCTCAGGTTCACGCAGGCCAAATGGTGGACCCGATGCCGAGGGAAAAACCCAAGACCAAGACAGCGCTGACCTGGCCTGAGTACCGGGCATTGGCGCTGTCACTCAATTTGCCGCATGTGACCGAGGCAATATCCTGGGGGCAGCCGAACTTGAAGGCGCATGGCAAGATGTGGTGCTGGTGGAGCCCATCGGAGGACGCGCCAGTTTTCAAGGTCTCAAAGGAGGAGCGCGACATGCTGATCGAGCTCGATCCGGCGGTGTTCTTCGTCACCGATCACTACCGGCCGCATGGCCTTGTGCTGGCGCGGCCAGATAAGGTCGATCGCGAATGGGCGAAGGGAAAATTGCTGCAGAGCTGGCGCGCCATGGCGCCTAAAAAGGTGCTCAAGGCATGGGAGGCAGCTAACGGCAGGCACGAATAGCCACCCGGTTCATCCCTCACGGCAGGATGTAGCCCGCGATCAGCGCTTTGGCGACAGCCTCAGTCTTGTTCTTGGCGTCCAATTTGGCCGTTGCGGATTTCAGGTGATCCTTGACCGTGTACTCCGAAATCTCAAGCACGCGCGCGGTGCTTTGGGTGGTCAGGCCACGGGCCGCATACATCAACACCGCGCATTCATGGGGCGTCAGCAAGGGCCTCGCGCTCTCGGTCGCCTCCTGATCCTGGAACACGCGGAACTGGCCGCTAATCGTTTTCATGAGCGCGCTTAACTCGTCTTGCCGGGCATCAAAGAGCTTAGCGAAATCCTGGTCGCTCGTCACGGTAGAGACGCACAAGCAGATCCGGCCAGCAACAGCATCCGTCCGGGTCACCGCGCCGCCATGGCGCAGGCCAAAGGTGCGCGATTCCTCCATCAGGCGTGCTTGCGGTTCGGTCAAATGGCGGCTCATCACCTCGCGGAACAGAAAGGGGCGCCCCGTTTGGGCGGCGCGCGCGGCGACGATGTCATGGCTCTGATAATTGTGGCGCAGGCGCCGGCGCATCCAATCGGGCGAGTAATTGGTCACATAGGTCGAGCGTCGCTTGCCTTGCGCCGGCCAAAACACCCACGCCACAAAGCGCTCAAAGCCCATCTGCGCGCAGGATGCTTCAACCTGGGCGGTCAGGGCCGCCATGACCGGATCGGCCTGCAACCGGTCAAAGCGGTCCAGTTCGGCCTGGCCCGCGGCAGGGTCGGCGCCAGTATTGGCGAGCGCCGCCCGCTCTTTGCTGCTGTTCGCTTTGGTCATTTCTGTCCCGCTCGCGTTCTGGCGTTTTGGAGCACGAAAGAACAATCCGCGCCATCCCCCAAACGAGGGGCGTGAATACTTCTGCCCGATGGAGAGGAGCGCGCCAATCTTCATCCTCTGCAATCCCCGCGCACCTGAGTGCGGGAACAAAATTGAGTGGACCAAAAACCGCGCCATTGTGGTATCCTCTTCCAATCATGACAAAGGCGCAATCAAATCCCAAGAGACACAAATCCGTATCTGTGTCCCACGACCCAGAGGAAGCCGTCTTGACGGATGCGCAGACCGATCAGTGGGTCAAGCAGAATGAAAAAGCTTTGCGGGCGAAGCTGAGAGACTCTGAGGCTGATGTGCGGGCTGGGCGCGTCACCCGCTTCGATCCGGCCGACCCCTTGGCGGCCTTGCGCCTGGG
>DMER01000209.1:61210-61491 GCA_003451645.1 Alphaproteobacteria bacterium | reverse complement strand
GGGGGGGGGGTGGCCGGCCCGCGGGCTGTGGCGGGGGGCGGGAGGGGGGCCAGTGCCGAGCGGACAGCCCCCTTTTCCGACACCACTCAATCCTGTGCGATCATGACGGCGGTTATTGCAACCCACATAGCCGCTCTGGACTTTTGCGGCCTTGGACCTCGAGCGATCGGGCCCTCGAAAAAATACAAGCGATTTTGGGCCCGCTTTTGGTCCCGGAATGCCGGAAATGAGCCAAAAACTGGCGCGTTTTGCGTGTGTTTTTGTTTCGTTTTGTTACGCTG
>DMER01000209.1:60368-60987 GCA_003451645.1 Alphaproteobacteria bacterium | reverse complement strand
CTGGCGTTACGTTTTGTTACGTTCTTGGCTCAAAAAGCCGGGGTCCTGTGACGCTGGTGTTACGTATGCGCGACGCCCGCTATGCTCCGGTCACCGTCATCTTCTTGATTTCGGCGATGGCCTTGGCCGGGTTCAGTCCCTTGGGACACACAGTCGCGCAGTTCATGATCGTGTGACAGCGGTAGAGCTTGAAACTATCGTCGAGATATTTAAGCCGCTCGCCCGTCGCCTGATCCCGGCTGTCGATCAGCCAGCGATAGGCCTGCAACAGCACGGCAGGGCCCAAATATTTGTCGCCGTTCCACCAATAGCTGGGGCAGGAGGTCGAGCAGCATGCGCACAGTATGCACTCGTACAGACCGTCCAGTTTCGCCCGGTCCTTAGGGCTTTGTTTCCACTCATCCTCAGGCGTCGCCGTCTTGGTGTGCAGCCATGGCTCGATCGAGGCATATTGCTTGTAGAAATTCGACAGGTCAGGAACCAGGTCCTTGACCACCTGCATGTGGGGCAAGGGATAGATCGCAATCGCCCCCTTCACGTCGCTGATCGCCTTGGTACAGGCCAGCGTGTTGGAGCCATCGATGTTCATGGCGCATGAGCCGCACACGCCTTCCCGGCA
>DMER01000209.1:59179-60088 GCA_003451645.1 Alphaproteobacteria bacterium | reverse complement strand
CTTGATCTTGATCAGCGCGTCCAAAACCATCGGTCCGCATTGGTCCAGGTCGATCGTATAGGTGTCCACAGAAGGGTTCTTGCCGTCCTCAGGGTTCCAGCGATAGACGCGGAATTGCTTGGCGCGCTTGGGCTTTTTGCCTTCCCCGGTCTTGGCCGCGGGCCAGGTCTTGCCGCCTCTGATCTGACTGTTTTGTGGCAATGTGAGCTGAACCATGATCGTGGCCTCTTAACCCCTAAAACACTGTTCGCGCGGCCTATCCGCTTTTGGACGCAGTCGGTGCGGTCTCATACCAGTCGACTTTGCGGGTGACAAACATCGTAGTGACGAGCATCACCAGCAAAGCAACGGACCCGATCAGCAACGCATAGTCCTCTTCCGCCAACAAGAGGTAAAGCAGACCATAGAGCGCGGCCATAATCCCATCCACGACAAATCCGCGCAGGGTGCTGCGAAAGGCCGTCATGGCATAGATACCCGTCACCGCGATTGTTGTCGCAGAGGCCAGCGCATAGGCGCGGTCAAAACCCCAATGCTCGGCAATGCCCAGCAACAGGAGATAGAATATGATCTGCGCGGCGCCAATCATCAAATACTGAACGGCGTGAACCCTGGCACCGGTGATCAACTCGATCAGATAAAAGGCCAGGAAGGCTGATCCAACGAACATGATGCCGTATTTCAGCGCCCGCCCGACGAGCTGATAGAAATCAACTGGCGAATAGAGATCGACGCCAAAGGCCCAATTGCTGGCATCATCGAGCGCAGGGACCTCTGCCGTCCAAACGGAGGGCAGGCTGCGGGCGAGATTAGGCACCGACCAGCGCGCGCTAAAGCCTTGCGGGCTGACCTCACGCTCAGCGGGCAAATAGGCGCCTTGAAAACTGGGGTGCGGCCAATCGCCAGCGA
>DMER01000209.1:53809-58987 GCA_003451645.1 Alphaproteobacteria bacterium | reverse complement strand
GGTGCGGCCAATCGCCAGCGATCCGAGCTTCGGTCGTGGCTCCCGCCGGTGTAAAGCGCATGGACCGCGTGCCCCGCAAGGACAGCGAAACCGAAAAATCGAACGCCGCTGCCGGGCCGGACAACGCGATCGGCGCATGAATGCCCGTGATCCCTTGCGCAAAGCCGATGCCAGGCTGAAACGGGGCCTTGGCCGTGCCGCCGGCCGTGACGAGCTCTGCTTGCGCCTGGATCGCGTTGAGGCCTGAGATGCCAATCGCCACAAAGGCCTCTGACCAGCGAACCTCGCGCGCATTGGCGAGAAGCTTGGCATCAAGCCCTGAAAACTGCCCGCTAAGCGTAATGGTGGCTGAATAGACCGGGATCGCGAATATCCCCCGCGCCCGCGTCTCGGTCTTGAGCTCTGCATCCGACGTGAGGCTCTGAGGCAAAAAGACGGCGTAGCGGGTGACGAGTTGCTCGCTCTGCTGGCCACTGACGGTCACGGTCGTGGCAACCGTATAGGGCACCAAGAGAAAGGGACCGCTGACAGACTGCTGATGGCCCCAGCCATCGGCGATGTTGCGCTCAGCCTCGTTGCGGCGGGACTCTCGCTCGGACAAGACCGCAAACACCAGAATGAGCGGAAAGGTCATAACGAGCGTAAGAAAGATGATCACCAAGAGCTTGAGCCCGGGTGAGCGGAAGGACAAGATCGGCTGAACAGTAGTCGAAGCGGGCATGAGACCCTCTTGAAAGGCGGCCGGCGCGGCCGGTGGCGACGACAAGCCTGGACCATGGCGGAATCGCGGCAATCAAGCTGAACGCCCCACCACCTGTGACGAATGAACCAGATTAACCTATTGCAGGCTGCGCGTCGGCAAAGCACCCGCGCAGCGGCCGGGTGTTTGCCGCGGCAAGGAAGCTTTCGGCAGGCGGGAAAACAGCTTGCGCATTTGCGGGTCGCAGAGCACCGCGTCATAACCAGCCTGGATCAAGGCATCGACGTCCTCATCCGCGATGGTCAGGCCTGTTGGGATCGACGCCAACTCCCGCCGGCGGGCGTCATCCGCCAAATCGGCGAGAGACACATGCGCAAAATGCGCCTCAACAGACCGGCAGGGCACGGGCGACGGACAATCCTCGGCCGCCAGTCGCGCAGCAAGCCGCTCCGTCATCTCGCGCGCATGGACCAGGGTCTCAAACCCCAGGCGATCAATGGCGGTGGAGGTCACGGCACCCACAATGCGGAACACACTGGATAGAACCGGAATGTTATTAAGGTCGCGATCCGGCTCTGACTGCCCATCCACGCTGATGACCACGACGTGCTGGATCTTGCGCAGGTCGCGAAAAAACTCCGGGTCCGCCTTGTCTGGCGGCACCATCAATTGGATGAGCCCCCGCAAAGCCAGGTTATCGCCAACCCCGCCATCGAGCAGATGCACATAGGAGCCGCCCTCTTTCTGGGTCAGATACCGGTTGGCCTGCAGCGCATGATGGCGCCGGCGGGAAAACTCATCTTGGATCTTCAGATACTCATTGATCCATGTCGGCCGCTTGCACTGCCCCTCGCCCGAACCATTGTAGTTATTCAGGCTAATCGGCGAGAACAGAATGGGGAAGCCGTTGGATGCGGCGACCGCGCGCGCGATCGGGAAGGTGCTCAAATCCGAGCACAAAAGGTCAAACGTATCCTGCGTAAAGATGAAGGGTTGTTCATTGGCGAAGTCGGTCGCTTGGATGGCAACGAGCGGGCGCCCAAGCTTGGCCAGGCGATCAAAACGGGCGTCCTTGAACAAGATATCATCATAGACGCGCGCCATCTCGTCATTGGTGCCCCAGTCGGGATTGACCAGCCAGTCCCAGCGCCATGGCTGCAGATAAATGGCGAATATCTCAGCGTTCAGATCGTGATAGAGGAATTCGGTCCGGTAATTCTGCCAAAAGGCCTCGCGCATGAAGCCAAAGGCCGACGCAGTGAAACTGCCGCCGGACACGCCCGAAATAAAGTCAATCTCGTCCGACAGCCTGGACGGGGTGCCATTATAGGCAAGCGTGATGTCTTTCAGCGCCGTAAGCGCACCATAGCCAAAGGCCGCCGACCGCTTGCCGCCGCCCGAAAATGCGACCGCTAGAAACAATTCCTTGGAGGTGTGATCATCAATGGCCGTGAGACGGTATTCAGGCCCCCTTGCAGGCCCTTGGGCCAGCAAAGGTTGGTTGCGCTCAGCGGTCAGCGATGCGCAGGCTGTCAAAAACAGCGCAAGCCCGACCAGGATTGTTAACTGCCGGCAAACCATCGTTCCCCACCCAATCGCCCTGCACGAGCGTATGTGGACGAGTGCGGCTAGTCAAAGCCCTGTCCGCACGTGATGATAAAAATGGGTGCAGCGCGGACCTTTCCGACTTTCTCAAAGGCATGCGCTTAAATAAGAACCCTTTGAAAAAATGGGATTTTTCCGATTCCGCGAGCTCTTGCAGAGCTCGAGATAAAATGAGAATCAAGCCCAAACGGGCAGATAGCGAGCATATTTTCGCGAAGACCCCACATTATCGTCCGGCTTGATCAATCCAGCCTCCACCGTGAGGTTGATAATCTGGGACGCGATGGCAGACTTGCTCTCTGACAATCCGAAACGCGCCCGCAACGTCTGATTGGTCATCCTTTGGTTAAGCACATACTTCAGTGAGCAATGTTGATAACAAGCACGAATGCGGTCAACTCTGTCCATTTCTGAGAAGGGCTGCGGACCATACACTGTGATCATCGTTCGCTGCGCATCATTTTCGAACCGCGGCGGCGGCAGCTGATCATCTTCGCACTCCAATATGACCCTGTCGATTCCGCTGCCTCGCTCTTCGCAAATCCGCATGTTCCGCATGTTCCGCATGAAGTCAGCTAGACGCTCATTTCTGGATTGGTAGCCATCTATGAACCGGTCGACATTTACGATCGGCTGCCCAGGGTTTGAAATAACCACGCGGTCAGGAAAAATTTCGATGGTTGGCCCAGCGCCGCTAATCCTAAAATCCTGGTGGATTAGGCAATTTGCGATGAGCTCTCGTATTGTGTTTTCGCGGACAAGCTTGATACTGCGGCGAAGCGCGTCGCGGATCACCTCATTCTGAGGCAACAACCCCATGACCAGTGAAATGAGTGCCTGGAAGCCCGCCGCGTATCCGGCTTGCACGATCTGATCGCTTTGCGGATCAAGCTTCGAAGGACCAGTGTAGACAACAAGCCGCGGCGCCTTTCGAGAGATATCCGGAAAGTCCTCAAACCGTTTTGCGAGGAGCAAACCACACAAGCGGGTGATCGTGTAGCGGCCATTATCCTCAACGATAAGCCGCCTCTCAGTGAGCCTTGCCAACACGCCCGTACGGTCAGGGGGATATGGCTGCTTCATCAAATCGAAATAGGCTTGAACATCGAGCCTCTCGACGACCCCCTGTGCATCGAGATCGCGAATCGATGCCTCTTCTAGCCAATCAGGTGTGCCTTCCGAAAATATCAACCGAAGCCTGTCCTCCGACATTGACACCAAAGATGAACCCGATCTCATCAAGTAGCAGCCCTTTAACGTGTAGGCTGTTCCCTTTGGCCGCGATGGGATTGAGAAAACGACAACCCGGCCAACTGGATGTTCCACGTCGTCTGCGTCCACTCGAAAATGAACGGCCTGGAAGATGTCAGAAACCGTCTGGATCAGGTTTTGGAAAGCACGGCTGCCAACGACCTTGCGCGGAAGTGCGTCAGAGACACCAAGAATCAGATGGCCCCCGCCCTCATTGGCGATTGCAACGCAATACTCGCAAAGCTTATCAAAGCTAAAATTCGTCTTTGCTTCCTTGAATTCAAGGTGCTGTGTTTCAGTAGGCTGGCGAAGCCAGCTATCAATTTGGTCAGCGGTTATGGTCACAAAACGGCCTCCCCTGGCCTTCCGCATCAGTGTGACCCCAAGAAAAAGATCCCATCGATCTGTCTACTGACGATAGGATCGTGACTTGAGGCGCTTGATGCTACTCTGTCATCACCGCACAGGGCGCAATGGATGGGAGCTGCTTAAATGTGGTGGATTGCCACATTACATCGATTCTAACGTTCAGTCAGTACCATAACTCAAATGCAATTGGTTGCTCCCCGTGCTCAGACTCCACGAACTCAAGCTCCCCTTGGACCATTCGCCGGCCGATCTGCGGCAAGCGGCCTTGTCGCGCTTGGGGATCAAGGACGCGGAGCTTCTGGACCTAAGCGTTTTCCGGCGCGGCATCGATGCAAGGCGCAAGACGGACATTCAGCAGGTCTACACCCTCGATGTCACCATCAGGAACGAGGGGCTCCTCGCGCCTTTGACCTATGCAGACGCGAAGCTGACCCCCACACCCAAGATGGGCTACCGGCAAGTCGCCGATGGCCGCCACTACAAGGGCTTGCGGCCGGTGGTGATCGGCATGGGACCGTGTGGCCTGTTCGCCGGGCTGATCTTGGCCGAGATGGGGTTCCGCCCCTTGATCCTGGAGCGCGGCAAGGCGGTCCGCGAACGCACCAAGGATACCTTCGCCTTCTGGCGCAAGGGCGAGCTCAACCCCGCTTCGAATGCGCAGTTCGGCGAAGGGGGGGCAGGAACCTTTTCCGATGGGAAGCTCTACAGCCGCGTCAAGGACCCGGAATTCCGTGGGCGGAAGGTCCTGCACGAATTCGTGGCGGCCGGCGCCCCAGACGAGATCCTCACCGAGGCCAAACCGCATATCGGAACTTTCCGCCTCGTGTCGATGGTGGAGAGCATGCGCACCAAGATCGAAGCCTTGGGTGGAGAGATCTTGTTCGAGCGGCATATGACAGGCCTGCACCTAGACGCAGGTCAAGTGCGCGGGATCACCTTGGGCAGCGGCGAGGACATCGCGTGCGACCATCTGATCCTGGGTTTGGGACATAGCGCGCGCGACACCTTTGAGATGCTGCACAGCGCAGGCGTCTTTATGGAGGCCAAGCCCTTTTCCATTGGCGTGCGCATCGAACACCCGCAAGGCGTCATCGACCGCGCGCGCTATGGCCGTTATGCGGGCCACCCGGCCTTAGGCGCCGCGGACTATCAATTGGTGCACCATGCGAGCAATGGGCGCACGGCCTATAGTTTCTGCATGTGCCCTGGAGGCACGGTCGTGGCGGCCGCCTCCGAGCCCGAACGCGTCGTGA
>DMER01000209.1:51145-53577 GCA_003451645.1 Alphaproteobacteria bacterium | reverse complement strand
ACCAATGGCATGAGCCAGTACTCCCGGAAGGAACGCAACGCCAATGCGGGCTTTGTCGTCGATATCAATCCGGAAGCGGACTATCCGGACGGGCCGCTGGCAGGCGTCGTCCTCCAGCGCGCGCTAGAAGCCAAGGCCTTCATCAGTGGCGGCAGCACATACCAGGCGCCGGGCCAATTGGTGGGCGATTTCTTAGCAGGGCGCGCCTCAAGGGACTTTGGCAGCGTGATACCCTCCTATAAGCCGGGCGTGCATTTGACCGATCTGCGGGAGTGCCTGCCTGACTTTGCGATCGAGGCAATGCGCGAGGCCCTGCCCCGCTTTGCGCGCCAGATCGAAGGCTACGCCATGCCCGATGCTGTTATGACCGGTGTGGAGACACGCACCTCCAGCCCTCTGCGCCTGCGCCGTGGCGCTGACTGCCAGAGCATCAATACCAAGGGACTTTACCCCGCTGGCGAGGGCGCAGGCTATGCCGGGGGCATTTTGTCAGCGGCAATCGACGGGATCAAAGTGGCGGAAGCCGTGGCCTTGAGTTTGGCGGGCAGCTAATCCAGCCAGGATGCAAACCTTGCTTGATCGCCCCGCGCAGTGCCAACATTGCAGCGGCCTCTCAACCACAAAAGCCAGATGAGCACCCAATCATGATGCGGCTTCTAGGGATATGTCTTGTCGGTCTGCTTCACCTGTGCGGTGTCGGCTCGCCAGCTTTTGCCGGCTATTGTGAGGACCAATATGGCGCGATTCGGGGCCTTCGGGAGCGGCCAGTCCGGGGCAGCTGCCGCAGCTTGCGGATCTTCACCATTGACGGACCTACCGGCCCCTCGCGTCTGGAGCTTTGGGCAGATGGCGACTTGCGCGCGACGCCTGCAAGCCTGACCACCATAGTCGATGCGGTTGGCGATGTCGCGCGCCGCGTAGGACCCAAATTGCGGGAGGTGCGCGGGCCGCTTGGCCTGCCCCCGATCATCAATGTCGTCATCATCGCAGGCACCCACCCGACGAGGCGCGACGCCATCGCCGAAACCTTTCCGTTGAGCACCATGAGCGCGGCCGAACCGGTCTTGCAATGCCCGCAATTGATCTACAGTTCCGGTCTCATACCGGGGCAGGCGCTCCGCCGCACCTTGGCACATGAGCTGTTCCACTGCGCACAGGAAAGCGTCCTGCAAGCACAAATGCGCGCGGCCGGGTCCGACTGGTGGGTTGAAGGATCGGCGGAATGGTTTGAAGACTTTGTCTTCCCCGAGCATTACCGGTTCGCCAACACCAATGTCGCGGTCCAGGCCTTTCACGACCGCTCGCCAACCGTCAGCCTGCTGAGGATGTCCTATGAGACCGTGGTATTCTTCGCCTGGCTGCAGCAATCGCGGGGGCCTGGCGCGATTGGCCCTTATCTTGCCCAAATGGCTGGCACAGGGATGGCGCAATTGGCTGGCGCCCGCCGCGCCCTCGATCCGGCGGCCTATGATGAGTTCGCCCAAGCCTATATTGACGAGACGATCACCCTGCCCAGCGGCGTGACCGTCACCGGCCCCGCCTTGCCGCATTTGGCGGATACGACGGGAGAACCGGAGGCCGATCCTGACATTACGCGCCGGCAGCCTGAGCCTCTAACCTTGATGCGGGGCTGGTTCGATGTCGTACCCGGCGGCTACCGGCCCAAGGGGACCTTTGGCGACAAGGAGCGGGTCTTCTCCGAACGGCCGGGCACTTGGTCTAAATTGCCAGAAGACATGGAGGTGCGCTGTGGCGAGCGGCGCAAATTCCGCTTTGCCTCGATCTCGGTTGCTGACGCGCCCGTCGAAATGAAGGTCAAGCCGGGGACCTATAAGGCAGTCAATTGCGGGGAGTGTGGCGCGACCGGCCCAACCGTGCGCCGGGCGGGATGTGTGGTTGGATCCTGGCAACTGGCAGCAGGCTCTGGTGGCAATTGCGATTGGCTGGGCAGTTTTGGCGGCAGCATGCCCGGTGTGAGCGTCTCGACGGTCGAGTGCAATCCGGGGACCGCGCGCGTCAGCTTCAACCGCGATGGCAGCTTTGAGGGCACCGTGAATGGCGTCCGCAGGCAGGTTCAGATCACGTTTCAATCCCGCCGGGGTGTGAGTTCACCGCCCGTGACCGCTTTTAATGTCATCTCATTGGCCAAGTCGGCAGGCCTCTGGAAGGCCGAGGAAGAAGGCGGCGCGCTCAAGCTCTGCAGCACCACGACAACGGGCGCGGGGTTCTCCGAGATGATTGGCGGCCCTCGACCAGCGAGGGAACCCATGCGGTTCGGCACCTTGGAGTCGCTCGATTTCAGCTACACCTGCCGCGGAAATGCGATGAGCATCACCTATTCACCGCCAGGGCTGCCCGCGTTCAGTTATCAGCTGGAGCGCATCGGCCCCCCAGCCGGAGACACCCCTCCGCCCGCGCGCTGAACATAGGGC
>DMER01000209.1:49270-50939 GCA_003451645.1 Alphaproteobacteria bacterium | reverse complement strand
CGCCCGCGCGCTGAACATAGGGCATTAGGGCTTGATCTCAATGGGCGTGCCCACCGGCACAAGGTCATAGACCTCGAGCATTTGCGCGGTCGGCAGAGCGATGCAGCCGCGCGTCCAATCGGGAAAGGCGCCTAAGGTATAGAGCGGCTCTATATAGGCGGGTGTTCCGTGGATGACGATGTCGCCGCCTGGCTTGACCCCGCGCCGCTTGGCCTCGGCGCGGTCTTGCTCATTAGGATAGGAGATGCCTAAGCCGCGCGTGAACTCGCTATTGGGGATCTTGCGATCGATAGTATAGCGCCCCTCGGGCGTGCGGTCGTCACCTTGGCGCACCTTGTCGCCAATGGGATTGCCGCCGAGGACGATGCGATAGGTCTTATAGGGCTTGCCTTGCGCGAACAAGGTCATGGCCCGATCAGCCTTTTCCACCAGGATGAAATCGATCTTGGGAGCGGCGGCAGCGGCCGCATCGATGCCGGACCAGCCCAAAATCACGGCAAGAGCTATGAGGCGCAAATGGGCGAACACAAATTACTCCTGTGCAGGTCGGACGCGCTTGTGCGGGCATAATAGGGCAAAGTTGGGGCGGTCACGATGCTGCGCGCGTGCCATCTTGGGCCTTCCCAGCGCGGATGCGTCTGCTACAGTCGCCTGCAATGTCATAAAACATCCGGCGGGGATCCTCATGCATAACGACACACAGATGAACCGGCGCGGCTTTGCCCTCACCTCACTGGCCTCTGGCTTCGCCCTTGCAGTTCAGCCGGTCGCCGCGAGCACCATCGCAACCAGCAGCGATGGCTTGATAGCGGGTGAGGTCAAGATCCCAACAGCAGGCGGCCAAATGCCGGCGTATCGCGCGGTCCTATCGGGCGTCCAGAACGCCCCCGTGATCCTGGTCGTCCATGAAATCTTCGGCGTGCATGAGTGGATCAAGGACATTTGCCGCCGCTTTGCCAAAGCGGGCTTCATGGCCGTCGCACCGGACTTGTTTGCGCGCGCGGGCGATGCAACGAAATACACGGACATTCGCAAGCTGATCGATGAGATCGTCCTCAAGACACCTGATGATCAGGTGCATGCGGATTTGGACGCAACGGCAAGCTGGGCTGCCGGTGAGGGCGGCAACACCAAACAATTGTCAGTCACAGGCTTCTGCTGGGGCGGCCGCGTGACCTGGCTCTATGCCGCTCATAATCCGAATATCAAGGCAGGCGTTGCTTGGTATGGCACCCTCGTCAAGCGCGGCACCGATCCCCGTCCCGTGCACCCGATCGATGTGGCGGACAAAATCGATGGCCGGGTGATTGGGCTTTACGCGCAGGACGATCCAGGCATCCCGCTGGACAGCGTGGAGGCGATGCGGGCGGCCTTGCGCAAGGCTGGCGACAAACAATCAGACATCTTGGTCTATAATGGCGCCAAGCATGGCTTCCTGGCCGATTACCGCCCAAGCTTCAACCAAGCCGCGGCGGTCGCAGGATGGAACAAAGCCTTGGAGTGGTTGCATGCGCGCGGCGCCGCGGGATCAGCCACCCTCAAAAGGCCGCAACCCGTTCCCGCGCAATAGGCCCGCCAAGAACCCGAACAAAACAATCAACCGAGCCGTCGTCGCATGCAATTCCGTCAACTAGGCCGCTCAGGCCTCAAGGTCTCCGTCGCGGGCCTT
>DMER01000209.1:48840-49055 GCA_003451645.1 Alphaproteobacteria bacterium | reverse complement strand
GTCTCCGTCGCGGGCCTTGGCTGCAACAATTTCGGCCGCCGCTGCAATAAAGGCGAAACGGCCAGTGTCGTCCATGCCGCGCTGGATGAGGGCGTGACGCTCTTTGATACGGCTGACTTTTATTCCACTGGCCTGTCCGAGCAATATCTGGGCCGCGCCCTTGGCCCCCGCCGCAAGGATGTGATCATCGCCACCAAATTCGGCCTGCCCTTGGC
>DMER01000209.1:41112-48689 GCA_003451645.1 Alphaproteobacteria bacterium | reverse complement strand
GCGCATATCTTTTATACGGAACTTGGTTATGCAAAAGATGAAATTGTTTTTGATTCATTAAGCGGGCTTTTAAAAGTATGGCCAAGGGGGAGTATGAAGGCGGCGGGTCGCGGCGCTATGTGATGCGGGCCTGCGAGGCGAGCCTCAAACGTCTGGGCACAGATTATATCGATCTCTATCAGCTGCACGCCCCCGACCCCAAGACACCCGTTGAGGAAACACTTAGCGCCCTGACCGATCTGGTGCGCGCGGGCAAGGTCCGCTATGTCGGCTCGTCGAATTACGCAGGATGGCAGATCGCGGACGCGGCTTGGATCGCCCGGCAAAAGGACTTGGAGAGCTATATCTCCGCGCAGAACCACTACAGCCTGCTGGATCGCGGGATAGAGCGCGAAGTGATCCCGGCCGCGGATGCCTTTGGCGTTGGCATCCTGCCCTATTTCCCGTTGGCCAGCGGGCTTCTGACCGGCAAGTACAAGCGCGGCGAACCAGCGCCCAACGATAGCCGCCTGGCTGCTCACCCCGAACGCGCCAAGCAAGCTTTGACGGATGCGAATTTCGCAATTGTAGAGGCGTTGGACGCATTTGCGGGCGCCCGGGGCAAGACCATATTGGATGTGGCGATCGCGTGGTTGTTAGGGCAACGCGTCGTCGGCTCCGTGATTGCAGGCGCTACAAGCGCCGAACAGGTCAAAGCCAACGCCGCCGCCGCAAGCTGGGTCATGCCGCAAGCCGATTGGGATGAGGTTAGCCGGATGACCTTCCGGCTGTGAGTGACGACGCAAGCCGCCTGCCCAACGGCCATAGCAATGGCGAAAGCCTGGACGAGGAAATCCGCCGAAATCTGCCGCGCAACTATGTGGCACAGCTGATCCACGGCATGCTGGCCATGACCGGCTTTCGGCTGGTCAATTCGCCCACCTTTGTCCCGGCCTACTTGCACACCCTCTCAGGCTCGGATTTGGTCGTTGGCGCAGCGATGGCGGCGCAGCATTTCGGGGGCTTTGTCTCCAGCGTCTTCGGTGCTGTGGCCATTGAGCACCGCGCGCGCGTTTTGCCCTTGGGCTTCCGCTATGGCTGGATGATGCGCTTGAGCATTCTGGGTCTGGCGCTGTCGGCCTTCTTCCTCGAACCGCCATGGGTGATTTATGCGGTGGCAGGTTTTCTGGCCCTGCTTGGCATTTTCGGCGGCATGCAGAATGTCGTCTGGAACATGCTGATGGCCAAGACCATCCCGCAACAATCGCGTGGCTGGCTTTTGGGATTGCGCTTTTTCTTAGGTGGCCTGACGGCGGCAGTCGTCAGTTGGGTTGGGGGCCAATACCTTGTCACCCAAAACGTGCTGGGCAACGGCTATGCCACGACCTTTCTGGTGGCGTTCGGTTTGACGGCCATTGGGCTGTCCTTGTTGTTCTTCGTGCGAGAGCCAGACGCGCGGGAAACGCGCCAGGCCTCCAATGTTCGTGCCCGTCTCATGGACGTGCCTGGCCTGCTGCGCGAGGACCGGAATTTTCGTAATTTCTTCTGGGCACAGTTTCTGGCCACCGCCGCTAATATCGCGACACCCTTCTACATCCTGGCAGCAGGCGCAAAGCTGGGGCTGACGGGCGAAGTGCTGGGCACTTTGGCCTTTATTTTGCTAATGGCGACAACCGCGGCGCATCTCTTTTGGGGCTGGATCGGCGACCGGACAGGCTTCCGCGCGATCCTGATGACATCATTGCTGGTGTGGGCCTGCGCGGCCTTTGTTTTGATTGTGGCGACAAGCTGGAGCGGCATCATCCTAGCTTTTATCGGCTTGGGGCTGGGTATGGCTGGCTTTCAACTCGCCACGCAGAATATGGTGCTGGACTTTGGCGCCAGCCCTGATCTGCCGATGCGGCTTGCCTTGCTCAACTCCTCACAGAGCCTGGTCCAAGGTGTGGGCGCCCTCGGCGGCGGTCCTCTGGTTTGGCTGACCTCCTATTCCTTTGTCTTGAGTCTTGCGATTGGTGTGAAGCTGACGGCGCTGATCATCCTGTGGCGGACGGTCCGCGAGCCCCGCAACGCAACCAGGGCGCGCACCAGTGGCGAAGCCACCATGAGCGCGTCCGTCAACTTTCCCCAAACATCCGCAGGCCAGACCGCTTCCATTCCGGCTGCAGTTGCGCCACATCTTGGGGACGCGCAAAGGCAACGCAGTATGGGCAGCACGATCCGCATCCGCGATCTGATGATTGTTGGCGGCGCCGCAATTCTGGCGCTGGTGATCCTTGCTGCCTGGACGCAAGCCTGGCCCTTCGCCCTCTTTCTTGCATTGGGGGTTGCGGGGATCGCCTTTGCCCGTGCCGCCTTTGTGCGCATGCCCGCTGAGCCTGTTTATGCGCAGATCCAACCCGCCACACCGGCACCCAACCCGAAACGCCCGCTTGATCTGCAAGGCCACTTCGCCGCCCTGATCGACCGGTTGCCAGACCCGATCCTGATCGTCGATGGCGATGGGCGCATCGTGGCTGGCAATCAAGCCTTTGGCGCCAGCTTCACGCCTGCAGAGCCCCGCAAACATGTCGCCAATGTGATCCGCGCGCCGGCCGTTCTAGATGCCTTAGACGCTGTGTTGGTGGGCGCGGCACCACGCAGCGTTGAGTTCACGGTGATGTCCTCACCTGTGCAGTCCTTCGAAGCGCATGTGTCTGGCGTGGCGACCGCGACAGGCAAACCCGACACGGTGCTCTTACTTTTTCACGATGTCACCACGGCCAAGCGCGTGGAGGATATGCGCGCCGATTTTGTCGCCAATGCCAGCCACGAATTGCGCACACCCCTGGCCTCCTTGACCGGGTTCATCGAGACGTTGCGCGGGTCAGCCAAGGATGACCCTGCTGCACAAGAGCGCTTTCTAACCATCATGGCCGAGCAGGCGGCCCGCATGCGGCGCTTGATCGACGATCTGCTCTCCTTGTCTCGCATTGAGCTTAATGAGCACATCCGGCCAAGCGGGAGCGTTAATCTGGGCGATGTCGTGGAGGAAGTGACCAGCGCGATGCAACCGCAGGCACAAAAGGCCTCTGTCACGATCTCGGTGGACGAGCCGCCCTCTCTGCCGCACGTCGCGGGCGAGCGCGAAGAGTTGGTTCAAGTGGTGACCAACTTGGTCGATAACGCCATCAAATACGGCAGAACGGGTGGCAAAGTTGAAGTGAGTTTAGGGCTTTTGCGGCCAGAGGCGGGAGAACCCGGCCCAAGCCCATGCGTCTTTGTTGCCGTGAAGGATGACGGCGAAGGGATCGGCCGCGAGCACTTACCGCGCCTAACGGAGCGCTTTTACCGCGTCGATGTCCGCCGCAGCCGCGAAGTTGGCGGCACGGGCCTGGGCCTTGCCATCGTCAAACATATTGTCAACCGTCACCGCGGCCGGATGAACATTGACAGCGCACCCGGCGAAGGCAGCACGTTTTCGGTCTTCCTGCCCTTGGCGAGCATTGCAAGCCCGGGCGCTACGGACCTCTTGCGGCTTCCTGCTGCGGCAAAACAGACCAATCCACAGAATTAGTACCGTTTGCCGGTGACGCAGGCGTCAAATACAAGCGTTAACGCTTGTTTGTCACAAAAATGATGCATCAATGTCGTAGAAAGCCGCCGTCAAAACTGAAGACCCGGAGGACTTCCTGGGTTTATTGCAGATGCGAAGGCAACCGGGGGGCCGATGCCTGAACTTGTGCCGAAAAGCTTCAGCGACGAGCTTGAGGGACTTTCGGTCCTTCTCTCGCAAATGGGCGGCTTGGTTGAAGAACAACTGGCCGGTGCCATCGATTCCGTCGTTCGCCGTGACCTTCAGTTGGCGTCGAATACGGTCGCGGTGGACCCTCGCGTTGATGCACTGCAGCATCAAGTGGAAAACCGTGCCGTCACATTAATTGGGTCAAAACATCCAACTCCGGACGAGGTCCGTGAGGTGCTGTCCGCGATTAAGATTGCGGGCGATTTGGAACGCATTGGCGACTTGGCCAAAAACGTCGCTAAGCGCGCGATGGTCTTGGGGACCGACTCGCCCGAGAAGCACCTCGCGCAAGGTCTGGCGCGTATGGGCAGCCTGGCCGCGACGCAGGTCAAGACCGTACTCGATGCCTATTCCGCGCGCGACACGAACGTAGCGTCCACCGTGTGGAAACGGGATGGTGAGATTGACGAGCTTTACAACTCGCTCTTCCGCGAATTGCTGACCTACATGATGGAAGACCCTCGCAAGATTTCGGCCTCCACGCACTTGTTGTTCATCGCCAAGAACTTTGAGCGCGTCGGCGATCACGCCACCAACATTGCCGAGACCGTGCACTACCTCGTTCACGGCACCTCTTTGGGCGATCAGCGCCCAAAGAGCGACATTACCTCGACCACTAACTTTACGTTCAACCGCAAAGATTGAGATCATTTCAGCAATGAACACACCCAAAAAGCCATTGATCCTGATAGTTGAGGATGAAGCGCCGATCCTCGAATTGATCCGTTATAATTTGGAGCGCGAGGGCCAATACCGGATTGCCGAGGCCCGCGATGGCGAAGAAGCTCTGGTCATCATTGACGAGGAACTGCCTGCGCTCGTGGTGCTGGATTGGATGCTGCCACAAGTCTCGGGGATCGAGGTCTGCCGCCGCGTACGCTCGCGGCCTGAGACCCGCAATATCCCGATCATTATGGTCACCGCACGCGGCGAAGAGGCTGATCGTATCCGCGGCCTCGACACAGGCGCAGACGACTATCTTACCAAGCCCTTTTCAACGGTCGAGCTTTTGGCGCGCATCCGGGCGGTTCTGCGGCGCATTCGCCCTGCATTGGCCGAGAACATCATCCGCTTCGGCGACATCATTGTCGATCGTTCCGCTCACCGCGTGCGCCGCGCCGACCAGGATGTTCACCTCGGGCCGACAGAATTCCGCTTGCTCGATCACTTTATCCAGCACCCCGGCCGCGTTTTCAGCCGCGAGCAACTGCTCGACGCCGTTTGGGGGTCGGACGTCTATGTTGAGGCGCGCACCGTTGACGTGCACATTGGCCGCCTGCGCAAGGCGCTCAATATCTCAGGCGCTAACAACGATCCGATCCGCACCGTACGCTCTGCAGGCTATGCGCTAGACGACGCCTTCAAGCCCGCGCCGATGGGGGCTTGAATTCCAAGGGAGAGGGGGGCGGCAGCACCATCGTCGCCGCGGCCCTTACTCGCAACGATCATCCATTCGCCAGATAGCGACGATAGTCGCGATCCCTGTCGCGACGGCTTTGCGTCGGCTGGAACGCCTTGACGCAATGCGCTTCACAATAGGGCGATCCGTCTTTGGGCTTGTGGCCGCAAAAGTGGAAGTTCGTTGTCGCGGGATCGCCGATCGGCCATTTGCACATACGGTCACTGATCGTAAGGACGGTCGCATGATTGCCATGCTCATCCATCAAGGGATCGCGCTCAACGACGGGCAGTGCCGGGGCCACCAGCGCCGGCCTGATCACTGGCGTGCGGCGGGGCATCTGCACGCGTGGACGCTCGGCCCGTGCGGAGGTCGCCCGCCCAGCGAGACCCAACCGGTGAACCTTTCCAATCACAGCATTGCGTGTAACACCGCCCAATTGCCGAGCGATTTGGCTCGCACTTAATCCATCCTGCCAGAGCTGCTTTAATTGCTCGACGCGCTCATCGGTCCAACCCATCGTATTACCCTCCACTCTTACAGCGCCAATGCACGAGATATAGATTTCAAGGTTGCCCGAAGCACAAGATGCATTGGTTAATACAAGGTGTAGATAACTGGCGATCGTGATACGCTTTCCACAAGCAATTGAGCGATGTTCACAAGGGGCCACAGCATGTAGCCCAATTTGACTTGAGTGAGGAACGTTCCGATAGTAGCGCCAGGCTGGGCTGCGCAAGCGGCCCCGTTTCGTTCTCAGGATGGGGCTAAAGTGTTGTGATCCCTAAAGTTTTGCCAACTTATGCTCGTGCGGACTTCGCGTTAGAAAGAGGCGAGGGCCCGTTAGCCTATACTGCCGAGGGGCGGCGCTTTCTGGATTTCGGAGCTGGCGTCGCCGTCAATGTGCTGGGCCACGCTCACCCGCACCTGATCAAGGCGCTAACGGACCAGGCGTCCAAGATTTGGCACAGCTCAAACCTCTATCGGATTGAGGGCCAAGAACGCCTGGGCGAGCGGCTGACTCAAGCGACCTTCGCGGACACCGTTTTTTTCACTAATTCGGGCGTGGAGGCCATTGAGTGCGCACTGAAGATGGCGCGTAAGTATTTTGCGCACACCGGCCAGCCTCAACGCTATCGCACCATTACTTTTGAGGGCGCTTTTCATGGCCGCACACTCGCGGCCATCGCAGCCGGTGGCCAGAAGAAATATCTCGACGGCTTTGGTCCCAAGGCGGACGGGTTTGACCAAGTGCCTTTTGGCGATCACGAAGCGCTAAAGGCCGCGATTGGGCCAGAAACCGCAGCGATCCTGGTGGAACCAATCCAAGGCGAGGGCGGCATTCGCGTTGTGCCGGACGTCTGCCTGCGGGGCTTGCGCAATTTGTGCGACGAGCATGGTCTCTTGCTGATCCTGGACGAAATCCAGACCGGTATCGGGCGCACTGGCAAGCTCTTTGCGCATGAATGGGCAGGCATCACGCCGGATATCATGGCAGTCGCAAAGGGTCTTGGCGGCGGGTTCCCCGTTGGCGCGTGCCTTGCTACGGAGCGCGCGGCCCAGGGCATGACCGCCGGAAGCCATGGCACCACCTTTGGCGGCAATCCGCTTGCCATGGCGGTCGCCAATGCTGTGCTCGACGTGGTGCTTGCACCAGAATTCCTGGATCATGTGCGCGAGATGGCGAATGTGCTGACCCAGCAATTGGCCATGATCAGGGACCGCCACCCAAAGGTCATCGCAGAGCTACGAGGCCGGGGCCTGATGCAGGGGCTACGCCTGCACGCGGACTATCGCAACACAGACCTCATTGCTGAGATGCATGCGCGAGGCTTGCTGACCATCTCCGCCGGAGACAATGTTGTGCGCATCCTGCCACCCCTGATCATCAATACACCCCATGTGCGTGAGGCGGTCTCGATCATCGACGAGGCCTGCGCGAATGTGAGACCGGCCGAAAGTACAAAACCCATATGAGCCCGCGCCATTTTCTCGATCTGGACCAAATGGATGCAGCCACATTGCGCGCGATTTTGGACGACGCACGCATGATGAAGGCCAAACGCGCCGGCCGTCACAAGGGCACGCCCGATGACGACCAGCCGTTGCGCGGCCAGATGCTGGGCCTCATTTTCGAGAAGCCCTCAACACGCACGCGCATTTCCTTTGACATGGCGATGCGCCAATTGGGCGGGTCCACCATGATCCTGTCCGGCAATGAGTTGCAGTTCGGCCATGGCGAAACCGTTGGCGACACCGCACGCGTGCTCTCACGTTATATTGATGCGATCATGCTGCGCACGAAGGCGCATTCAAATCTGACGGAGATCGCGGCCGCAGCCTCGATCCCAGTCATCAACGGCCTGACCGACAAGACGCATCCCTGTCAATTGATGGCGGATCTTCTGACGTTTGAGG
>DMER01000209.1:40701-40865 GCA_003451645.1 Alphaproteobacteria bacterium | reverse complement strand
AGCGCGGTCAAGGGCCGCATCGTCACCTGGGTCGGTGCGGGCAACAATGTGTGCGCATCCTGGATACATGCGGCGCTGAAGTTTCAGTTTTCGCTGCGGATCGCCTGCCCAAAGGGCCTGGAGCCGCGCGCCGAAGTCCTCGCACAAGCCCGCAGCGGCGGCGC
>DMER01000209.1:40245-40473 GCA_003451645.1 Alphaproteobacteria bacterium | reverse complement strand
ACAAGCCCGCAGCGGCGGCGCGGACATCGTTGTGATTTCCTCCGCGCAAGAGGCGGCGAAGGGTGCCGATTGCATCGTCACAGACACTTGGGTTCAAATGTCTGAGGCGGACCAATTGGGGGAAGGCGGCACGCGGCGGCGCCACCTGGAGCTGATGCCCTTTCAGGTCAATGATCAGCTTATGAGTTTGGCCCACCCCCATGCGGTCTTCATGCACTGCCTGCCCGC
>DMER01000209.1:11462-40038 GCA_003451645.1 Alphaproteobacteria bacterium | reverse complement strand
GACGCCCTGTTCATGCACTGCCTGCCCGCTCACCGGGGCGAGGAAGTGACCGACGCGGTTCTCGACGGACCGCGATCGCTCGTGTGGGATGAGGCGGAGAATCGCTTGCACACACAAAAGGCCATTCTGAAATGGGCGTTGGCCGCGTGAGCGCGCCACAGAAAATCACGGACGATTTCGTCCAGACCTTTCAGATTGAGGGCATGAATGTCCGCGGACGGATTGTCCGCCTGGGCGCGGTTGCCGACCGTGTCTTGCAAGCCCATGGCTATCCTGATCCGGTCTCGGCGATCACGGGCGAAGCCTTGGCGATAGTTGCCCTTTTGGGCGCGTCACTGAAGTTTGATGGGCTGCTCACTTTGCAAGTGCGAAGCGATGGTCCTGTTTCAATGGTGGTTGCCGATTTCGCCGCGCCAGGCACGGTGCGGGCTTGCGCCACCTATGATTTGCACAAGGCAGCCAAGCCAGGTGCGGCGATGCTGGGTGAAGGGTCCTTTGCGCTCACAATCGATCAGGGCGCAGATATGGACCGCTATCAGGGCATTGTGCCGCTGGAGGCGGCTGGCTTGACGGAATCCGTGCTCAACTACTTTACCCAATCCGAACAAATCCCAACCGCCATGCGCGTGGCGGCAGCCACGGTGGTGACGCGGGATGAGCAAGGGCGACTCACCCGTCATTGGCGCGCTGGCGGCATTTTGGTGCAGAACATCGCGGTCTTGGGCGGTCAAGGGGTGCAGCACCTGGAGAACCCAGACGAAGCATGGACGCGGGCCAGCATACTGCTCAACACTGCGGAGGCGCATGAGCTTGTCGATCCCCAGCTCACCGCTGAGAGGTTGTTATACCGCCTCTATCATGAGGATGGCGTGAGGGTCTTTCCGCCCTTGCCAGTGCAATTCGGCTGCCGCTGCGCGCCGGAACGGGTCTTGAGCGTGCTCCAGACTTATGATCGCGAGGAACTGAGCGATCTTGTGGTCGATGGCGCCATAGCGGCGACATGCGAATTCTGCTCTGCTACCTACCGATTTACGCTTGACGAGGCGGGCGCTCAGGCGCCGTCAGCCGATGAGAGATAGCGGCAAAGCCGCGCCATAAATGCTTCGCCCAAGGCCACTTGCTCTAGACTGATCCACTCATCAGGCTTGTGCGCCTGCAGGATGGAGCCTGGCCCGCAAATGATGGTGGGAATGCCCACCTCCTGAAACAAGCCCGCCTCAGTCCCATAGGAGACAGCCGCCGCGTCATTCTGCGTGGCCAAATGTTTGGCGAGGGTTTCCGCAGGACTGTCAGTCTCAGGTATCAGGGGCGGCACGCGTGAACGCACTTGCGTGATGATATCGGCTTCTGGCGCCACGGACTGAATGCGCGGACGCATCTCAGAATCGACAAAGGCCTCAAAGCGGCGGTGAATGTCGTCAGCATCTGTGCCGGGCAAATGCCGGTACTCCCATTGAAACGAACATCGCCGCGCCAGAATGTTGAGCGCCGTGCCGCCGGAAATCGTCGCGCACTGCACGGTCGTATAGGGTGGGTCGAAGCGGCCGGTCGGATCGCCGCGAGCGATCATCTCATCGGCGAGGCTTTTGAGCTTCATGATTAGTTCCGCCGCGATCATGACCGCGTTGACGCCTTTGTCTGTCTGACTGGAGTGCGCCTCGCGGCCGAGGACCTCTGTGCGGAAGGAGCGGATCCCCTTATGCGCGTTGACGACCTGCATGTCTGTGGGCTCGCCAACGATACAGAGCGCGGGCTTGGGCAGATGCTGGCCCAGCTGCGCGATGAGACTGCGCACACCGACGCAGCCAACCTCCTCATCATGGCTCAAGACCAAATGCAGTGGACGGCGGGGACGAGCGGCGAGGAAATCCGGCACAAAGGCAAGCGCCAGCGCACTAAAGGTCTTCATGTCAGATGTACCGCGGCCATAGAGGCGGCCATCAGCCTCGCGCAAGGTCCAAGGGTCGCTGGACCAAGCCTGATCGTCGACCGGCACCACATCCGTATGCCCCGATAGGGCTATCCCGCCGGCCTCCGTGGGCCCAATGGTGGCGAACAAATTGGCCTTTGTCCGCTCGTCATTAAAGACCAGCTCGGCCTTGACGCCAAACCCCGCAAGATACTCCGCCACATAATCCAACAAAGCCAGATTCGAGTTTCGGCTTGTCGTATCGAAGGCGATAAGGCGTTCGAGAATGGCGCGCGTTTCGGGTCGGATGGTGTGTGACATCGCTTCAGGCTAGCGGAACTGGCCCGCAGAAGGAAAGCCCCGCCAAATGCGGATGATTGGCTTCACGCTGTTCGCTTTGATATACAGACGCAACTATCCCGCATTCTGGAACGGAATGGGAGCCATGGCCGAGCAGATCGAAGACCCAGGGATTGTCCCGCGTGGCATCGTCGAGGGGCTCTTGTCCTTGACCTGGACGGCCACTCTGCTGCTGGCGATTGCGGGGACGCAGGCCCTTCCCACCCATCAGGCCGCGCTTGCGATACCGGCCCAGGCTGCGATCCTTGCACTTGTCACGGCCGTCTTGATGACTGTTGGCAAGCCCATGTCGAACGGGCAAGTAAATCCAGTCCTTACAGCAGCCTATGCGTTTGACCGGCGCTTGCCGTCGAGTTGGATATACTCCATTGCGCAAATCGCTGGTGCGATTATCGCCATACAGCTGTTCGAGCGCCTTCTCGGCAACCCTGTAATGGCGGCCTGGGTGACCTCATCCCTGACATATGAGCGTTATGCTGGAGAATGGCTTGGAGCGGCGGCATTCATTATGGTTCTGCTTTGGACGCGCAGGTCTGTCCCGGCCAAGGCCGCGCTCTTGGCGGGCGCGGTGCTTGGCATCGCCTATTGGGCCAGCAATGGCGCGGTTCTGATCAATCCGGCATTCACTTTTGCCATCGCCTACGCCACCATGGAGACCAATCCGGTGATCATCGACGCGCTGCCCTCTATCTTGCTAGCGCAATTTGGAGGCGCGATCATGGGGCTGTTTGTGGGCCGGTTCATCTGGCGGCGTGGCAGCTGAACTGTCTTGCGGATCAACGCAACGTCAATAGGAGGCGGGATGATCCTGCGACAATACCAGCACGCCCGGCATCGTTTCCGTCAGTTGTGCCAAGAAAGAGGCATGCGCCTTGACAGCGTACCCCTGCCCCATCACCGAGGGCCGGACGGCGAAGTGCTGAGCGTTGATATTGCCTGGGCTGGCGCTACGAATCCGCGCAAAGCGTTTCTGTGTACATCCGGCATGCATGGGCTAGAGGGGCCCGCAGGCTCCGCCGCGCAATCAGCGTGGCTTGCGCAATGGGATGGACAATTGCCCGACAACACAGGGCTCTGCCTTGTTCACGCGCTCAATCCTTGGGGTTTTGCGTACCGGGCGCGGGGCACGGAAAACAATGTCGACCTCAACCGCAACTTCACGCGCTTTGACGAGCCATTGCCGGTCAACCCCTATTACCAACATATTCGCGACGCGATCCGCCTGCCGAGCCTCACCCCGCAGGACTTGCCCAAACTAATCGAAACTTATGAGCGGCTCGTAGGCGAGCTCGGGCCCGCCAAGTTCTCGGTCGCAGTCAATGCAGGACAATATGAAGATGCCGAAGGTTTGGCCTTTGGCGGTGCAGGCATTGAACATGGCCACAAGGCGGTCGCTGAGCACGTGCTGCCCGCACTACGCGAAACGCAAGCGCTGCATTTCATCGATTGGCACACAGGCATCGGCGCCTACGGCGAGGTTGCATTCCTGCCGAACGGGAAACCCGGCACCCATGCTTATGCCGCTTGCGCAAGCATGTGGGGTGAGGCGGCAATTACGCAATGGGCGCGCTCAGCGACCGAAGCGGCAATTGAGGCGGACGAGGCGCTAACGGGCACCAATACTGACAAGAGCGGCCAATTGCGCCATTGGCTGGGCGCGGAACTGGGCAAGGCAAAGGTGGCAGGCGCGGTCATCGAGTTCGGCACAGAACGCCCCCAAGACATCGATAAATTGGTGCTCTGCACGCTCTATGATCGCTGGCTTCGCTTTGAGAACCGCACGGCAAGGACAGCAGCGGACCATCGCTGGGCTCTTGATCTGCATGCGGACTTGTTTGTGCCGCGTGACCCGGCGTGGGAGGACTTGGTTCTCACCCGAGGGCCCGAACTCATGACACAAGCACTTGAGGCGCTGCAGCAATAGCAGGAACACCTTTTCTTACGTCACGGCATCAGCCCAGGCGCTGCGGACGCAGCACCCGGGCGCGCGTCAGTCAGATCTCAATGCCAGCGGCAATAGCTGCCATGGACCACTATGCCATGGTCGCGGTGACAATCGCGGTGTGACCAGGCCCACCATTCATGGCGGCCGCGCTTGCAACACACCCGTTGTGCAGGACGATGGAAACAGCGGTGATAGGGCACCTCCCAACCGCCCGAGCGCCAGCAGCGGCGCGCAGTGGTCGTCCAAGGCCTGCCACCCACGGTGCAGCACACATTATGCGAGTAGCCATGGAATACACTTGTGCCGATAACAGATGCGCCGGCAACGGGGCTATGGCTCGCGCGCACCTCACCGGCCGAGCTAGCGGCAGGGGTGGCAAAAAGCGCGATTACAGTAGCGACAACAAGCCAGAACTTCGAAAAGACATGAGTCATGATGGACAGCCTCCTCATTCACGGTTTGAGCCCATTTGGTGGATCGTCGACCGCCCACACCGGCCTCTGCGTAGGATACGGCATGCCAGTCGTAATGCCAGAGGCGCAGCACTTCACGACCGAGATTTGATACCGTCCTTGATTGTGTTGGACATTTTTTGCGAAGCTGAATGCGCGCTAAATGGCCGGTGAACGGCAGATGAATAGGCTTGTCAGAAAATGCGCAAGGAACGCCTACGATGCTGGAACTCAGACCCAATTGTGAATGCTGCGACGCCGATTTGGCTGCCGATCAGCCTGGCGCGATGATCTGCTCGTTTGAGTGCACCTTTTGTGCGGCCTGTGCTGCGGGCACTCTCAAGGGCCGATGCCCCAACTGCTCTGGCGAGCTGCTCCCGCGCCCCGTCCGTGCCTCTGCCGCCTTGCAGAAGTTCCCAGCCTCCCTGCAGCGCAAAGTCCGGTCGAGCCCATGCCCTTAACGGCCAGAACCTCCAAGCGCTTACGGCGCAAGGCGCTTGAGATCGGCGACGACTTTGGCGCGCAAATCTTCGGCCATCTGGGCGTCATACTGCATGCCAAGATCGAGAAACACGGCAATGGCTTGATCGACATGCGCAAGTGCTGTTGATAGTCGCGCGCGATCTTGTGCCTTAGTCGCCCAGGCTAAGTGGAGCCGCGCCAAATCGCGCTGCGACTGCGCCCAGAGGAAGGGAGACACCTCGCGCCCCTGCGCTAGAGCAGCGGCGCTGAGCGCGCGCTCCGCTCGGGTAAATTCCGCAGCGCCTCCGCTTTGGCATTGTCCCAACGCCGTGAGCACCTGGCCCAATTGCTGCTGTCCAAACGCCCACGCCAGAGGCGCATCATCCTGTCCTAGCCCGGCACTGTAGCGAACAAAAGCCTCCGCCGCTTCTGCGAGCAGTTCTGGCGCATCTTGCAATTGGCCGAGAGCCTTGGTGGCGAGGCCCAGATCGCGCGTCAATTGCCGCGCCGTTTCTGGGTCCTGACGATCATTGAGAACCGCTTTGGCGCTCTTGAATATCTCAATGGCACGCGCCAAACCCGCGGCGTCGCCGCTAATGTGGGACGCTTGGCGAAGCACTTGGCCGCGCGCCACTTTTGTTTGGGCCCATAACTGCGGTGCATCGCTCCGCGTACGGATGGCTAAGGCCGCGTCAAGCGCATTGGCCGCAAGTTCACTAGAGCCCGGCTGTTGGCGTTGCGCCACGGCCATCCCCAAATGGTGCGAGAGCGCGGCCCATAGCCAAGGCGCCACTGCGCGCTTGCAAGTTTGCAATCCCGCCTCAAAGGCCGCTTCCGCAAGCCCTCGATAAGCCAAGCTCTGAGCTTGCGCCGCCAAAAGGGTGAGGCCCAATTGGTTCTGCGCGGCCGCATAATCATAGGGTTGTGCCGAGGGCGCGAGGCTGGCCAGCGCACGTGACACTGCCGAGCGTGCGGCATCAAAAGCCTCCGGCGCCCCGGTTAGGACACCCTCAGCAGTATATGCTTCAGCCAATCCGACAAGCAACCTCGCGTGCTCTGCGCCGGCTGGCTGTTCCAAATGACAATCGAGAGCGGTTTCCAAGACTGCGATGGCATCTTTGACCGGCGCAATCCGGCCTTCCCGAATACCGGTCGCTATCAAAAGCCCGCCCAGCCGCTTCAGGACCTCGACCCGGCCAGCGTCCTGCGGCCCGCCCGGCAATCGCCTGAGCGCTGCGAGATAGGCCTCGCGTGCGGCAGCAGCGTAGGCATTGTGCCCTGCAAGGTGACCGAGAACGCTAGCGGCATAGGCGGCTGCGCACTGCGCGCCCGGATTGACGCCGCGGCGGTCCATCGATTGGCCCTGCAACAAGCCATCGCAAGCGCGTAACAAGGCGCGCCCTTGTGTCTCGTAGAAGGCTTCAAATGCGGTCGAGGGCAGAAGCGAGCTGGCCTGCGCCGCGACCACGGCCGCAAGCGCGTTCGGTGTCTGCAGGTCTGACAAGTCGAGATGATGGACCGGAACGTGGGGCGCACCTCCGAGCGGCACGTCTGGCCCTCGCGTGGTCACCCGGACTGCCACGATCGGCCCAGGGCCCACGACCTCACCCCAGAGAATGAGATCACAACCATGGAGGTGCGCTCGCATCATTTGGGCGGTGGATTGCGCAGCGTCAGGCAGAAGAGCCTTGGGATCAATCCGAACCGGCTTGCGCTTCGTTACCACTTCTAGGGCGGGAAAATGCTGTCGCAGCGCCACGTGGATTGCTTCGCGTGCATGTCCATCCTTGTCGCCCTGGAGCACTGCGATCTCCGCGCGCAAACTCCAGGCGCGCGGATCAATATCCTGAAGCGTTGGCGCAGTGGCGCCTGTTGGCCCCTTCAACAGGAGCAGGGCAAACGCCCACGCACACAGCAAGAGACCGCCCGTCAGAACGGCGACGTCAATAAACCCGGAGGCCAGACCGAAATGATGCGCAAGACTCAACAGTCCAGCCGCCACACCAGCAGGCAACAGAGCCGCGATCCATGATTGTGGTTTGGACACTGCATGTGGCCGTGTCTTGTCCGGCCCACCCAGCAGGCCGCCTGACTCTTTCGACTTCGGCATGCGCGCCCCGCCATCCCCAACCGGCACGAGAAGACATCAGTATCTAACCTCTGTGTGACGGTGGAAAGACGATTGGCAAAGGTTCGTCTAGCTGTGGCGCATACAGCACAGCCAAATCGCCTGGGAAGGATGGGCTCCTAAGCTGCCGCAGCTATTGGCTGCATGTTAAGCGTCAAGTTCTCAAACAACCGGGCAAAAGCCATTTGCGCCCCGCCATCCAGGACAAATTTTAGGCTGGTAGCCTCGCCATCGGCCGATTGGATGACCACCGGGATATCCGCCGGGAACCCCTCGATACGCAAGACGGCCCTGTTTACGCCATCGGGCAAGCTGCCGAACTTTGCCAAAGCCCCTTCCGCAGACAAGTTTTCGATTTCGCCTTGGATGCTGTCTTGGCCAGTCCGCAACATGCAAGGCCTCCTGATCGCATAGCGTGGATGGCGCCGCCGGTCCGCCCCTTCGCCCGAGCGCACGAGCTTGACCATGTATTGCTTTAGCTCGCGGATCGCCCCGGCGACATCGTCAGAGGCTGCCTGCACACCGGCGGCGCGTGCTTCCGTCAGACCAATCGTGCGGGAAACCTCAAGAATGCTTTGGGTGACACGTTCGGCGGCGGCGGTTGTCTGACTGACGTTGGCCGTGATGGAGATCGTTGTCGCGTCCTGTTCCTCGACGGCCGCGGCAATGGCAGCGGAGATCTGGTCCATGTCCTCGATTTTTTTGCCGATCTGTTCGACTGCTTGCACCGCCGCTTGGGTTACCTGCCCGATCTCACGGATTTGGCGGCCGATATCGTCTGTCGAGCGCGCCGTTTGATTGGCGAGATTTTTGACTTCATTGGCAACGACAGCAAACCCGCGCCCCGCCGCCCCTGCGCGCGCCGCCTCGATGGTGGCATTGAGCGCCAACAGATTGGTTTGTGCGGCGATGTCATTGATCAGGTTGGCGACCTCGCCTATCCGGCCGACAGCGGAGGACAAAGAGGCGATGGTCGAGCGCGTGTGATGGCCCACATCGACGGCCGTGCGGGCCACTTGCGCGGCCTGGCCCACTTGGCTTCCAACCTCGCGGATCGCCTGCCCCAACCCTTGCATAGCGGCTGAAACATCGCGCGCATTGGTAAGCGCCAAGGCGGCAGCATCGGCCACCTCTCTGCTGCATGCACCTGCTTGCACTGCGTTTTCGCTCATGGTGGAAGCCTCCTCCGTCACGCGGCTCATGCGGTCCGCCACCCGGTCGACCGCGCAGCGTGTTTCGCGTTCAACCTTGGCCGCCAGCGTTTCCGCCGCACGCGCCCGCTCTTGGGCTAGGGCTTGTGCGTGCGCAGCCTCCCGATGGGTGAGTGCCTCAGCCTCGTCCAGGCGCTGGCGCAACTTTTCGATGACAGTCAAGACAGGAACGGCTCTATCGCGCGGCAAATTGGCAAGGGAGGCAAGCATCCCGGTCATTTGCTGCATTGGCTGCACAACGCGCAGCCATACATACGCGATCCCTGCTACCGCCAGTATCAGACACCCGGCCCCTGCGAAAAGCATGAGCGACCACGTTTGAGCGGCGCTGGCCTCCAACTGCTTGAGGGCACGTTGCTGGTTGGCGTTGAACAGCCGTGATGCGGTAGCAGCAGTAGCCGTCAGCGTCGCATGGGCTTGCTCGAACTGAGTAAGGGCGTCCGGCGCTGACGTGCGATTGGCTGTTGCTGATAGAAGGATCTGCCGGACCGTGGACTGATAATCGTCAAGCGGGCGTTCCATGGCCGTCACCGCCGCCTGGACGCCAGGATCACGGGCTATGCTGGTACTACGCTCTTGCACTGTTTTGAGGCTGTAAAGGCCAACCCCGAGAAGAACCAGCATGAGGAGCGCTTGGAGGCCCAAGCTCCACTTAAGGTAACTAACAGGCGATGCTACACGCATTGAATGTGCAACCAAGGAATGGGTTTAAGAAAAGATACACTCAGGGCGAGAAGCTGACGGGCGATGGTTAATGCCCTGTTAACGCGAAAAATTTCGTCCGACGCCTTGACTCTGTCACAAGAGCGTGGTTCAGATTTAGAACTAAAAAGGAACAAAATATGATCAAAGAGCGATATTCTGGGGATATTAACCATCACGGTGTGGATAAACACGACTCAATTGCGGCCTTGCGCGCCCAAATTGCTGCGCAACAAGGGTGGGCAGGCCACACCCAAGACAAGCATCTTTTAGGTTTGGCCGAACGCGCGCAGCATGCGGCGCAAGAGGCGGGGCTGCATGAAGTCCGCCCTCAGACCTATCGTGACGGCCCGGCCGCTTTGGGCTTTGCCTGCGCACTGGCGGTCCTTGCCGGACAGACCCGTAAAGGGGCGATTATTTGGATCGCACAAAGCATAAGTCCGCATGATTTCGGCCTGCCTTATGGGCCGGGGTTGCGCGATTTTGGCTTAGATCCGCGCCGTATCATCCTAGTGCGGACGAAAGATGATGCCCAGGCGCTGTGGGCGGCTGAGGAAGGCGCGCGAGCAGGGGTCGCGGCCCTTATTCTGCAAACCGCAGGCCCCTTGGGGCTAGTCCCCGCCCGCCGCTTGCAGCTCGCAGCCCAGGCCCGTGGCAGCCCTCTATTTTGCTTACGCCCCGTGGGTGGGGAAGGGATTGGGCCTGCGCTAACCCGCTGGCGGGTGGCGAGTGCCAGAGCGCAGAGCCTCCCCCTCACCCGCTGGAGCATTCCTGCCTGGCATCTGGCTTTGGAGCGCCAGCGCCGCGGACCTTCGATAGGTGCTGGTTTGATGGAGTGGAACAGTGACGCGCATACTTTGTGCCTGGCTGCCGCATTGGGCGATCGAGACGCACCCGCGCAGCAAACGGCACCCCTCCGCAAATGGGCCTGAGGAAAGGGCGGCACCCTTTGTGCTGGTCCACACCCAAGCCAGCGCCCGCCGCCTTTATGCTTGCGGCCCGCAAGCCCAAGCCTTGGGGCTTTATCAGGGACAAGCGCTAGCGGATGCGCAAGCGATCATCCCCACATTGCGCTATGCGGATGCAGACCTTGCGCGCGAGCGGGCCATGGTGGACCGGCTCGGTTTGTGGGCTTTGCGGTATTCTCCATGGGTGCATAGCCAATGCGAGAGCCAGGGCAGCGCCGAACTTCTGATCGACATTCAGGGTTCGGAGCATTTGTTTGGCGGCGCCTCAGGCTTGGCTCATGATCTGCGCCGCCGCCTGAGCGCGCGCGGCATCGGTGCACACATCGCGCTCGCCCCCACACTGGGCGCGGCCATTGCCTTGGCGCGCTTTGGCACCCAAGGTGTTACATGCCTCGACCCGGAGGATATGCGCTCAGGCGTTGCGCATTTGCCGGTCGATAGCTTGCGCATTGGGGAGGCGGCAGGCGCCCTCACCCGGGCTGGTCTCAAAACGATTGGCGATGTTTTGCGGATCGCGCGCAGCCCCCTCGCCGCGCGCTTTGGTACGCAACTTTTAAGCCGCCTCGATCAGCTTTTGGGCCTCAAACCTGAGCCGCTCAACCCGCTCATTCCGCCCTTGAGCCACCGCGCGCAGCGTCTTTTCTGCGAGCCGCTGCTGACACTGGAGGCACTTCATGCGCAATGGTTTGCGGCCCTCAGCGACTTGACGGGCGCCCTTGCCGCCCGTGGTCTGGGCGCCCGCCGCTTGCGCCTGACCTTGCACCGCACTGATGGCGGCGTGGTGCGCGCTGAGGCCGGCTGCGCCGCGCCCTCCCATGATCCTCAACATTTGGCGCGCCTCTTGAGCCACCGCCTGACCCCTGGGCAGGAGAGCCCTGATCTGGGTCTTGGCATCGAAGGCCTGACCCTTGAGGCGGCCGCTGAGCCCGCCCCCGCCCGGCAGAAAACACTCGACAGTGCGGCGGGCGCCGATCTGCATGAGATCAACGCTCTGATCGACCGCTTGGGCAGCCGCTTGGCGTATGCGCGCATAGAGCGTCTCGACGCGCACGCAACCCACATCCCTGAAGCCGCCGTGATCGCCCGCCCAGCCCCCTTAGGACCGGCGCAAGGCTGGGAGGACATCCTCCATCCGCCCGAGCGCCCTTTGCTGATGCTGCCGGCCGCAGAGCCAGCGGAAGTCATTGCCGAAATCCCGGACGGCCCGCCCAAACGCTTCCGCTGGCGCAAGACCCTTTATGAGGCTGCCCGCGCTGAGGGACCTGAGCGCATCGCGCCGCAATGGTGGCGGCACGGCACGAAAGGCCAAGCCACGCGCGACTATTACCGGGTTGAGGACGCGCAAGGCCGCCGCTTCTGGCTCTACCGCGAGGGCCTGTTCGGGGAGCAGGACACCAGTCCAAAATGGTTTGTGCACGGAGTTTTCGCATGACCGCCTATGCGGAACTGGCGGCACGCACCAACTTCTCTTTCCTGGAGGGCGCCTCCCACGGCGAAGACATGGCGGAGGCCGCCAGCCTTTTGAAGCTGACCGCACTGGGCATCGCGGACCGCAATACATTGGCCGGTGTCGTGCGCGCGCACAGCGCCGCCAAGGACCGGGGCTTGCGCTTTCACCCGGGCGTGCGCCTCGTCACGCGCTGCGGCCTTACCCAGATCGCCTACCCATCGGACCGCGCCGCTTATGGCCGCTTGTGCCGCTTGCTCACCTTAGGCAACCGCCGCGCGCCCAAAGGCCAGTGCGACCTGGGCCTAGAGGACATTTGCGCTGCCGCTGAAGGGCAATATTTCATCCTGATCCCTCCGCCGGAGATCGCGAACCTTGACGCCCATGGCTCCTGGGCCCGCAGCATCGCCCCCCTTATTGCGGCGGCACCCCGGCGGATATATCTCGGCGCGGCGCATCTTTATGCGGGCGCAGATCAGCGCCGCCTCGAGGCCCTCGCCCATCTGGGCCGCGCCCAGCGCCTGCCGCTCATCGCCATCCAAGACGCGCTTTACCACAGCCCCGCCCGCCGCCCTTTGCAGGACATCATGACCTGCACACGGCTGCATACAACGCTGGCCAAGGCCGGGCTGGCGCTGCAGGCCAATGCTGAGCGTCACCTCAAGAGCACGCTCGAAATGGCGCGCCTCTTCCGCCACTACCCGCACGCTTTGGCGCACACGCAAGACCTCTCGCAGGCGCTTACCTTTTCCCTCGATGAGTTGCGTTACGAATACCCGGACGAAATCCAAGGCGCCTCCGCCACCCCTTTTGAGGAGCTGGTTCGCCTCACCTGGCAGGGCGCGCAATGGCGCTATCCGGATGGCATCCCGGACAAGGTGCAGGACCTAGTGGATAAGGAACTCCATCTCATCGGTCAGCTCAATTACGCGCCCTATTTCCTGACGGTTGAGGATATCGTGCGCTTTGCCCATGGCCGCGGCATCCTGGCCCAAGGGCGCGGCTCGGCGGCGAATTCGGCCGTGTGTTTCTGCCTTGGGATTACGGAGGTTGACCCCGCCCGCATCGATGTCTTGTTTGAGCGCTTCATCTCAGCCGAACGCAACGAACCGCCTGACATCGATGTCGATTTCGAACATGAGCGGCGCGAGGAGGTCATTCAGTATATTTATGCGCGCTATGGCCGGGCCAGGGCTGGCATCGCCGCAACTGTGATCACCTATCGCTGGCGCAGCGCCGTGCGCGAGGTCAGCAAGGCCTTGGGCCTGTCCGCCGATATTGGGGCGGCCCTCTCCGGCGCGGTCTGGGGCTGGGATGAGGCGGTGGATTCGGAGCGTTTAGCGGAAATCGGGCTCGACCCCGCCGATCCGCTTCTGCGCCAGACGATCGCACTTGCGCGTGAGCTCATCGGCTTCCCCCGCCATTTGTCTCAGCATGTGGGCGGATTTGTGATCACCCGCGGCCCCCTTGAAGAGCTCATTCCGATTGGCAATGCGGCGATGCCAGAGCGTACATTCGTAGAGTGGGACAAGGATGATTTGGACGCGCTGGGGATACTCAAAATCGATGTCCTGGCCTTAGGGATGCTGACCTGCATTGCCAAGGCGTTGCGGCTGCTGGACGGCCATTATGGGCGCGCGCTGACCATGGCCACGATCCCGGCCGAAGACCCCACCGTCTATGCGATGCTGCAGCGCGCCGATACGATTGGCGTGTTTCAGGTCGAAAGCCGCGCACAAATGTCCATGCTACCGCGCCTCAAGCCGGCTTGCTTTTACGATCTGGTGATTGAGGTGGCGATTGTGCGCCCCGGCCCGATCCAGGGAGACATGGTGCATCCTTATTTGCGCCGCCGCGAGGGTTTGGAGCCTGTAACCTTTCCGTCTGAGGAGTTGCGCGCAGTCTTGGGCAAGACCATGGGCGTGCCGCTGTTTCAGGAACAGGCGATGCGCATCGCGATTGTGGCGGCGGGCTTCACGGGCGGGGAGGCCGACCGTTTGCGCCGCGCGATGGCGACCTTCCGCCGCAATGGCACCATTCATCTGTTCAAGGAGAAATTCGTGAACGGGATGGCCGCGCGCGGTTATGACCCCGCATTTGCCGAGCGTTGTTTTTCTCAGATCGAGGGCTTTGGTGAATATGGTTTCCCCGAAAGCCATGCCGCCTCCTTCGCCCTGCTGGTTTATGTGTCGGCCTGGCTCAAATGTCATTACCCGGACGTCTTTTGTGCAGCGATCCTGAACAGCCAGCCTTTGGGCTTTTACGCCCCCGCCCAATTGGTGCGCGATGCGCGCGATCACGGTGTTGAGATTTTACCCCCTTGCATCAATGCCAGCCAATGGGATTGCACCTTGGAGAGCCGCAACCAGGCGAACTTTGCGGTGCGCTTGGGCTTTCGCCAGATCAAGGGCTTCCCGCAAACAGAGGCCGAGCGTCTCGTGGCCGCCCGCCCTCCTGGCGGATTTGACGGCCCCCGCCATCTCTGGCGCGCGGCCCAGCTCACAGGGGCGAGCCTTGAGCGCCTGGCCGATGCGGATGCTTTCCGCTGTGTGGGGCTCGACCGGCGCGAGGCGCTGTGGGCGGTGCGCGGTCTCGACCAAGGGGCGGCAGCGCGCGCAGGGCGGCTGACGGCACTGGCCCCCTTGCCGCTGTTTGCGCAGTGTGATCAGGCTGAGGAGGCTGCGGAAACGGCACTCCCGCCCATGCCCTTGGGCACCCATGTGGCGATGGACTACGCGCATTTGCGCCTGTCGCTCAAAGCCCATCCGATGAACTTTCTGCGCGGCCGCTACCGCGCGCGCGGCATCAAGGCTTGCGCGCAGATCGGGGAGGTCAAGGATGGCCGCACCATCGAATTGGCAGGCTTGGTTCTGGTCCGCCAACGCCCCGGCACCGCCTCTGGCGTCATTTTCATGACTATCGAGGATGAGGGCGGCATCGCCAATCTGATCGTCTGGCCCAAGGTCTTTGAGCGCTTCCGCCGCGCCGTGCTGGGCGCCCGCCTCATTTGGGTCAAGGGCCGCCTGCAGCGGGAGGGATTGGTCACCCATGTGATCGCGGGCGAATTGGACGATTGGACCAAGGATCTGAGCGCGCTCTGCCTGGACACCACCATCGAACCCGCGATCGCCCATGCCGACGAAGTCAAACGCCCCAATGAAGACCGCAGGCACGCCCTGCAGCAACGCGCGGCCCAGTTGACGCTGCCGCCATCCCGCGACTTCCACTGACCAGCCATCACGCCGCCTTGAACAGAATGTGACTGGCCACCCAACACCATCACGCTAGCTTCCCGGTCACACCAACAGGGCCAGAGCATGAGCATCGAAAACATCAAAGATTACTATGGACGCGTCCTGCAAACCTCATCCGACCTCAAGACGGATGCGTGCTGCACGCCTGAGGCACCGCCCGCCCATATCCGTGCGGCCTTGGCCCTCGTGCATCCAGATGTAAAGGCCCGCTATTACGGTTGCGGACTGATCGCGCCGGAAAAGCTCGAAGGCCTGAACATTCTCGATCTGGGCTGCGGCTCGGGTCAGGATGCCTATGTCCTCGCTCATTTGGCGGGCCCCAAGGGCCGTGTCACCGGCATTGACATGACAGAGCGTCAAATCGCCGAGGCGCGGAAACACGAGGACTACCATGCGCAAGCCTTTGGTTTCCCCCGCGCAAACACCCGCTTCGAGCATGGTTACATCGAAGACCTCAGGAGTGCGGACATTGGGCCAGACACTCAGGACGTGATCATCTCCAACTGCGTGCTCAATCTGTCGCCGGACAAGCCCAAGGTCCTGGCCGAAGCTTTCCGTGTCCTGAAAACGGGCGGCGAATTTTACTTCTCGGACATCTATGCCGACCGCCGCTTGCCCGCCGCTTGGCGCGACGATCCGGTCTTGCTGGGCGAGTGTTTGGGCGGCGCGCTCTATTGGAACGACTTCCTACAAATGGCCAAGCAAGCGGGCTTCGCCGATCCGCGTCTTGTGTCTTCACGGCCGCTGCAGATCAACGACACCATCCGCATGCTGACGGGTCAAGCGCGCTTTTTCTCCGCCACCTATCGTCTCTTCAAGCTCAAAGACCTGGAGCCCTCTTGCGAAGATCACGGTCAGGCGGTGATCTACGAAGGCGGCATCGCGGGCGCACAGGACCTTTTCGTTCTGGACGGACACCACCGGATCGAGGCGGGCCGCATTTTCCCAGTGTGTGGTAATACGTTCCGTATGCTGCAGGAAACGCGCTTCGCGCCTCACTTCCGCTTCATTGGGGATTTCTCAAAGCACTACGGGATCTTCCCAGGCTGTGGCACCAATATTCCGTTTACAGACGGCAGTGTTGCATCCGCAGCTGCGGCTTGTTGCTAAAGGCGGCCTGACCATGAATGAGATGAGCCAACGCAAATTCACCGATCCCGATTGGACCGCCAAAGGCGAGCCGCGCGCCAGCGTCGCCTTCCGCGGCCTGGAGACGCTCTGGATCAACACGGGTACGCTGTGCAACATCACGTGCCAAAACTGCTATATCGAATCCTCGCCCGACAATGATCGCCTAGTTTATCTGACTACGGATGAAATCCGCCACAGCCTCGACGAGGCAAGGACTCGTGGCGAACCCTTGACCCAGGTGGGCTTCACGGGCGGCGAGCCCTTCCTCAATCCTCATATGCCTGCGATGCTGGCCCTGGTTTTGGAGCGTGGTTTAAGCGCGCTTATCCTCACCAATGCAATGAAGCCCATGATGCGCCCTCATGTGCAGGCAGCACTCTTGGCGCTCAAGCCCCATCGCGATCGCCTGATCTTCCGCGTGAGCATTGATCACTGGCGCGAAGATCTGCATGACGAGGAGCGCGGGCCAGGCGCATTTCGCATCGCCCTCGATGGCATGCGCTGGCTCCATGCGCAAGGCTTCACTTTGGCGATTGCGGGGCGGCTGCGCTGGGGTGACAGCGAGGCGGACATGCGCGGTGGGTTCCGCACCCTGCTCAACGAGCAGGGCCTGCACCTCGACGCCAGTAACCCAGAGGCCTTGGTTCTGTTTCCGGAAATGGACGCGGCAGCCCCCGTCCCGGAGATCACGACCGCCTGTTGGGGCATCCTCAAAAAGTCGCCCGACTGCATGATGTGCGCCAACACACGCATGCTAGTCAAACGCAAGGGCAGCATCAGCCCGACTTATGTGTCGTGCACGTTGTTGCCCTATGACGCCCAATTCGATCTTGGTGAGACACTTGAGGGGGCGGCGCGTCCCGTGAAACTCAACCACCCGCATTGCGCCAAGTTCTGCGTTCTGGGCGGCGCCAGCTGCGGCTAGGCATGAAGAAGCGCGCCGGTCAATCGTGCCGGAAGGGCCGCCACAGACGCGCGGTCGCGCCATCGCCTGCGGGCAGGTCGCAATAGGGTCCTTCTTGGCACATCCGGCGATCCAACACCGTCAGTACAACCCGAACAACGACACCGACGATAATCAACACATCAACAGCGAGAGCAGCGGTCATCCAGCTCTGCGCAATGGCATTTGCTTGCAGAACAAGACCAGAAATCGCTTTGTAGCTGTTGGGCCGCCCAAGCCAATCAAGGAGAGCGCCGATCTTGTAGATCAAGTCCTGGAACGCACCCCATCCCGGCAAGGAGGGACCATAAAAAATGCAATCAGCCATCTGATCGAGAAAATTTATCATCAAGCTCGTTGAAAGGAGCCCGAGTGCCAAACGCACCCACGGCTTGACCAGAATATACCACCAGGGATTGGCGCACAGCGTACCCGGGCCACGCTCATAAATCCCCAGGCTGCCATATTCCGGCGCCCAAGCCAGCCCGAGGCTAATCAACACAATGAAAAGCGAAATGAAGAAAAAGAAGCCAGCGAGAGCAGGCGCCAATTCAAATATTGACACCACCCAAAGAAATGCCAGGAAGCCAGCAAATCCAATCGCACCCATTGCGAACCCCAGTGCTGCCACATTCCATCGCCGGTAGACGCCAGTTTTCGCACAACTGACGCCAACCTGCAACACGCGACGGGGCCAACTGGAGGAACCCTATTTTTGCGGCTTGCCCGTCTCTACAATTGCCCGGGCACCCTTGATGAAATCATCACGCGCTTTGTCTTTGGCCTGATCAACCAGCGAGCCCAAATCGACCGGGACCTTGACACCCTTCTGGCAGGCAGGCCGCGCCTGCATCGCATCCATCCAGCGGCCTAAATGCGGGAGGCCGTCGACGCTCGCCCCCGACCACTTGTAGGTCCGCACCCAGCACCAATTGGCGATATCGGCGATGGAGTAATCCCCTGCCATCCACTCCGCCTCGCCCAAGCGGCGGTCGAGGACAGTAAACAGGCGGCGCGATTCACCTTGATATCGGTCAATCACGGGCTGAATCTTCTCCGGCCAATAGCGGAAAAAGACGTTCGCCTGCCCCATCATGGGCCCAATGCCCCCCATCTGGAACATCAGCCACTGGATGGTGCGCGAGCGGCCTTTGGCATCCGTGGGTAACAACCGCCCAGTTTTCTCAGCCAGATAGATCATGAGCGCGCCGCTCTCAAAGACAGGGAAGTCTCCCGCGTCGTGATCGACGATGGCCGGGATGCGCCCATTGGGATTGATGGCGAGGAACCAATCCTGCTTTTGCTCCTGCTTGGACAGGTCAATGGCCTTGACCGTATAGGGCAAGCCCAATTCCTCGAGCGTAACTGAGGCTTTGTGGCCATTGGGCGTGGGCGCGGTGTAGAGCGTGATCATGCCAAGTCTCCTTGCAGCGTTGCCAAACAGTGTGTCTCAGACAGCAGAGGCGCTAGCTCGGCCTTTGCTGTCGCGGGCAGCGCTGCATACCGCGCGCGCAATTCACCCAGACATTTTTGCTGATACTTGAATACGCCTTGGGTGAAGGCACGGCCAAGCAACGTCACCGTGAAGGTGTCTTGCCCGGCCTTGATCGCGGCATCATTGGCCAGCAAGAATGGGAAGTAGATGGTTCCCACTTGCCCTATGAGGGTGTGCACGCTTGGGTGCAGCGCCGTGATGCCATCAATCCAAGCCCCCTCAAACCCTGAGGCATCGTCCAGATCAAAGAGCCACCGGTAGAGATAGGGCGCCACGGCTCGCATCAAAATCTGCGGCGTCGGGTCGGTGGCGAGTTGGAGATACTGCCCCATGATGGCCAGATCGGCGACCGAGGGGCGCGTGCCGAAAAGGAATGGTCCTTCGAGCGCCAATTGATCAAGCGCCCGCCAGGCGGCAAAGGTCGCGTCTTCGATTACCGGCGCGTTTTGGGGCGTGCAACCCACGATCGTCATGCGCCCGACCTGCCGGTCCCGAAAGAAGGCGGCTGCTTGCTCTATGGCCGCTTGGCTCTTGCCCATCATGCGATCAAAGGCGAGCCATTTAGACATTTGGTCCTGATCGGCCGCGCGGTACCAGCGATAATGGAACATCGCTTTCGTCAGCCATTCATCAGCGAAATCCTCAAGGAGGAGCGCGAGGAACTGCAGTGCAGGGTCGGCTGGGAAGAGCGCCCGCTCTGGGTGCAATCGTTCGATGTCTTGCAGAAGTGGCGTCGAGTCGTTCTTGTAGGTGCCATCCGGGAACCGCACGACCGGGATGACCGGCACCTTGACCTTGCCCATCACGTCGCCGTCGCCATGGCCACCCATCTGCCAGATATGCGGGATGCGCTTGTAGCGAAAAGCGGCACGCACTTTGATGGAATAGGGCGAGCCAGGCGCGCCATAAATGATGTAAGGGTCCATTGGTCCTCCACGGATGGTCAATACTTAAGACGTGATCTTGAATGCTCAGAGCAGCAGTGCGGCGTTGGCGGCTGCAAGCCTCGAAATGAGATCTTCACGCGAATGCGGCCCGAAATCATGCGCGACCCAATCCGCGATCGCGGTCATGGTCAGATGCATTGTCATGCGGATGCGCTGTGCGAGCTCTTCCCGGGACACGGGGCCTTTGCGTTCGCGCGCAAGGGCGGCCATCACGGCCTTGAAGCCCGCATGCGCGTCACTGAGAATATGGGTCTGAATGAGCTGGTCTGACCGCTGCAGCGCTTGGGCGACAAAGCGGACATAGAGCGGCCCTTGCGAATGACTTTCCGCCTCCACCACGATCGGCTCGACCGTCGCCCGTAGCACAAGGGCCCGCTGCGACTCCCGGTCTAGTGTCTCCAGGCCCGCCAGCATGGCTGCACGCCGCGCATCGATGGCCAAGAACCGCGCCTTGAGCGCCGCGGCCACCAAGCCATCCTTGCTGCCAAAGTGATACTGGACCGCGGACTGATTTTTCTGCCCCGCGCGCTCCAGGATATCCTTCAGCGCCACGCCATCGATGCCATGCTCGCCAAAGAGGCTTGTCGCCGCCTCGACCAAGCGAAGCTTGGCGTTGGACGCATCGGGCACTGGGTCTGTGGGACTAGGAGCCACTGAATTTGACATAGGGATAATGTAGGCCATTAAAGGACGCGCCGCAATTGGCAAACGCTGGTCCCTCTTATTGCAGACTTCTGAACCAGAATCAGCGACAACCGATCCGCCATGCTTGATGACCTGATCATTTCGCCGCGCCTGACCATCCCGGCCGAAGAGCTGCAGGAGCGCTTTATCCGCGCGAGCGGCCCGGGGGGACAGAATGTCAACAAGGTCTCGACGGCGGTCGAACTGCGCTTTGATCTCGCCCATTCGCCAAGCGTGCCGGAGGACATTCGCGAGCGCGCGCTCAAACGCGGGGGCCATCGCCTGACGGAAGACGGCATGGTGATCATAAAGGCCCAACAATTCCGCACGCAGGAGCGCAATCGGGAGGATGCGCGCGCGCAACTCGTTGCCTTCTTTAGCGCAGTTTTGGAGCCGCCCAAGCTGCGCCGCCCCACCAAGCCGTCTCGCGCCGCCAAGGCCAAGCGTGTGGACTCCAAAGTGGCGCGCGCGAAAATCAAAGCGACCCGCGGCCGCTTCAGGGACGACGAATGATCGCCCGAATGCGGCCTTGACCTTCCCAACGCTGGAAGGTCCAACCTGCGCACATGACCCTGGCAGACGATGTAATCATGACGATTGGCGAGGCGGCGCGTGAGTCCGGCGTGACCGCGAAAGCGATCCGCTATTACGAGAGCATTGGCCTGATCCCCAAGCCGGTCCGCACAGGCGGCAATTATCGTGCCTACGACCGGCGGGCGGTCGAAACGCTGCGCTTTGTCCACCGCGCCCGCAGCCTCGGCTTTGCCATGGAGGATGTTCAGCGCCTTTTGAGCCTGTGGCAGGACCGCGGCCGCAAGAGCAAGGACGTCCGCACACTGGCACAAGCTCATTTGGACGAATTGGACGCCAAGATCTTGGCCCTCGAGAGCATGCGGCACGCGGTGGCGCAATTGGTGGAGGCCTGCCACGGCGATCACCGTCCCGATTGCCCAATTCTCCTGGACCTGGCCAAAGGACGGCGCGCATGAAGCACCCGCTCATACTATGTGGCATCGCCTGTTGGTTGACCCTCGCCGCGCCCTTGTGGGCACAAACGCACGGCCATGGCGGCGACGATGATTGGGCCGGGATGGTCGGTATGACCGGCGCATTGGGACCCTACCTCTCCCCGCGCGAGGCCTCGGGCACATCCTGGCAGCCTGACATCACGCGCCATGACGGTTTGCACGGCATGCTGGGCGATTGGGTTTTCATGGCGCATGGCGAGGCCAACCTCGTCTATTCCGATCAGGGCGGGCCACGTGGAGACGAGAAAGGCTTTCTTGCTGGCATGGTGATGGCGAGCGCACGGCGAAATATCGTCGAGGGCCAGTCACTCATGCTCAGGACCATGCTCTCGTTTGATCCGCAAATGGGTAAGCGCGGCTATCCGCTGTTGTTCCAATCCGGCGAGACCGCCGATGGTGTCGAGCATCTCAGCGATTATCAGCACCCGCACAATCTGTTCATGGAACTGGCTGCGTCCTACTCCATAGCGTTGAACGAGCAAGACTCGATCTTCATCTATGCGGGCCTGCCAGGGGAGCCGGCGATCGGCCCCACCGCCTATATGCACCGCGCGAGCGCGATGCACTCCCCCGAAACACCCCTGGCGCACCACTTTCTGGATTCGACCCACATCGCCAATGGTGTGGTGACAGTGGGCTATGTCGCTGACCGCTGGAAGTTAGAAGGCTCTATATTCACCGGCCGCGAGCCCAACCAATTCCGCACCGAGATCAACGCTCCGCATCTGGACAGCTATGCCGCCCGTGTGTTCTGGAACCCGGACCCATACTGGTCTCTGCAGGTGAGTGCCGCACGCATCCACAGCCCAGAGCAGCTTGAGCCCAACATCGACGAGACGCGCTGGACCGCCTCGGCGACCTATAACCGCCCCTATGGCGCCGACGTGTGGGCGACGACTGCTGCCTGGGGGCGCAAGAACCTTAGCAGCGGCAAGAGCTATGACGCCTTTCTGCTTGAGAGTGCTTATACCTTCGGCGAGACCGACACTGTTTTTGGCCGCTTTGAGCATGTTGAGCTCGCCGAACTGTTCGATCACGCTTCGCCCTTGCATGAGACCGTCGCCAAGCCCTTCAAGCTGAGCCTCGGCTATGTGCATGACGTTCCGCTGACTGACGAAGTGACCCTGGGTGTGGGCGCACTGGTGAGCGCCTATGCCTATTCGCAACGGATCGAACCAGAGTATGGCGCGCCGCCCTTGTCCTCTATGATCTTTGTAAGGATTAAAGTTCAATGACCCGCCTCGCATCCGCAATCATGGTGGTGATCCTGTGCGTGTCCGCGCCCGCTCATGAGGGTGCAACCGGCATTGTCAAGGAGCGCATGGATGCGATGAAGGCCCTGGGCGCGCTGACGAAGGACATGGCCGACAAGATCAAGGGCAACCGCAATTTGCCGTCATTGAGTGCGGATGCGGACGCGATCATCGCGACCGCCGATCGCATCCCAGCATGGTTCCCGGCTGGCAGCGCGCAAAAGCCGACTGAAGCGGCGCCTGCGATCTGGACCGACCCCGAAGGCTTTGCGGCCTCTGCGGTTGCGATGCGCAAGATGGCGGAGGCCCTGAAGGTCAAGGTTGAAGCGGGCGAACCGGCCGGCATCGCCGCCCAATTCCGCCTTCTCGCCCAGAGCTGCAAGAGCTGTCATCAGGGCTACCGGATTATCCCGAAATAGGCCACTCTGTTTCGGTTGCCCAATCATTCGGGCGCCAAGCGTTCCCTCATGATTGCCGAAACATTGCGCGCCAGGTGGATTTTGACGACAATATCGAACGTGCTTGGTTCAACACGAAACAAAATAAGGTAAGGCCGCTCGCCCAGGCTCCGGATGCCTTCGCTGCGCCCGGCTAGTGAGCCTCACCATTCACAGATTGCCTCGTCGCGGGATCGAACCTGCAGGGCCATTCGCCTCAATAGTGGCAATCCGAGCGTCCATTTCCGCAAACACCTCCTCAGCAGGGACCGAGGGGCGCGGATCGTCCAAGGACCGTTTTATCTTTTCCCGCAACCACTCCAGTTTTGCCGACTCTTCGCGCTCGAGCGCTGCGACCGCTTCGCGCATCGCCTCATTGAGGTTGGCAAATTGACCACTCTTGACGCGTGTTTTGAGTTTCGACGCGATGGCAGACGAGAGTGTAACTGGATCGGACTTGCTCATGGTTTTTGTCTACTACAAATCATGAAGGCCCGCCAGGGAGTGCCTGACGGGCCTGAAGATCAGCAAAGCGCAAACCTTAGGCCGCGTTGTGGCCCAGCATCGCCTTGACTTCGAGGAAGTCGAGGAAGCCGTACTCGCCCCACTCCCGGCCATTGCCTGATTGTTTGAAGCCGCCAAAGGGCGCGCCAAAGTCAGGACCCGCGCCGTTCAGATGCACATTGCCCGTGCGCAATTGCCGGCCCACAGCCTTGGCCCCATCGAGCGTGCCGCCATAGACATAGCCCGACAATCCGTACACGGTGTCGTTGGCTTGCGCGACCGCTTGCTCGACCGTGTCATAGGGCAGGATCGACAGGACTGGCCCAAAAATTTCCTCCCGCGCAATGGTCATGTCATTGGTCACATTGGCAAAGACGGTCGGGCGCACGTAATAGCCGCGGTTGAGCCCCTCTGGACGCCCCAGACCGCCGGTGACCAGCGTTGCACCTTCCTTGATGCCCTTTTCGATCAAAGCCTGGATCTTGTCATATTGCAGCTTGGAGACGACCGGGCCAATCGTAACGCCGTCTTGCTTGGGATCGCCAACCTTGACCTTCTCGGCGGCCGCTTTGGCGATTTCGATCGCTTGGGCTTGCTGGCCGCGCTGCACGAACATGCGGCTCGGCGCGTTGCAGGACTGGCCAGAATTAGACATCATCACTTGCACGCCATTGGCCACCGCTTTGGCGAGGTCCGCATCGGGCAGAATAATGTTGGCCGACTTGCCGCCCAATTCCTGATGCACGCGCTTGACGGTATCGGCTGCAGTCTTCGCGACAGCAATCCCGCCACGCGTGGAGCCGGTGAACGACATCATGTCAATGTCGGGATGCGCGGAGAGGAACTGGCCCACGCCGGGCCCATCGCCATTGACGAGGTTGAACACGCCTTTGGGCACGCCCGCCTCATGCAGAACCTCCGCAAGCAAGATCGCGTTGACCGGCGCGATTTCGGAGGGTTTCAGCACCATGGTGCAGCCGGCCGCCAGCGCTGGCGCCACCTTGCAAACGATCTGATTGATCGGCCAGTTCCATGGCGTGATGAAACCGCACACGCCCACGGGCTCGTAGGAAATTTGTGTGCCGCCACGGTTCTTGGTGAACTCGAACTCCTTCAGCACGCCCATCACGGTGTTGAAATGCGCAACACCGGTCGCGGCTTGCGCCGCCTTGGACAGCCACAGCGGCGCGCCCATTTCCTCCGTGATGGCGTTCATGATGTCCGCATAGCGCGCCTGATAGGCCTTGATGATCTTGCCGAACAGGTCGAGCCGGTATTCCTTGGTCGTTTGGCTATAGCCCGGGAAGGCTGCCTTGGCCGCCGCGACCGCGCGATCCACATCCGCCTTGTTGCCGAGAGCCACCTTGGCAAAGGCTTCCTCGGTCGCGGGGTTGATCACCTCTTCAAAGCGGTGTGGGGGAGCAGGGTCAACCCACGCGCCATCGATGTAGAATTTGTCATAGGTTTTCATGGGGGCAGCCTCCTTGGGTGGGGTTTTCGAACCGCGTTATCAATGGTGAGACAGTTGCGCGCACGCTTGCCTGGGGTCAAGAGGGGGCGCGTTCAATTAAGACGCGACCGCCCCGCCACCTACCGTCGTCGGCGTTGCCGCACTGGTGCCGCTACAGGCGCTGCCGCCCAGAGCGTTTTGACTTCGGCGGTCTTGGCCTCAGCGAGCCGCACGCAACGCCCGATCCGCTCCAGCGTATTGGCGAGACTGCGCGGTGCGCCGGGCATCTGCGCCACTTTGGGCGTGAAGAACGCCTCCACATCCGCCCGCGTCGCCTCATCGCAAAAGCCGTCAGTGACCCGGATATAGAGCGCCCGTCCAGACAGGGTGGTTTTGGCCGCAAGCGCCTCGAAATTGGCCTTCACAAAGGCCCACCCCATCGCCCGCACCTCACCATCTTCAAAGAGCGCACGCACCAGATCGGCGCGCTCGCGCGTGCGCAGATCGCCGGACAGCAGCAAATCGCCCACAGGCTTGAACGCGGCCTCCCCGCGCAGACCTGCAAGCGCGCGCAAGGCGGTCGAGCGGAACGTCGCGTCGCTGGAGGCTTTCACTTTGGCGATCACAGCCTCAACACTGGGCGCCCCGCCCAGATGCACAAAGGCCCACAAACTGGCGGGCAGCAAATTGGCATCCACCGCTTGCGGTCCTTCCGCAAGCGCTTTGGCGCCTTGATCGCTCAAGGCCTTTAGGAGGGCCGGATCGCGGGCGTGGTACGCCGCTGCACTGATGAGTGCTTCCCGCCGTTGCGCACCCAAGACGCTCTCGGCAGACGGTGTCGTCAGGCTCGCGGAGCTCACCGCTGGCGCATAGAGCGAGCGCACGCGGCGCTCAAAGGCAGCCTGATCGCCTACGCTCACAAATTTATCGCGCAGCTCGCCAATCGCGTCCGCAACGGCGCCCACCGCGTCAAACGCCTCCGCCTTGGCAAAGGTCTCCAGCGCCCGCCAATAGGTCTTGGCGTCAAGCCCGCCCGAGAGGAAGGCCGCCCGCGCACTGTCCAGCAGCGAGATCTGCTCAGACGCGCTCAAGACCGATGCCTTGGCGATCATGTTCAGCCATCCCTCTGGCCCCACATCAAAGCGGTAATAGCCATTGCCGCCGGAGTTGAGCAGCAGCGCCGGCTGAGGACACACATCGAGCAGCACGACATCGGCGGCTTGTGCCGAAACCATCGCGCATTGCTGCGGCTCATTGCGGTTGAGATTGCGCAAGCACAAGGGCACCGACCAGGTCTTTGGCTTGGCCTCGACGCCCAGCGGCGCGAAGGGCCCTTGGCGGAACTCGCCCTTGCCGATGGTCTTGTCACAGGTGATCTTGGCACGGACGAACGGGACACCAGGCTGGGTCAGAAAGGTCTCAAAGGCGTCGACAATCTCCGGCCGTTTGGACCCATCGGCGAGCGACTTCAGGAAATCCTGCGCGGTTGCCACGCCATGCGCATAGCGCTTCATGTGCACGCGCACGCCCTCGCGGAACGCCTCCTCGCCCACAAAGGCCTCAAACATGGCCAGCACCGCCGCGCCCTTGGAATAGGTCAGGCCATCAAAGGCGTTGTAGATGTCGTCGTCCGCAGCGATTGGCTGGCGAATAGCGCGCGCCGTGTCGAGGCTATCGAGGTCCATGACCTTGATCGCATCGCGCAAGTTCCCGCGCTCATAGGCGTTGCCGGGGGCAACGGCTGCCGCTGTCTTGATCTCGATCCAGGAGGCAAAACTCTCATTGAGCCAAAGATCGTCCCACCATTTCGGCGTGACCAGATCGCCGAACCACTGATGCCCGAGCTCATGGGCGTGGATCATAAAGAAGCGCGCTTTCACCGCCGCAGATGCTGTCTCATCGAGCAAGATCACCCGCTCGGCATAGGTAATAGCGCCTGCATTCTCCATGCCCCCTGCCGAGAAATTGGGCGGCGCAATGATGTCGAGCTTGCCGTAAGGGTAGGCAGTGGCGAAGTACTCCTCCAAATAGGCGATCATCGGCGCCGTGTGCTTCAGCGCATAGGCCATGCGCGTACCCTTGCCCTTGACGGTGAGGCCACGCAGCGGAATCGGTTCGGGCCGCACCGCCGAGGCTGGGATCGCTGGGGCCTCAACCACATCGTAAGGACCCGCGAACATCGCCACCAAATAGGTGGGCAGCGGCTGTGTCGGCGCAAACGTCGTGCGCTTGAGGCCTCCCTCAATCTTATCCACCTTTGCGATTGCGGCATTCGAGGCGGCCACATCGCTCTCGCGCGTGGTGAGCGTGATTGTATAGGGCGTCTTGAAACGCGGTTCATCAAAAGAAGGGAAGGCCTTGCGCGCACCCAGCGGCTGGAACTGCGTGGCGGCATAGCGCTCGCCAGCCTCTTCGGCAACCCACAGCGTATCGGGCTTATCGCCCAGCTTGCCCGAATATTTGAAGACCAGAGTGGCAGCGCCCTTGGGGATCGCGGACGCAAAGGTCAGCTTCGCCACGCCCGTCTCGGTCGCCTTCTCATAGGCGCCAGCGATAACCTCCCCATCCGGCAGCCGGGCCGAGACGGTCTCAAGTGTCAAGTCGCGCGCGTGCAGGTAGACAGTCTGCTTGTGCCGCGCCACATCGACATCGATTTCAACCTGGCCGCCGAATTGCGGCTCGGTTGGGATGATGCGAAGATCCAGGCGATAGGCGGTTGGTGTCACATCAGGTCCAAGCTGGCCCATGGGCACGGGCTCCGGCGGCCCCTCCTCCTTGACCGCAGTACGCCGCTCCCCACACGCCGCAAGGCCGAGCCCTAGGCAGATCAAAACCGCCCAAATCCAATTGCTGCTGCGCTGCGCCATGTCCGCCCAGTTCCCTTAAAGCCTGCAAAATACTGCTCGGCGTTAGGCTAGACCATTGGCTCGGCCCACGCCAAGCCGATAAAGCGAGCGACTACGCAGGCCGCTTTCCGCCTAACGCCTTCCGCGCTAGACTATCCCCATCTAAACGGCCTGCGGGGGAGGACGGTCATGCAGATCATCTTGCGCTTTGGCTTTGCCGCGCTACTGGCGTGCATAGCAGCGACCGGGGCGCTCGCCCATGGGATCGGCGGCGATGGTGAGAGCTTGTTTGGCCGGCAAACCCCTCTCCCCAAGGCATTCAGGGCTTTTGAGGACGGCCATCCAGAGACCGGGACAGGCGCCCGCGCGGTCCTTTACACACTGAAGAAATGGCCGCAAGGGGCGAAGCTAAGGGCTTGCTTCCTCGATGGCGACCGGGAGCGCAAGGCCCTCTTCGTGGAGACCGCATCCCTCTGGAGCGCGCATGGCAATATTTCCTTCGATTTCGGCGCAGCACCTGACTTCGCTCAGTGCACCCGCGACTGGAACGCCCCGATCCGCATCACCTTTCAGTCGGACGTCAGCTTCGCCTATGTCGGCACCGACGCACTCGACATCCGCACTCGGAGCAGACCTACCCTTGCCATTGGGGTCAGCCGCAACAAGCCCTTCGCCACCATCGACCGTGGGTATTGGACCTTCACAGTGCTGCATGAATTGGGTCACGCTTTGGGCCTCGCCCATGAGCACCAACACCCTGGCGCCAAATGTGATGAGGAACTGGACTGGGATTACACCAAACGAACATTGCGCGGTTACGGCTGGTCGGATTCCATGATCGACCGCAATATGCGCCGTCTCGTGGCAGGACCTGACCTCAAGGTCACCGATTATGACCCCAAATCGGTGATGCATTATTCGCTGGCGCCAGCCTTCTTCAAGAAGGGCCAGCAGTCCAAATGCTTCGTTCCCGTCAACAAGGTCTTGTCGGACGGCGACAAGGCGCTCATCGCCTGGGCC
>DMER01000209.1:10695-11288 GCA_003451645.1 Alphaproteobacteria bacterium | reverse complement strand
ACAAGGCGCTCATCGCCTGGGCCTACCCACCCACCGCCGAACAGCGCGCGCAGCATCTGGCCGCTCAGACGGGCCAAAGCAATGCTGTCTTGGGCGCGGTAAGCGAACCGTTGAGCGGTCCTGCGCTCGCTGCTTTCAGCCAAGCGATGGCCGTGAGCTATGACCGCTTAGGGACCAACGCCATCCTGCGCTTCAACCTCCAGGCAGGCGCGGGCGCGCGCAGCTTGGGCGACATCGAATTGCAGCCCTGCAGCGGCGCGCCAGCTGGCGTCAAATGCGAGATTGCGAAGGACGAGAGCGTTCTGACCTTGTCGCGCTGAGATCGCTTAGTCCCGCCCAGACGAACCCCAGACCGAACAAGACCCCAGGCGCAATATTCGCCACCGGTCCAGGCGCGAACACTGCCATTGGCAGAACCGCAAGCCACATGATGCTTGGACCGATCCGCCGTCCAGCCAACACCATCACAACGCTCAACCCGGCAAGGCCCAATGCCGAACCGGTCGCGCCCATCTGCGAGAGGCGGCGGTTCGTCTGGCTCGTGGTCGCGATCCGCCGGAAGGGCATCAGCACCGAGAGCCGGTACCGCTTGT
>DMER01000209.1:10357-10544 GCA_003451645.1 Alphaproteobacteria bacterium | reverse complement strand
ACCAATCGATGCCAAACATCTCCGTGTCGGGGCCGACGATGCTGGCGAGGCCGGCGCCAGACACGGCGAACGCCAGAAGGCCTGGCCAGCCCAGCGCCGGGGCCACGCGCAAATAGATCGCCACGAGGCCAAACAGCAACGACAGATCGATCACCGCGTAGAGCACCTCAAGCACAGGTGATTGCGG
>DMER01000209.1:1162-10153 GCA_003451645.1 Alphaproteobacteria bacterium | reverse complement strand
GTGTACGGAATGAGGGCCGCCGCGATCCGCAATCCGCCACCCAAAATCGCGGCGCCTGCCCCCAGCCCAAACAAGGTTTGTGGGCTCACCGGCGGTACGCCGCCACTTCGAACTCGATCCCGTTCTCATCCTCGAAATAGAAATTCGCGCGCGCGGGCGTCTCGTCCGGGAACTCGCCGTGAAAGAAGGTCTTGTAACCCGCAGCCTTCACGCGAGCCTCGACCGCGGCAAGATTATCAACCTCGATCCCGACATGGTTCAATCCCGCCAGCGCCTCACGCGGCTGCGCCTTTTGGGAGGCCTCGCCCGACAAGGTGTAGACCGCAAGATAATCATCCTGCGTGCCCACATGCACTGTGCGCCCGCCCATCTTGGACGCCCCCTGCCAGCGCACATGCCAGCCAAAGACCTCGCACAGCATTTTTGCCGTCTGCTCGGGATTGCGAACAGTGATGTTCACATGCTCCAGTTTTGCCATCAATGCCTCCTCTTGCTGATTGACGGATTGATCCCTAATCCCTCAACTTAACTTGAGGTCAAGGGATTTTCTTCATGCTCAAGCCAACGGACGTTCTTTCGATCGGAGACCTGGCCGCCCGCACGGGGCTCAGCGTCTCGGCGATCCGCTTTTACGAGGCGCAAGGACTGATCACCCCGCAGCGCTCGCCGGGTGGGCAGCGGCGGTTTCTGCGTGCGGACATCCGCCGCTTGTCCTTCATTCTGATCGTTCAGCGCTTGGGCTACACTGTGACTGGTATCCGCGAAGCGTTGCGGGCCCTGCCGGAAAATCGCACGCCTACGCAAAAGGACTGGACCGCGCTCAGCAGTCAAATCCGCGGCGAACTGACCGAGCGGATCGAAACGATTACGCGCCTGCGCGACCGGCTCGATGGCTGCATCGGCTGCGGTTGCCTATCCCTGAAACATTGCGCGCTCTATAATCCGCAAGATCAACTGTGCCAGGACGGGCCTGGACCAAGTGCTGTCTTGCGGCGCTCCAGATGAAATGCGCTGCGCATCGTGCGACACTAAGAGAATCTTCGCTTTGGAGGATAATGCCATGATCGAACGCACCATCGATATCGAAACCCGCGACGGACGCTGCACCACGTTTGTCGTCCACCCGGAGAGGGGTGGCCCCGCCCCTGTCCTCCTCTTTTATATGGACGCGCCTGGTATCCGCGAGGAATTGCGCGACATGGCCCGGCGGCTCGCCGCTTGCGGCTATTACGTCATGCTCCCCAACCTCTATTACCGCGATGGTGTGATGGAGATCTGGCCCATCCCAATGGATCCCGAGGCGCCGGAGCGCAAGCGCATGTTCGCCCTCATGAGCAATGTCACGATCGAGAATGTCATGCGCGACACCGAAACTTTGATCGCCTTCGCCGATGCAGACGCCGCCGCCCGGCCTGGCAGCATCGGCACGCTCGGCTATTGCATGAGCGGTCAGCACGCGATCAATGCCGCCGCGCGGTTCCCGGCCCGCGTGACCGCCGCCGCCTCGCTTTATGGGGTCATGCTGATCACCGACAAGCCTACATCCCCTCATCGCGTGGCCAACAAGGCCAAGGCCGAACTCTATTTCGCCTGCGCCGAGCGCGACAGCTGGGCACCGCTGGATACCGTCCGCCAACTGGACGCCAGCCTGAAAGAGGACGGCGTATTAGCAGAGGTCGAGATTTATCCCGACACGGATCATGGTTTCGCCTTCCCCTTGCGGCCCGTCTATCGCAAACAAGCCGCCGAGCGCCACTGGGAGCGCCTCATCAACCTCTTCCGCCGCCGGGTGGGGTAAGTGGCCTCCATAAAGAAGTCTCCAGGGCGGTTCAGGTTTGGCGTGGACCCGGAACGATACGAGGCCGCGCGGCCGGGCTATCCCGAGGCGCTCTATGACTGGCTCGCAGATCACGGCGCGCTGACCGGCCAGACACAGGCGCTGGAGATCGGTGCTGGGACCGGGCATGCCACACGCGCCTTTCTCTCGCGGGGCATAAAGCACATCCATGCCATCGATCCGGACCCGCGCTTATGTGCCCACCTGAATGCCGCATGCGGGGCAGACCCGCGCCTGACCATCGAGGCCACTGGCTTCGAGGACGTTGAGGCGGCGCCAGGCACTTATGACTTGGTGGTGGCCGCCACGAGCTTCCATTGGCTCCCGCGCATGAAGGCCTTGACCAAGGTGCTAACCCTGCTCAAACTCAGAGGGCACTTTGCCATGTGGTGGAACGTTTATGACGATCCCGCTCAGCCCGACGCCTTTGGCAAGGCCACAGCGCATTTGTTCGTCGGCCTGGAACAAGGCCCCAAGGCGGCTGCGAGCAAACCCTTTGCGCTCGACACCGCGGCGAGATTGGGCGAGATGCGTAAGGCTGGCTTTGCTGACACGATCGCAGCGCGCTGGGATTGGCCGGTGAGCTTCACGCCGGACCAGATCGCGGACCTCTATGCCACCTTTTCCCGCGTGCAGATCGCGCCTGAGGCGACGCGCGCACGCTTGCTCGCCGAGGTCAAGGCCATCGCGCAAACTCAGTTCGGAGGCCAGGTTACGCGAACCATTGCGACCAGCGCGTATCTCGGACGCAAACCAGTTACCGGAACGGCGTCGCGATGAAGACCGCCGCGTAGTGGCACACCGCCGCCGCAAGGACAAAGCCATGCCAGATGGCGTTCTGAAATGGCAGGGACTCCCAGACATGAAACGCGGTGCCAGCCGAATAGAGCACCCCGCCCACCCCGATAAGCACAAAGGTCGACATCGGCAGGCTTGCCAGCAGGGGTTCAATCGCCACGACCCCCATCCACCCCATGGCCAAATAGGCCGCCAAGCTCAAGCGCTCGAAGCGCCGGGGAAAGGCGATCTTCAAAGTGATCCCCGTGACGGCCATCGCCCAGACAAGGCTCGTGATGGTAATCGCCCAGGCCCCGCTCAGATGCAGCGTCGTCAGGGGCGTATAGGTCCCGGCAATCATCAGAAAAATCGCCGCATGGTCTAGCCGCCTTAGGAACTCCCGCCGTGGCCCTGGCGGGTGCATGTTGTAAGCGGCCGAGAAACTCAGCATCGCGACCAGCCCCGTCCCATAGATGATCGAGGCCGCCAAGGTCGCGCCCGTGCCATACAAGGCCGACATGGTGACAAGGACCCCCGCACCGATCACACCTGCTGTCACACCCAAGACATGAATGACCGCGTCTGCCGCTACCTCGCTGCGGGTATAGGGCCGCGTCCCCTCAAAGGTCAGGGCGCTGATCTGGGATGTTGCAGGTCCGGTCTGTGTCATGGCGATACGCAGGTACACATCTGGTTGGTGAGGAGCGCAGTGGCCTTGCGTCATCAGGCTACGCTCGAGGCCTTAAGACCCTATGGATGATACGGCCATCACGGCCTGACGGACGCTCACTTTTTTGTACAAGTCCGTCACAAACCTTGGACACCGATGATTATGCTGCACTTGCGAAGGCGGCGCAAGCCGCGCTGCCGCCGTCCGGCGATCTTTCTGCGCAAAACCAGGACGCCCCTCGCAATCCTGGTGGCAAAGCACCATTTAGCGGTTATTGTCCCGCCCAAAATCGCGCAAGGCCAGCCTGCGCGGCAATCTCACTGTCAGGAGTGTCCACCATGTCGTCAGCTTTGGTCAAATCGCCGATGCAATATCTGGACAGCGCAACCGGTGCTTTGCGCAAGATGGGCCTGATGCCCACAAAGATGGAAGACGCGCCGATCACCGGGCTCTTGCAAAAGATTTCTGACCTCGATCCCGATCGCATCGCGGTCATCACGCGCACGCTGGGCCAAACTTCGGTCTTCAACGAAGTCGTGCGCGAGCAAATCTCGGGCATTCAGATCGGTGACCGCTACAAGCAGATCACTGAGGGCTTCAACTCGATCCGCGACGACTCCAAGACCATGGTCGATCAGATTTCAGATGGCTCGCTGTCTGTATTCGAGCGGGCTACCAATGTCTGGATGAAAATGACCCGCGGCGACATTGCGGAGCGTTTCGACAAGATCCGGGCGATCTACCTCGATGTCACCAAAGAAACCAAGAACCAGATCGAGCGCGAGCATGTGATCCTGGACGCTTACCGCGATTTCCGTGGTGCCCTGAAGCAGGCCGAGGTCGCGGCCCTCGAGGTGCTGGCAAAGGCGGAGGGCAAACTGAACACGGCTAAGGAAATCTTGAATGAAGCCTCCGCAAAGGTCGCCAATTACGCGGGCAGCCAACCGGCCGAGCGGGCCAAGCTGGAACTGGAGCGCGATGAACTGCTCCGCCGCATGCAGGACGAGGACAAGCGCTATCAGATTTCGAAGGACCTCTCCGACAATCTCACCGTTGGCTACAACACCTCCGAAGTGATCATGGCGCGTCTGATGCAAACGACGAACGCCAAGGAGCGCATCTATCAGCAGTCAATTTCGTTCTTCTCGACCAATGACAGCGTGTTGACCGCGCTGAAAGCCTCCTTTACCGGCATGTTTGGCCTGCACGAATCCACCCAAACGGTTGAGGCCATGAAGGAGGGCATGTCCAAGTCGATTGAGGTTTTGTCTGAAATCGGCGACAAGGTCCAAGAAGCAGCGGTGAAGGCAGGCTATGGGCCTACCATCCGCGCTGACGCCGTGAAGAAACTGGTCGATAGTGTCATTGGCTTCCAGGAAAAGTCGCTCTCGATCATCAACGAGATGCGGCGCTTGGCGACCCAGAACAGCCAGGAAATCCGCGATGCCGTGGAGGATGGCAAGCGCCGGATTGCCGCCTTGGCCGCACAAGGGAATACGCTGTAGACAATCGCGGCTTATCCCTGATTCGCACGTGTAACGAGATCTGTCATGTCTGCCGAGGCCGCAACTGGTACCGTTCCGTTGAGCACCGCCGCTCCCAGCGGGCCAGCACCGGTTGCGCCGGCGGCGCCAAAGCCGCAGTCACTCGACGAAGTGATGATGGCGATGGATGTGGTCGACACGTTGCGCCACAACGAGAACCTGGTCGCTGAGGAACTCAGCCAGGATGACCGTGACCGTACGCTCAAGGCGCGGCTGCGCGAACTCTATGAGAGCCAGGGCCTAACCGTCACCGACGCGGTTCTCGATCAAGGGATCAGGGCGCTTAAGGAGAGCCGCTTTACCTATGTGGCGCCCAAGGAAAGCTGGGCACTGACGCTCGCCCGCCTCTGGGTGCGCCGGACCGCGTTGGGGCTCTGGGCGGCAACAGGCCTTGCCGCCTTTGGGATCGGCTGGGGCGGCTACTACTATGGCTTTGTGGCCCCCAAACAAGCCGCCGAAGCGCAGGTCCGGGTTGCCTTGGCCGACGAGCTGCCGCGCGCTTTGGAAGACGCCTATGTTCAGGTGATCAACCTTGCTCAAGAAGACGAGGCCAAACGCCAAGCGGGCGCCTTGCGCGCGGATGGCCGTTTTGGGCTGGGCCGCAAAGACCCGGAGGCCGTGCGCAAAACCATCGCGGACCTCCTTGCGCTCCACAAGACCTTGCAGCAGGAATTCCAAGTGCGCGTGATGCGCGAACCATCGGGTGTCGAGCGCACCCCTGACGAAAACCCCAGAGCGCGCAATTACTATCTGATCGTGCAAGCTTTGGCGCCGGATGGCAGCGTCGTGCCTCAGAGCATCAAGTCTGAGGAAACCGGCCGGACCAAGACTGTCAACCGCTGGGCCGTGCGTGTCTCGCAAGACCTCTACCGCGCAGTCCAAAAGGACAAACGTCAAGACGGCATCATTCAGGTCGACCTGGTGGCAGAGAAGAAACGCGGGTTCTTAGGCCCCAGCAATGTGATGCCGATCGATGGCGGCGCCATCACGGAATGGGAGGAATAGGCCGCCCATGATCTCTGGCAATGACGCCTTTGCTCGCATTGAGAGCGCCATGCGCGGCATCCGCGCGGACGAAGACCGTTTGACGCAAGTCATGTCATCGATTTCCGAGCAAGCCGCGCGTGTCCGCGCAGGGCAGGTTGAAGACTATAAGCAATTGGCCCGTATCAAGCTCGATGCGTTACAGGCGCGTCCGATCACGGTCTCCCTCGATGATGCGGAGCGCCGCGCGCTGGCTCTTCTTGAAGAAGCCAGGCGGGAGATCGAACTGCACACCCGCAACCGCGAGCAAGCGAGCCGGGCGCTGGAAGAGGCCCGCGCTGAGAAGGCCGCCGCGGCTGCTGCGGCGGAAAACGCAAGCCAAGCCGTCGAAACCTTGAGCGCCGCCGTTGAAGCGCGCATGCAAAATGACGGGAGCTGGCAAGCTCAAGCCGCTGCCGTGCGCATGGCCGAGGCGATCGCTGATGAGGCGGATAAAAAGGCCGATGCGGCCGAGCGCGATTTGGCGGCTAAACGCAAGCCTTACGAGAATGACGAGGTCTTCATCTATCTGTGGCGCCGCGGGTTTGGCACGCAGGCCTATAGCGGTGGCGGGATCGTGCGTATGCTCGATACCTGGTGCGCACGCCTGGTGGATTATCAGCGCTTCCGCCCCGACTTTGCGATGCTGCAGGAAATTCCGGTCCGCTTGCGCGACCATGCACGCACCAAAGAGAAAGAATCAGAGGTGGAGCGCTCCCGTCTCGAAGCGATCGAACGTCAGGCCCTCGTCGCGGATGGCGTTGAGCCTTTGGAAAAATCCTTGGCGCAAGCCAATGGCCGCCTCGCCGCCGCAGACACCGCCCTCCACACGGCACAAGCCACCCTCAAGCAATTGGACGCCAAGATCGAGGAATTGTCCGGCTCCGGAGAAAGAGCAACCCACGACAAGGCCATTGCCCTCTTGGCCGAGAGCTTGGCGCGGGAGGACTTGAACGCCTTGTACCGGGAGGCGATAGCTACCCCCACTCCTGAAGACGAACAAGTCCTGACACGGATCATGGACGACAGCCGCAAGCTCAAGGATTTCGATGCGGAGCTCGCAAAAACGCGCGAGACGATCCGCGATCTGGCGCGTAAGCGCTCAGAACTAGAGGATGCGCGCACCGAGGCCCGCAACCGTGGATATGATCAGCCCTTCGGATCCTTCAGCAATGAGGGCCTCATAGGCGAAGTGATAGCGGGCATTGTGAATGGCGTGCTGCGGTCATCCGATTTGCGCGATGCGCTGGGCAAAGGGTTTTCCTTGCGCCTGCCGCGTGGTCCAGGCGGCTTTGGAGGCGGCTCCTGGCCCTATTCGGGCGGCTCCTCCAGCGGCAGCGGCATCCGTATCCGCCGCTTCCCCACAGGCTCGAGCGGCAAAAGCAGTGGCGGTTTCAGAACCACCGGCTCATTCTGATTTTTGAACGGCGTTAACCCACTCGAGCAAAGTTTGGGCTAGGCTCCGCCCACGGACAGCATGATCCGTCCGCCCTATCCTGTGGAGCCCGCTCATGAATCTTTTCCTCCGCCTTGTCTTGGCTTGGTTGAAAGGCCTGCGCCGTCCCCGCCTCAATATCCTCGATGAATGCGTTTCGGATTTCAAAGTCTGGTTCACAGATCAAGACGCCTTCCGGCACATGACCAACAGCCGTTATTTCTCACTGACCGATGTCTCGATCATCGATTACATGTTCCGGACCAAGGCCTGGCCCAAATTGCGCGCCATGGGCTGGATGCCGCACATCACCTATGAAGACATGGTGTTCCTGAAGCCACTGCGCTGGGGCCAGCGCTTTGTGATTCGCACACAGTTCTTAGGCTGGGACGATGATCGCGTGATCGCGCGTCACATCTTTGAACGCGCCGACGGAAAAATTGCCGCGCAAGGCTACACGGTTGCCCGCTTTGTCAGCATGAAGGGGGAACGCATCCCTACTGCCACTGTCCTCAAGCTTTTGGGGACGGACCCCGCATCCCCGGCCCTCAGCGCTGAGGCGCAAGACATCATGGACCGTGCTCTGAACGGTTATCGTCAGCCTGCGGACCGGCAGGCCGAAGCCCCTATCCCAGTGGCGGCCTAACCGCCACAGCTTCGCGCAGATATCAAGCCAGCGCCGCGTGCCGCTCACGCGGAGCGGCCGCATGCGCCAAGAAACCGATGAGCGTCATCGCTGACAAGATCGCCATATTGTACCAGGCAACATCGGCGCCGGTCAGTTCATTCAGGCGGATGGCGGTGAAGCCCGCCACCGCAAAAGCGATGATATAGGCAACGCTCACCACAAACCCGCAATTGGGGACGCCCGCGCGCATCGGTCCCCACACTGCAAAGCCGCCCAGAATGCCAAGACCGATCGATGCACCGCCAACCAGTTTCATGAGCGCGAAATAGAGCGGTTTGACGGCCTCGCGATGGACTTCTGGCACCGCCTGGGCATGAAAGAACAACATGTCCGGCACATTGGCATAGAGCAGCCCAAACAAGACCAGAAACACGCTGACCAAAGTGAACATGATCATGCTCAACCACTGCAGCCCTGCTTGCATGACGCCATCCTCCGTGCTGATTGCCCGACGCAATTCCTCAGACAGGCCTAGCGCGGCAGGCCCTCACGGGCACCTCAACTCCCCGGCACGTGGGTGCGCGCAGCCCCTCACCACGGCGTGATGGGCTCGTCCTTATCGCGGCAGACGCGATGCGGCAGATACCAGCGCGCCAATGTCTCAGGATGAACGCCCAGGCCGTAGAGCCCCAAAATACTCGCATTGCGCAACTGCGTCTGGATCACGCCATGCTTCTCGAACCGTCGCGCTGAGGTGGTGACCGCAGCGTGCAATTTCCGGAAACACCCTGTCCCGCGCAATCTCTGCCTAAGTGCGAGATCCTCCAGGAGAGGCCAATCGGGGAACCCGCCTGAGGCCTTGAAGGCCGCACGCGTCGCAAACATCGCTTGGTCGCCAAAGGTCGTGAAGCGCGTGTCGAACTGCGTCGCCCAGGCATAAAGCCCCAGCAACCTGCCACTCCGGTCAAACCGCAACCGGAAACAGCCGCTGTCTTGCTTGCCATCGCTAAGCGCAGTCCGAATGTGCTCCAGCGCAGCCTGCGGCAAGATCGTATCGGCGTGCAGGAACAGCAGCAC
>DMER01000209.1:0-936 GCA_003451645.1 Alphaproteobacteria bacterium | reverse complement strand
TCGGCGTGCAGGAACAGCAGCACATCGCCCCGTGCCGCTTCGGCACCCGCTTGCAATTGCGGCCCGCGTCCCCGCTTGGCGGAGATAACCCTGGCGCCAGCGGCTTGCGCCAGACGCACTGTTGCGTCCTCGCTGCCGCCATCACTAATGATATGCTCCAGAGGCTGGTGCTCAGCGGCGCTGGCAATATGGCGCGCGATGAACTGCTCTTCGTTCAGGGTTGGCGTCACGATGGACACCGTCAGGCTCAACGGGGTGCCCCCATGGCGATCGCCTCACGGCGCAACAGCGTCAGCGTGCGTGGCGCTTCGCCCGCCAAGATGCTCCGGATAAGGGAGTCTGGCACCGGCAAACTGCTGGCAATCCGCGCCCTGTAGGTCAGCCGCGTGCTCTGCCCATCCGCGAAAGGCCGCAAGCGCCAATGCCCCTCCATCAGATCGAGATTGCCGCTCAGCTGCCTAAACCTGATCTCCCGATGCAGCGTATAGTCCGACCGGAACACACTGCGCAGATTGGGCAGCAGCGCGCTCACATCCATCACCTGCTCCCGCACATCCCAGGCGCCCGCACTATCACGCTCCGTGACCCGGCACTCGACGAGGTCCTCCAGGAACTGCTTGGCCTTGGCGCAATCGAGCATGAGCTCCCACAAGGTTGCCGGAGCCACCGGGATATCGATGCAGCCCTCAATCACGCCCGAGCCGCCCTCCGGATCGGCCTTAGAACGCACCAGCGGTTCGCCTTTTGACAGCAGCGCGGCGTCGCCGCCCGCCACCTGATCACACCACTCCGCGGCATGCGCTGCCGCCACAATGTGGCTCAGTCCCAAGACCGCCGCCACCACCATACGCCTCGTCCATCGCAATATCCGCACAGGGGGCCTCAAGGCAAAAGGGTGGGAGAGCCATCACCCACGACCCTAGCACGCCATCGCCC
>DMER01000135.1:6001-6168 GCA_003451645.1 Alphaproteobacteria bacterium | reverse complement strand
TTCATGCCGAGGCTGATGCGCTGAGTGTCCGGATTGACCTTGATGACCTGCACTTTCAGCGACTGTCCGATGGACAAGACCTCTGAGGGATGATTGACACGGCGCCAAGCGATATCGGTCACGTGCAACAGACCATCAACGCCGCCCAGATCGACGAACGCGCCGTA
>DMER01000135.1:2043-5778 GCA_003451645.1 Alphaproteobacteria bacterium | reverse complement strand
GCACCGTAATCGGTGATGTTCTTGACCACGCCTTCGATGATCTGACCTTCCTTGAGATTGGCGACGAGTTCATTGCGCTGCTCGGCGCGGCTCTCTTCGAGCACGGCACGGCGCGACACAACGATATTGCCACGCCGTTTATCCATTTTCAGGATGAGGAACGGCTCAGGCTTATTCATGAGGGGGCCGACATCGCGCACGGGCCGGATATCGACCTGGCTGCCGGGCAGGAAGGCGACAGCGCCGTCGAGATCGACGGTAAAGCCGCCTTTGACACGGCCAAAGATCACGCCCATGACGCGGATCTTGTCGGTGGACGCCCGCTCCAGGCGGGTCCAGGATTCCTCGCGCCGCGCCTTCTCGCGCGAAAGCACGGCCTCGCCCAGAGCGTTTTCAACGCGCTCCAGATAGACCTCAACATTGTCGCCGACCGCGATGGGCTTGGCGACGCCGGCAGGTCCGAATTCCTTGAGTTGGATTTTGCCTTCCGTCTTAAGACCGACATCGATAACAGCATAGTCGTTTTCAATCGCCACGATGCGGCCCGTGACGACATTGCCTTCTTGAAGGCCTTGAACTTGCAAGCTTTCATCGAGAAGTGCCGCGAAGTCTTCTTTTGCAGGCGGCAGATTAGCCAAATGCGGCGCCATGCGCGCGCGGACAGAACGAGCCATTCGAAACAGAGTCTCCAAATCACGTTACATGCCAACCGGTTTTCTCCGGCGGTCTAGGCTTGCCGGGCATCATCCGCATCGCGGATAGCCCTTGGCGAACCCTCAAGGTTGAAGGACACACACTGCGCCGCCCAGATTGAGCAGACCTTCGTCAGCCTTGCAGATTTACGAAAGACCCCATGGTGTCCACGGACCTCATCGCAACTCATGCCCCAAAACGAAAAGCGCGCCGCAGGAGTTCCCCCCATCTGCGGACGCGGCATCACTTTGGCTGAAGACGCAAAGCGTTGGCGACAAGCGCAATAGCACTTGAAACCGCTTCTTCTATACTCAATTCAGTCGTGTCCAGCAAGAGCGCATCATCGGCGATCTTCATGGGCGCCGAAGCCCGGCCCGCGTCTCGGGCGTCCCGGTTGCGAATGTCCTGAAGGACTTGGGCCTCCTCAACCGCTTCGCCTTGGCGGCGCAGTTCAAGCCAACGCCGGTGCGCGCGCGCCTCACTTGAGGCGGTCACGAAGAGCTTTACGTGAGCATTTGGGCATACAACTGTGCCGATATCCCGCCCATCGAGCACCGCACCAGGCGCGCCGCCCGGAGGGACCCGGCTGAAATCCCGTTGAAAAGCGAGCAAGGCATCTCGCACGCCGGGATGGGCCGCCACTTGGCTTGCGGCCTCACCTGCCGCGCGGGAGCGGATGGCTGGATCGTTAACAAGGTTAAGGTCAAACGACAGCGCTGAGTGCAGGGCGTCTTGGGGGTGAGCAGGGTCGCCGCCAGTCCGCAATGTGGCAACACCGACCGCCCTGTAAAGCGACCCGGTATCAAGATAGGCAAATTCAAACGCCTCGGCGACCCTTTTGGCTAACGTACCCTTGCCCGACGCCGCAGGCCCGTCAATGGCGACGACATAAGGCCGTGTCATGCGGGCGCCGCCTCAATCCTTGCGCCCAGGCGCCGCATCAAGGGCACAAACTCGGGAAAGCTGGTTGCAATCATGCTGGTATCGTCGACCGGCACTGCGGCGCGCGCGCTGAGCCCCGCGATCAGAAACGCCATGGCGATCCTGTGGTCCATCTGGGTGCGCACTAGTCCGCCACCGGGAACCGCGCCCGGGCCGCATCCATTCACCTCAAGAGTGTCCTTGTCTGCCGCACAGCGCACGCCAATTGCTGTGAGGCCAGCCTCAACGGCCGCAAGCCGGTCGCTTTCCTTAACGCGTAACTCGGCAAGACCCTCCATGCGCATGCGGCCTATCGCGTTGGCGGCGGCAATCGAAAGGATTGGATACTCATCGATCATGCTTGGCGCGCGGTCCGCGGGTACACGAATGGCCGTCAAGTCAGAATACTCGGCATCAATAGTGCCAATGGGCTCACCACCCTCCTCACGCAGATCGCGGATAGTCAGGCGGGCGCCCATCTCTTGCAAGGTGGCGTACAGGCCCGAGCGAGTCGGGCTCATCAAGACATTGCTGATCGTGACCTTGGAGCCCGGGGTGAGAAGCGCCGCAACCACGATGAACGCCGCTGACGAAGGGTCTGCTGGCACCACCACATGACGGGGGCGCAACTCCGGCTGCCCGACCAGATCGATAACGCTGCGGCCGTCGCTGTCTAATGCGACGCTGACATCGGCGCCAAAGGCTTTCAACATTTTCTCAGTGTGGTCGCGGGTTGCCTCGCGCTCAATGAGCCGGGAGCGGCCTGGCGCATTCAGCGCCGCCAGCAGGAATGCGGATTTCACCTGGGCCGAAGGGACCGTCATCGTGAACTCAGCAGGGCGTCGCGCCTGCACGCCTTGCAGGGTAAGCGGAAGCAATTGCCCGGCCCGGCCCAAGGTGGATGTCCCAAAGAGGGACAATGGCTCCAACACGCGTCCCATCGGCCGCCGGTTCAGCGAAGCATCGCCGGTGAATGTCGCGGCAATGGGAGTTGTCGCGACTGCGCCCATCATAAGGCGCACGCCGGTTCCCGAATTTCCATGGTCCAAGACCTGGTCAGGCTCCCGGAATCCCCCAACGCCCACGCCCTCGATGACCCATTCACCAGGCGGTCCGCTCTTCTGGATGTCAGCCCCCAAAAGCCGCAAGCTGCGCGCGGTATTCAGAACATCCTCGCCCTCAAGCAACCCGTCAATAGTCGTTCGCCCAACGGCCAGGGCACCGAAAATTAGCGCGCGATGGGAGATGGACTTATCCCCAGGTGGGCGCGCATGTCCCTGCAAAGCGGGAGACGGATGGGCCGTCATGGGCGTGGGACGGGGCAAGTTGGACACGGTGGATAGCTGCCTTTCCGCTGAGAGACCGGTTGGAATGCATCTTCTTTTTGACAGTGGCGCGCTGACATGGCAAACGACGCGACTTATTTCTGCCATTTCCGGTGGAGATCAATAACAAATAGGACCTTGAACTTCCTTGCCCCACGCCGATTTGGGCGCAAAGCGCGTCTGTCCAAGCTGTGGCGCCAAGTTTTATGACTTGAACAAGCGCCCAATCCAATGTCCCAAATGCGCGTTCAGCTTTCAGCCGGAGATGCTGCTGAGAGCCAGGCGGCCGCGCGGCGCGGCCGCAAAGGATCCGCGTGCCGCTGAAGCTGCCATGGCGGCCGAAGAGGATGTCGTCGAACGCGACGACGAAGACGAAAACGAGGATCAAGAGGCGGTCAGCGAGGAAGAGACCGCTGAAGAAGAAATCGAAGAGGTTGTAATCGACGAAGACAAGGTCCCGGACGAAGTTCTTGTGACCGATGAAGATGCAGAGGACACCGACGACCCTAAGCCCGAGGGTGACGAGGTCGAGGTCGACGATATCGAGGATGAGGAAGATGTCGTCGACGACGATGAAGACGACACGCTGATCGAAGATTTGGAAGATGAGGACGATGACCTCTCGGACGTGATAGACAAGGACGAAATCGACAAGGAATAACGGGCAACCGGCAGGCCGCCACGGCGCAGCTTTGCGCTTGACGGGGCTTGACCGGCCGTGACAAACAGCACGTTTACGCAGGGTGCATCCCAAGGCACCTGCTTGATCTGGCATCGGGGCCATAGCTCAGTTGGG
>DMER01000135.1:860-1841 GCA_003451645.1 Alphaproteobacteria bacterium | reverse complement strand
TAGCTCAGTTGGGAGAGCGCTTGAATGGCATTCAAGAGGTCAGGGGTTCGACTCCCCTTGGCTCCACCAGCCTGAAACCTAGCCGCCAACATGTTACAGGCTGCAGTTGTGGTGCGTCAGTGCTGCCGGCTCCTTGGGGGCCCAGCCGATGCCAACGGCGCGTGCAGCCATCGGCGGAGAGTGTTGTCAAGCGGTCTTGATGCAGTGCAAGTCGTGGCGCCTCTGAGGCATTTCCGCCACATTTAATCCCCTCAAATCCTTGAGTTTTGATGGCTTGAGCGGCCTCCGGCTGATTCGTTCCCCTGTCAACCGGCATCGAATTCGCATACAGTGTTCGAAATGGGGCTGAGATTGATCATTGCATAGTGTGTCGGGGGATTGGATGGACGTGATGGCTGATATTTTGTCACCGGCCGGTGTGGTCGCTTTTCTCGCAATTTCAGTGGCCTTTGCTGGGGCCGTGTTGGAATGGTTGGAGCAATCCAAGGCGCGCCGTCGCTTTAAGGCTCTCAATGACGAGGCGCGCGGGCTTCGGATGGAATTGAAGAGCAAAGAGGGCGAGACGGAGCAGTTGCGGAGCGACAGCGTGCTCGCCAACCAGAATGTGCAGTATTTTTACGACAAGCTGTGCCTTGATGCCTTAGGCTCGGACGATCAGAAGAAGCGCTTCCTTGAAGCGGCGGGCGTGTTTGCGCGCTCTGGCGAGATCGCGCCCCTGCTTGAGGTCAAAGATGTCGATCTGAACCATGCGTTGGGCGTATCGGCGGACGAGCTCAGCGATCTTATGACCTTCCGCAACCATCTGGATCAGGCTTGGCTAGCGCGTCCGGCCTGGGCGTCAACGAGCCTGGAAGTGGTCGGTGCGCGCGTCGACGCGGTCAGCAAGATGGAGGCCATCTGGGGCGACCGTGCGGCCCTTGTCGAAGACATTCGGCCCTTGCTCGCGAGCAACCTGTGGGTCTTTGAACCCGACTTCGTGGG
>DMER01000135.1:0-650 GCA_003451645.1 Alphaproteobacteria bacterium | reverse complement strand
TTCGTGGCGGTTGAGGGCAAGGTTTGGGTCAATCGTACAGTGGGTACGATCGTTTCTGAAGCAGGCGCGGCGCATGCAGCGTCAGACAGCATGAAGCAACCGGACATCGTAGCGGTGACCGCGTTGAGCGCCAGTCTGCAGGCTGGCCATCAATGGCGCGACATTCACCGGACCGGCTTGATGTTGGTCGACCTTAAAAATCCCGCCAGCCGGATCAACGACTCCGATAAGACTAAGGCGTGGGACTATGCCCGGGAGCTGATCCGTGGCGGCATGATTACGGACGGCATGCCGGTCGATATCTTTGTGATTGGCGGTGAGGTGGACGAGGACTTCGGCGCGCCGCGCGTCGAAGGCTGGTCTCAGAACATCCGCATCATCGCGTGCTCCTACGATCAGCTGATCGCGCGTGCAAAACGCTTGACCATGGATTTGAAGCGGATCCTTGAAGCGACACCTGAAGTCTATGACGATCGCCGTCACACTCAGGCGATGGCGAGCGGCCATGATCACGACCATGACCATGATGACGATCACGACGACCATCACGATGGCCATGGCAAGAAGAAGAAGGGTCAAGGCCACGACGATCACCATCACCATGTGAACACGGCCGCTGCTGACCCAAAGAAAAAGAAGGGCGAGCACGA
>DMER01000095.1 GCA_003451645.1 Alphaproteobacteria bacterium | reverse complement strand
CGCACCTCGCGCTGGCCGCATGAGGGCGTGGATTTTTCGGGGCAGCGCGTGGGCATTATCGGCACCGGCTCCTCCGCCATTCAGTCGATCCCCGTGATTGCGGAACAAGCGGCCCACCTAACGGTCTTCCAGCGTACGCCAAACTATTCGATGCCCGCCCATAATGGCCCGATCCCTAAAGCCGATTTGGAGGCCTGGGCGCGCGATCCCCGCGCCTATCGTGCCGCCTCGCGCGACACGGCCGGCGGCTTTCAGAACGACGGCACCACAACACGGCTCGCCACCGAAACGCCTCCGGAAGAGATCCGTGCAGAGTTGGAACGCCGCTGGGCCTGGGGCGGGTTCCGCATCCTGGGTGCCTTTGTGGACACGGGCATCGACCCTGCTGCGAACCGGATCGTACACAACTTTGTCGCTGAGAAGATCCGCGAGCAGGTTGCCGATCCAGCGGTCGCCGATTTGCTGACGCCCAAGGATCATCCCTTTGGCACCAAGCGGCCGTGCGTCGATACCGGGTACTACGCGACCTTCAACAGGCCCAATGTGTCCCTTGTCGATCTGCGCGCCGAGCCGCTCGAAACGTTCAATGCAGCGGGAATCAAGACCGCCGCACGGCAGTATGACTTCGATGCCGTAGTGCTCGCGACCGGCTTTGATGCGATGACCGGCGCCATCGACCGCATTGACCTGCGCGGCCGCGATGGACGGCGGATCAAGGATCACTGGGCGGAGGGGCCGCGCACCTATCTGGGCCTGATGGTGGCAGGTTTCCCGAACCTTTTCACGATCACGGGACCGGGCAGCCCGTCTGTGCTGACCAACATGATCAACTCGATCGAGCAGCATGTGGAGTGGATCGCCGATTGCCTGGTCTCGCTCAACCAGCGCCAGCAAACCAGTATCGAGGCAAGTGCGGAGGCCGAGGCCGCTTGGGTGCGCCATGTGGCGGAGGCCGTCACGCCAACCCTGCTCCCCCAAGCCAACAGCTGGTATATGGGCGCCAATGTGCCGGGAAAGCCACGCATGTTCATGCCCTATGCCGGCGGGCTTAATCGGTATACGGACATTTGCAACGCGGTCGTCGCCAAGGATTATGAGGGCTTCATCATCCGCCAGGGCGAGCGCGTGCACACCAACTCCCACGCCTTTACCAGCCACCCGCCTTTGCCCGACATCCCAGAGAAACTCTGGCCCATCATCATCGAGCGCCTGACCGCGGCGGGGCTGATGCCGGGGGCGCAGTAGAACCCGAATCAAGGGGTGCTCATCGACTAATGAGCTAATTTTAGCTAACACCCAATGATGCCCGTTGTGAACATGCTAGAAGCGAAATCGACCCTCTCGCGCCTTGTTGAGGCGTTGGAATGCGGCGCAGAGTGCGATTGAGATTGTTTAGCTGAAGTGGGCGGGTGCGCTGACCTAGCCTTGCATCCAACTGCCCCCCATCTCCTCCCTTTTCCGAACGCCCCTTGCCGGGGTAAGGTCCCCAGCATGCCCAAAGGTCAGGTCACGCCATCACATCTCGGTCCCCCGCCCCCTCGCTATGGGGACTGGCTGGGCTACCTGTTCGACCGGCCTGTGACCGAGCGGGCTTGGTACTTAGAGCGCTATGTGCCGTTCCAAGCCCCGCCCGAAGAGCTTGCGGACCTTGTCATTCACACGTTCAAAGCCGCGCGCCAAGACCTCGCCCGCTTCAGCGATGACCAAATCGCCCAAGGGCTCAATCACATCGTAAATGGTTCGTGTGGAAATATTGTGCATGCCTTGACCACTAAGCCGCTGCCAAAGGAGCGCCGTGCTGATGTCGTGATGGCAATCGCTGATCTTTACCGGGGATGCTTTGATCCCCGCTGTGCGCCCGTTCTTGGCTACAATGATCAGACTGGCGGCAATGGCCTCAATGCCACGTGCTACATGTTCTGGGATGTGTCGCCCTTTGCGGCGGCGTCCCCTGGCCCTTTGCTTGATGTCCTCCAATCCGCGCTCACCCTTTCCAATCCCGCGTGCCAAGAGAGCGCCCTGCATGGTCTTGGCCATCATGTCCAGACCGGGGCCCAGAGTGAGCGCGCGGCGGCGATCATTGAGGCCTATTTGCGCAAGGGCGCCCACTCGCCAGAACTCGCGCATTATGCGCGCCTGGCGCAAAGTGGGACCATCATCTAACCGTCCTCAGCCGCCCAAAAAAACCATGCCCAAGCCATTGACTCTCAGCCATGGTAGATTAGATCAATTCTAAAGTGCACCCCAGCAGCAGGAGCCACCGAGCATGACCACCGAAGCCAAATGTCCCGTCGCCCATGGCGAACGCCGCCATACCGCCTCCGGCCCCCAAGGCAATGCCCATTGGTGGCCCAACCAGCTTAACCTCAAGATTCTCCATCAAAATTCGGCGCTGGTGAGCCCGATGCAGGCCGGTTTCGACTATGCCGCCGCCTTCAAGACCTTGGACCTGCACGCGGTCGTTAAGGATTTGCACGCGCTGATGACCGACAGCCAACCCTGGTGGCCGGCGGATTATGGCCATTATGGCCCCCTGTTCATCCGCATGGCCTGGCATAGCGCGGGCACCTACCGCACCGGCGATGGGCGCGGCGGCGCGGGCTCCGGCTCGCAGCGATTTGCGCCGCTCAACTCCTGGCCCGACAATGGCAATCTGGACAAGGCGCGCCGCCTCCTTTGGCCGATCAAGCAGAAATATGGCGCCAAACTCTCCTGGGCCGATCTCATGATCCTGGCCGGGAATGTCGCACTGGAGTCCATGGGCTTTAAGACCTTCGGCTTCGCGGGCGGCCGCGCCGACATCTATGAGCCTGAGGAGGACATCTATTGGGGCCCTGAGGGCAAATGGCTAGCGGACGAGCGCTATAGTGGCGAGCGCGATCTGGCGAACCCGCTGGCGGCCGTACAGATGGGTCTCATCTACGTCAACCCTGAAGGGCCTAATGGCAGGCCCGATCCGGTCGCCTCCGCCCGCGATATCCGCGAGACCTTTGCCCGCATGGCGATGGATGATGAGGAGACCGTGGCGCTGGTCGCCGGC
>DMER01000091.1:18260-24083 GCA_003451645.1 Alphaproteobacteria bacterium | reverse complement strand
GCGTTGCGCCGGCGCTCGGCCAATGAGCTGGACTGGGACGGGCTGGCGGAGGAGATGGCGGCCTTGGGAGCCTCAGAGGAGCGGGAGCTGAACACGCGGTTCAGAGTGCTGCTGGAGCATTTGCTGAAATGGATCCTGCAGCCGGAGCGGCGCGGGCGCAGCTGGGAGAACACGATCCAAAATCAGCGCAGCGACATTGCGCGTCACCTTAAGCGCAATCCGGGCCTCAAACGTCTGGAGGCGGAGGAATTCGCCGATGCCTATACCAAGGCCCGCCGCGATGCCTCCAGCGAGATGGACATGGACCTGGCGCTGATCCCGGCCGAGCCGCCCTTCAGCCTGGACGAGGCAAAGGATGAGGGGTGGTGGCCGTGAACAAGCCGCTCCACGATACGGATTTCTATAGCTGGACGCAGAGCCAGCTCGATGCGTTGCGCCGGCGCTCGGCCAATGAGCTGGACTGGGACGGGCTGGCGGAGGAGATGGCGGCCTTGGGTGCTTCGGAAATCCGGGAGTTGGAGCAGCGCTTTCGTGTCCTGCAGACGCATTTGCTGAAATGGATCCTGCAGCCGGAGCGGCGCGGGCGCAGCTGGCGCAACAGTATTGAGAACCAGCGCGAGGCGATCGAGGATCACCTGAGCCTGAACCCGGGCCTCAAACCTCATGAGGCGCAGCAATTCGCCCGCGCTTATCGCAAGGCGCGCCGCGATGCCTCCAGCGAGATGGATATGGACCTGGCGCTGATCCCGGGCGAGGCGCCGTTCAGCCTGGACGAGGCAAAGGATGAGGCGTGGTGGCCGTGAGGGCCCCGAGATGGCTTGTTGGAGAACTTCATGGAGGTTGCATGGCAATCAATTTGCTTATTCCAGATAAAGAGAAGGATTTGATCGCCTTGCTAGAGCGTCGTGCAGCGCGTAACGGCCGGTCGGCCGAGGAAGAGCATCTCGACATACTTCGCCAAGCGTTACGATCGGAAGAGCCACCTGGCTTTTTGCAGGCCGCGGCAAAGTTACGGGAGCTGACCAAAGATCGCAGGCATACACCTGCAGAAATCCTTCAGCGCGAAGGACGGGATGAACGGTAAGCGGCGTTGTCGTTGACGCCAGCGTCTTGATCAAGTGTGTTGTAGAAGAACAAGGATCGCCCGACGCTGTGGCTTTGGTCGCATCTGAGAAGGCAGCAGCGCCGGATCTGATATACATGGAGTGTGCAAATATCCTTTGGAAGAAGGTCCGTCGCGCTGAATTGACACGCACGGAAGGCGAAATGGCAGGTCAAATCCTGCTTCGGTCGGGGCTCGACATTGTTGCCGGCAGTGAACTGTTGGGACCTGCGCTCAGTCTCGCTGCGGACTTGGATCATCCAGCGTATGACTGCGCCTATTTGGCCTTGGCGCTGCAACGCAACTCGCTCTTTGTAAGTGCCAACTTGCGCTTGATCAACAAGGTGAAGGCGAGCAATCACCCGACGCTGGCAGGGCTGGTCACGAGCTTGCCCGAGGCGCAAGCAGCACTTATGGCCCGAGGGATCGTTTCGTGAAAAGCCGTCCTCATCGGCGGTGACGCCCCTACCCAGTCCCCTTCATTGCCCAGAGGAAGTTGGGGCCGTCTTAATCCAATTGGACACTTTGTATTTCAAAAAGACGGCTTGAAGCGGCGGGCGGCAGGCCATTCCACTGAGCAATCGCAAATCGCCCACTAATCCGTCCGCACCACCACCAGCGTGAAGTGCTTCACATCTTGGCGCAGGTCTCTGGCAGGCACGCCGAGCCGCGCGCGGGCGGCGATGCCGTAGAGAAAGGTGACAATGAGGCGGGCTTGCGCCCGGGCGTCCCGCCGGGTAGAGACGAACCGCTCGCAGAACTCAGCGATGATGGCCTCCAAGGCGTCCAAGCTCCGCGCAACAGTTGCACGCGCATCGGGGTGGATGGGCGCATCGCCCAAGGCGGCGGACGCCAGGAGGCAGCCGCGGGGCGTGGGCTTTGTGTAGACAAGGATGGCTCGATCGAACATGGCGGAGAGGCCGGCTTCGAAATCGTGCGCCTGCGTTAGCGCCTCCTGCACGAACGCGCAGACATGATCACGGTACCGGCCAAGGCATCGCGCATAGAGCGCCTCCTTGTCGCCGAAAGCGGCATAAAGGCTGGGCCGCGCAATGCCCATCGCGCAAGTCAGAGCATCGAGCGACGCAGCCGGATACCCTGCTTGCCAAAAGACCTGGATCGCTGCATCCAGAGCTGCATCTTCATCAAAGGCGCGGGGGCGCCCGGGTCCACGAGACATTTCATACCATTCGATACATAATCGTTGCGTTGAGCCAGTTTTCTGATATTATACTGATCGTTCCATAATCCTTCAAGGAAACGTGATAATGGCTCTGACGCTCTATTTTGCGCCCATGGCGTGCTCTCTGGCATCGCGCATTGCTCTTTACGAAGCTGATATTCCCGCGGACTATCGCCGCGTGACCTTGCAATCCAAAGAAATTGAAGGCGGCGGAAACTATTACGATGTGACGGCTAAGGGTCAGGTCCCCACACTTGTCCTCGGCGATGGCACAGCACTGACTGAGAACGCAGCCGTATTGCAATACATTGCAGACCTGGCGCCGGCGGGCGCGCTGGCCCCTGCGCCGGGAGGCTTTGCACGCTATGAATTGCAGTCCTGGCTGTCCTATGTTGGCAGCGAGGTGCACAAGCAGGTCTTTTGGACACTCTTTGCCCCAACATCGCCCCCGGAGGCGAAAGAGTTCGTGAAAACCCTGATCCCCGCCAAGATGGCCTATCTGAATGGGAAGCTCGCGGGGAGAACGGCGCTGGTCGCGGAGCGGTTTTCCGTGGCGGATGCCTATTTGACGTGGGCCTTGATGCTTCTCAAGAGGATCGGGACGGACTTAGCGGCATGGCCCAATGTTGATGCCTACTTCGCCGCCAACACCGAGCGCAGTGCTGTGCGCCGCGCGGTCAGCGACGAGATGGCATTGCAGGCAAACACGTGACGCCCCCTACCCCGTCCCCTTGACCGCCCAGAGGAAGTTGAGGCCGTCTTGCTCGATCATCTCGGCCGCATGGGCATAGCCGAGCTCGACGGCCTGATCGAAAGCCTTCCAGGAACGCAGATAAATGCCTGGCAATGGCGGATCGAGGAGGAAATCGGTCATGGACCGCGCCTGCCGCCGGATGGCCTCGTTGCCGACGGTCCCCGAGCGCATCAGGATCGAGACGATAGAGGGCGCGCCTTTGCGGGTCATCTGATCGCGCCACAGCCGCCACCAGGTGCGCCCTTCGATATCGTCCTCAAGCGCGGAGAAATTCTCCTCCCCCGCCACGTCGATCCCCACGATGGGCCCGCGGCTAAGGCGCGCGATCTCATCGACGGGAAAGTTGTTCATGAGGCCGCCATCGACCAGGAGGCGCCCCTCCTCCACCACGGGCGGCAGAAGGCCTGGGATCGCCACGCTCGCCCGCAAGGCCCGCCAGACGGGGCCCGTGCGGTGCACATGCGTGGTGCCGGATGATAGATCGCTGGAGGTGCACAGAAAGGGCAGGCGCAATTCCTCGATCCGCAGATCGCCGAAATTCTCCTGAAGCATGCGCGTCACCTTCTGCCCACGGAACACCGAGACCAAAGGCAAGGTGAAGTCGGACAAGGGCTTGTTCTTGACGAAGGCCTCATGCATGCGGGCGTAGATTTCCTCGTCATTCCAGCCCATAGCGACGCAGGCCCCCACAATCGCCCCCATGCTGGCGCCAGCGACCAAATCGAAGGGCACGCCAGCCTCACGCAAGGCGCGGATAATGCCGATATGCGCAAAGCCGCGCGCGCCGCCGCCCGCGAGCACCAAGCCCACCGAGCGGCCCGTCAATACCCGTGCCAAGCGCTGCACGTCGCCGGGGGACTGCGGGCAGATGTAGTGGTGCAAACTATAAGCCGAAGCGATCTTGTGGGTGAGTTCCGGATATTTCGGCGCGCCTTGCGAGGCCCGCATAACGACCAGCTCCGGCATCTGCCGTTTGATCCGGCCCTCTGGCATCCCGATAAATGGATGGGATGGGATGGGCATCCCCTCAGCCGCGACCAACAACACCCGGTCCGCCTGCCGCAAGCAATATTGCGTCCACGCGCCATCGGCATGCTCACTTGCATAGAGGACGATGTCATGGCTCGCCTCCACGACGGTCGGGGCCTGGCCACTCTCGGCTGGCCGGATCATCTCAACGGACAAGGACAGATTGCGCAGAGCTGTGCTGAGACGCTGAGCGAGGTCCAGGCTCTGCGCACCATTGTGCAAGGGGATGATCGCCAGACTGCGCGCCTTGATCGTTTTGGCCGAGCGCCCCGTGGTGTTGCGTAAACGGCGGACCAGGATGCGCATCATATTCAAGGACAGGCGCGGATGGCGCGCCATCAAGCGCTCGAACGCTTCTTTAGGAAGACGCAGCATTTGAGAGTCGCGCAAGGCCACCAGGGTCGCCGAGTGCGACTCGCCCGACAGCATGGACATTTCGCCGACCATCTCGCCAGCCGGGATATGCGCGACGAAGCGATCGGCCTCGCTGTCGTCATTGGCATAGACGCCGAGTGCGCCGCTAATGACCAGGAACACGGCACTGTCATTGTCGCCGTCGCGCGGCAGGATGGTCCCGCCCGGCAGGCTGAACCAGGAGGCCTCGCTGACCAGCGCGCGGATGGCCCGCGCGCCGATATCCTGCGTGAGCGGAAACCGCTGCAACTGGGTTTCAAGCTCCCGGGGGACATGCAAATCGCCCGCGGTCCCGCCCCCGCCAAAAGACCAAAACGCCATAGCCTTACCCCCTTGGGCGGCGGCGGCTGCACTTTTGCGCAACGCGCTGCCGCTCAAATCCACAGCCTTACCCAAGCGCGTCCCCGAGGCCTTGGCAACCAGGCTCGCTGATTGCTGCAATCGGGACAGGCGCGACGGCCAAGGCATGGTGACAGACCCTTATGCAGCCTCGGCAAGGGCAAGGAATTGCGCCCCATGACGCGCACGCACAAATGCGCGTGCGGCATCGAGGCCCAAGGCAATCTGGGTAGCATTGGCGGGGCGCATGCTCACATGCGAAACAAACCTCAGTGAACTGAGCGCTTGTACGGCGGCGTGATGCGGGACCTCTAAATTGGCGAAGACAGGGCGCCCGCCGAAAGAGGACCGCGCATGGCTCAGGGCCATATCCTGCCATGACGTCATGCTCGCGCCGAGGTCCAAGGACAACGCATCGATGTCTGGCGATGCGGCGCAGTGCAAGGCGTCCTGCGGGCTTGTGACGCGCGCTCCTGTCATCAGGACTGCGCCGGTGTCACGAAGGGCCATGAGCCGCTGCCACGGCGATTTGCCAACAGAATCTGCCGGCAGAAAAACGGCATCGAGGTGATCCCGGCCCAGCCGGCCGAAGAGGGTGGTGACGACCGTGTCGATTGCTGGACCATCGTGGGCCCACCCCTCCCCGGACATCATCAGAGCAACCCGCAGGCCAGGGTGGCGGCGGCATACGGGTGCGATCAGCGTGGCGTCAGGCATACCGCGGACTATCAACCACTCCACGCCCAGAAGGGCTGCGGCATGCAGCATTTGGCGCGCCTGAGCCTGAGGCACGCCGTGAGCCAAAGAAGAGACATCTAAACTGAGAGGAAGCGGCGGATGCGGGGTCATGGCGGAAATCTGCCACAAAGAGCCTTTCCCGCCCGTTAAGCTGAACTGCGCCTTAAGCGCCGCCCGCGCCCAGGATTTTCCAAGCGCTCTGAGCGGTAAAGACAATCTTGTCGCCGGCGAAAAAGTCGCCGCGGACAAAGACAATCTCGCGGG
>DMER01000091.1:15270-18057 GCA_003451645.1 Alphaproteobacteria bacterium | reverse complement strand
GGACAAAAACGATCTCGCGGGTGCGCCGTACGAGCACGGGGCGGCACACGACAAAATCGCCGAGACGGCCTGAGCCGACAAAGTTCGTCTGCTGACTAATAGTGACGCATGGGGCGCGGTCCGTCTCGTCCCACACCTTGAAACCCAGAACGGCGTCCGAAAACGTCATCAAGGCGCCGCCATGTGCATAGCCCGACACATTGGTATGCCGGTCGTCAACAAAGAAGCCCATCTCGCGCTGACCGTCCGGGAACCGCACAAAATAGGGCCCCATAAAGGCCTCGAACGGATCGAACTGCACCGCTTGCTCCCAGCCGGAAGGCGCAGGCACCGCGCGTGCTGGCTCAACCGGCTGATAGGTCCAAGCGGCCATCGAGGTCAGGCCTCGCTCTGGGTGACGATTTTCCAGATGCCGCTGGCGGTCAGGATCAGCTTGTCATTCACGCTGAGCTGAGAATTGATGAAGACGATCGTGCGCGTGCGCCGGGCAATCTGTGCCCTGCCGATCACTTGATCACCCAATTTGGCGCCGGCCAGAAAATCGCAATTGAGCGAGATGGTTGCCGCCCGGTCAGGCTCGATCGCCAGACGCACTGTGCGGCCCATGACAACATCGGCCATGGCCATGGCCATGCCGCCGTGAAGGGCGTCGCCTGCGTTCAGATGCTGCGCCTGAATAGTGAACAGAAAATGGTCCCCATCCACCTTGCGGAAGATGGGACCCGCATAGGCGTTGAAGCCCGATTGAGGAAAGACCGCCTCATATCCCGGGGGCGGCTCCGGATAGATCAATGCCATGATCCGATCCGTTTACCGCCAGGCCCGGCGCACTTCAAGCCTTCACGAAGAGGTCGAGCTTGCCAAACTTCTCAGCCAGCAGATAGCACACGGTGACCCGTTCTTTGGTGCGGTCCGCCTTGAGGCGCTCCAAGACCTCTTTGAGGGCCGCATCGAGTTCGGCATCGGTGTGGGTGAGGGCCATCTTCTTTTTCATGAACCCGTCCCTGACACGGGCGAGCTCGGTTGGGTCGGAGGCGGAGACGAGGGAGGAATCCTTCTTATGCAGCGCGATGCCCAAATGCTTCACGATCCCTTGGACAGCCGCCTCGTTGACGGCAGGGGCATATTTCTTGATGTCCTCAACATAATAGGCAAGGGGTTCAGCCATCGCGCAGTCCTCCTGGTTATGGGCCGGCGCAGGCCATGCGCGCCAGCCAAGTGACGGTGACAGAGGTGCGGGGTCGTCCGCAATCCCTCTATCCTCGGGCAAAGGTAGCGAGCGCGTGTTCCGCCACCGGGGCGCCCCATTCCTGGACGAAGTGCCCGGCGTCGGGAATGATCATGGGTGAGGGACAGCCGCGAATTTGGCTGCGCAACTGCTCCATGACCGGGGGCCCGAGGACCGGGTCCTGAGCGCCGACCGCCATAAAGGTCTGCCCGCGCCACGCCTGCCACCACCATTGCACGGCATGACGCGAGATATCCGCGCCCTCCATCTCAGGTGAAGTCATCACCATTTGCGGGAAGCGGCGCACGCCGGCCTTGTAGCGTTGATCCGGGAACGGAGCATCATAGGCCGCAACCTCAGCCTCGGTCAGGATCGGTGTCGCGCGCTTCATCAACGGGCCCACGGCCATGTCAGGATTGGCATTGGCGTATGCGCGCCAGGCGTCAAAGCCCGGACTGATAGGCGCACCTGTGGCAAGGCAGGTATTCATGACGAGCAGACGGCTGAACCGCTCCGGCATCTCCATCGGCAAGGTCAGGCCCAAGAGCCCGCCCCAATCCTGGACGACCAAGGTGATGTCCCGCAGGTCCATTGCCTCGATGAAGGCAAGCATTGAGCGACGGTGCTGACCAAAACTATACCAGCGGTCATCGACGGGTTTGTCGGACCGTCCGAACCCAAACCAATCGGGCGCCACAACGCGGTGCCCCGCGCGCGTGAACACGGGGATCATGCGCCGGTAAAGAAACGCCCAAGTGGGCTCCCCATGCAGACACAAGACCACGCCGGGCTGCCCAGGACCGCCTTCAGGGCGCGCGTCGATATAATGCTGACGCAAACCGCCCGCCGAGCTGTTCTGCAGGTAATGCGGCGTATACGGATAATCTGGGAGGGAGGCGAAGCGCTCCTCCGGTGTTCTCAAGACCTCTTGCGTCATCTGAAGCCTCCAGGTTCAACGACAAAGACTAGTTCACAGCAAGGCCACAATGCAGCAGGTGCCGAACGTAAAACGCTCATCCGCATTAACCCTGTGGCCTATTTGTCAACATCGCGCTGTCAAGGTTATTCGTGATAAAATTCATAGTTAATTGGTTGACAATTGGCCGCATGTTTTGTTGAACAAAGTTCATGACTTCGCGTCTCGCAGACGTAATGAGTCTATTGTCTGAGGCGGCGAGGCGGGGCGCCGGAAACAGTGACAGGCCCTTCATCGAACCGCGCGGGCAGTTCATCAACCGTTCGCAAAGTAGAGAGTGAGGACCCACAATGCAAATTCGTTCTTATGTAACCTGGTTGACGGCGCTGTTCGCGCTTGTCGCCCTGACGCTCGGCACCGCCGGCAGCGCCCAAGCGGGCACCTGCGCGAAGTGCTACTCCTATCCTGGCCTGGAAATCTGCAAATCCAACGCGTGCGTTGGCAAGGCCACCGTCAAGAAGGTGTATGGCCATGCGGTGAAGCACAAGCGCTGTGGCGCCCGCCACTGCTACGGCAAGCGCCATCACCATGTCCGCAAACACCACGCCCGCCGTCATTACGCGTGCAATCCGTGCAAGCGCCA
>DMER01000091.1:14659-15059 GCA_003451645.1 Alphaproteobacteria bacterium | reverse complement strand
GCAATCCGTGCAAGCGCCATTGCGCTCCGCGCTGCGCCCGCCGCTGCGGTAGCCCTTGCCACGCCAAGCGCGCTGTGAAGCCCGCAACCCGCTATGTTGTGACGCGTGAACACAAACTCTTTAGCGGTGAGTGTGTGACTTCTTTGCCGCGCCTGGCCGACGGCACGTGCGTCCATGGCGTCGCGGTTTATGCCCCTGTCGTGGAGAAGGCCACAGGCCCGGTTCCGGGTGCTGTGTCCGGTCATCATCGCGGCCGTCTGCCGCGCGGCTATTATGATCCGCGCCGCTGGAACAACGACCCCAGCGACCATCAGCTGATCGAGATGTACAAGGCCGGCGAAAAGCACAGCTAAGCGCTTTGTCTCCAGAGCGTCGCCAAGGCCCGCAGGTACCTGCGGGC
>DMER01000091.1:4074-14438 GCA_003451645.1 Alphaproteobacteria bacterium | reverse complement strand
GGCCCGCAGGTACCTGCGGGCCTTTTTTCGTGAATGGCATTTGAGCCAATCCCCTCTCGCCAAACGCCGACGCCTGGGGTTAGGCTCGCCCACCACCATTCACAACAAGGAAGGACACCACGATGCGCGAAGCCGTTATTGTCTCCACCGCCCGCACAGGGCTCGCAAAATCTTATCGCGGCGGGTTCAACAATACGCATGGCGCCGCGATGGCGGGCCACGCAATCAAGCATGCAATCGAGCGCGCCAAGATCGCGCCAGGTGAGGTCGAAGATGTCATCATGGGCTGCGGCCTGCCAGAAGGCGCCACTGGGCAAAACATCGGCAGGCTTGCAGCCGTATTGGCGGGCTGCCCCGTCACCACATCCGGCACCACGATCAACCGCTTCTGCTCAAGCGGTTTGCAATCGATTGCGGTGGCAGCGGGCCGGGTTCTGAACGAAGGCGTGCCGGTCGCGATTGGCGCAGGCGTGGAATCGATCTCGCTCGTCCAAGGCTCGATCAACATCAACCGCATCACCGAAGAAAAGCTGATGCAGATGAAGCCAGCTCTGTGGATGGCCATGATCGACACGGCCGACATCGTGGCGCAGCGCTATGGCATCACCCGCGAACGCCAAGACCACTATGCTCTGGAGAGCCAGCGCCGCACGGCAGCCGCTCAGCAATCGGGCAAGTTCGGCGACGAGATCGTGGCCATGGAAACCCAGATGACCATGACCAACAAAGAAACGGGCGAAACCAAGGTTGTTCCGTACACGGTCACAAAGGACGAATGCAACCGCCCGGATACGACCTATGAGGGCCTCGCGGGCTTGAAGCCCGTCAAGGGCGAGGGCAAGTTCATCACCGCAGGCAACGCCAGCCAATTGTCGGATGGCGCGGCGGCCGTCGTCGTGATGGAAGGCAAAGAGGCGGCCAAGCGCGGTCTCAAACCGCTCGGCATTTTCAAGGGCTTTGCCGTTGCAGGCTGCGAACCCGACGAGATGGGCATCGGCCCTGTGTTCGCGGTGCCTCGGCTTCTGGAGCGCCACGGCCTCAAGGTCCACGACATCGACCTATGGGAGCTGAACGAGGCCTTTGCGAGCCAGGTGCTTTATTGCGCCGACAAGCTGGAGATCCCCCACGACAAGCTCAACGTCAATGGCGGCTCGATCTCGATCGGCCACCCCTTTGGCATGACGGGCGCCAGGCTGACCGGCTCGGCCCTGCTCGAAGGCCGCCGCCGCAAGGCCAAGAACGTGGTCGTCACCATGTGCATTGGCGGCGGCATGGGCGCGGCGGGCTTGTTTGAGGTCGTCCACTGAGCGTGACGGACTATGCGATCAGGGTAGCGCGGGAGGAAGATCTGCCCGCGCTGCCCGACATCGAGGCGGAGGCTGGCAGGCGCTTCGCCGAAGCCGGCATGCCGGAGGTCGCGGAGCTCTCACGCGTCGATCATTTCCCGCAAAGCCTCGCGCGCAACTTGGTAGAGCAAGGCACATTGTGGATCGCGGCGCATCGCGAGGTGCCTGTTGGGTTCCTCGCCGCAGGCCCGGCGGACGGTTACGGTTTCATTTATGAGCTGGATGTCCACCCTGCACATGCGGGCCACAAGCTCGGCGTCAAGCTCATTGCCGCCTGCGAGGATTGGGCACGCGCGCAAGGCCTCAAAGGCCTGACGCTGGCAACCTTTCGCGATGTGCCATGGAACCGGCCCTATTACGCGCGGCAGGGCTTTCACGAATGGCCGCGCAGCGCGTTGGGCCCAGCCCATGAGCGCAGCTGGCAATCCCAAGCGCTCCAACTCGACATGACGCAGCGGCTATTTATGCGCAAGATGTTTGTCTGACAGAGGCGTTTTCAATGATGTCAGTATGTTGACATATATTTCGTTCAATGCCTAAATAACAGCAATGCAGAGCGTTTTTGAAGCGCTGGCACATCCAGTGCGCAGGGAAATCCTGAAACTGCTCCGCAAGCGGGCGATGAGTGCGGGCGAGCTAGCCAGCGCGTTTCCCGTTTCGAAGGCGACACTTTCCGGACATTTCAATGTCTTGAAGAACGCCAATTTGGTTACGACGGAACGCAAAGGAACAACCATCATCTATAGGCTGAATGAATCGGTTCTGGAGCAGATCATCGCAGCAATGATGGACCTGGGCGGTGTCGGCAAGAGGGGGAGCGACGGTGACCAGGATGAATGAGCCGGACGAGACCAACGAATCACGGCCCGCGCTGAATGTGGTGCCGGGTGTGATCATCACGCTTTTAGCCGTCACTGCAATGGCGACAGCCTCCTTTTGGGTCTGGGACGATGTTCCCGACAGGGTTCCCGTCCATTTCGGCATTGATGGACGGCCAGACCGCTACGGCAGCAAGTGGGAGGCACTAGCAACCGTTCCCATCGTAGCGCTGCTTGTCGGCCTCTTGATGGCTCTTGTTCCATTGATCGATCCACGGCGGCAAAACCTGACGACCAGTGGCACATTCTATTACGCGGTTTGGATCGGAGTTCTTGCCGTCATTTCGCTGACGCATGCAGCGTTGATTGTGGCGGCCTTGGGAAGCCCTGAATGGGTGGCGCCAGTTATCATCGCGGCGGTTGCGGCACTGATGATCGTCATTGGCAATTTCATGGGCAAGACCCGTTCAAATTTCTTCCTCGGCTTTCGTACACCTTGGACATTGTCGAGCGACTATTCTTGGCAGCGAACGCATAGAATTGTGGGCGCCCTTTACATGGCCGTTGGGCTCGCCACAGGGGTGGCTTTGGCTTTTGGCGGACTGATGGTCGCAACGATTGTGCTCGCAGCCGGGATACTGGGTGCGACACTTCTGGGCGTGGTGTTGTCCTACCACTTTTGGCGCACCGATCCGGAACGCCACTCAAGCTGAGGAGCGGACCTGGCGGTAGACGGGGGAACGGGGGAACTACGATGCTTGCCTTTCTGATGCTGACCTTTGCCTGGAGCTGGGGCGTGGCCTACGCGGTTTACGCCATGAAACTGGTGCCTATACCCTTCACGCCATCCAGTGCAGGAGCGACCACTTTGTTCCTGATCGTGTTCATGAGCGGCCCCGCAGTCGCGGCCCTGGTTATGAGCGCGACGGAAGGCGGAATGAAGGAAAAGTTGCGGTTCCGCATACTGCCAAACGTCTGGTGGATTCTAGCGTGGGCGATCCCCATCGCCCTCATCGTTGCTGCACAACTCACAACGCTTGGTGTTCCAGGCGTCAGCTATGTTCCCCCGCACCAAGCTTTAGCCCCGGCGATGATCCAGGCGGAAAAGACGCTTGGCGTGACGCCAATCCAATTCGATTACCTTGTGCTCTTCCAAGCGTTAGTCGTTGGTGCACTGATCAATATGTTTGGAACCCTTACGGAAGAATTGGGCTGGCGGGGTTATATGCTTTACCGGCTCATTGGGCACACATTCTGGACACGGCACCTAATCATCGGTTTTGCGTGGGGAATTTGGCATGCGCCGGTCATTGCCATGGGCCACAACTATCCGGGCGAACCGGTGCTCGGCATAGGATTCTTTCTGATCTTTTGCATGTTGGCGTCCCCGATTATTGGCATGGCAGCTGAGCGAGGGCGCTCAGTACTCGCGGCGGGGCTCTTTCATGGAACGCTGAACGCGGCAGCGCCACTATCAGTGTTGACGATTGCGGGTGCGGGTGTCTTTGAGCGGGGAATAGTCGGATGGCCAGGATTGGTCGTGATGGCGCTCTCATGCGCAGCCATCAGCGCTCTTGGATTGGACCGCAAAGCGCACCCTGAATGATCCCCCGCAAACTCGACATGACGAAGCGGCTATTTATGATAAGGCCGTTCACTTGCCCCTCACATGGAACACCCGCATGAAGCACAGCATCCCGGCATTGTTGATATCAGTTGCCGCAGCGAGTACCGCTTGGGGATGTTCGTGCATGCCGGTCGAGTCCAAGGAAATCATTGCCACAAGCGACGCCGCGTTCCGGGGCCGGGTCCTCAGTGCAAAACGCACCAGTGCTGATATCAACCGGGGCGATGTCGTTGCACGCGTGCGTATCCTCAAGGCCTTTAAGGGCGTGCGCCGCGGCCGGATCATTACCGTGAAGACGGGCCCGAACTCGGCCCTTTGCGGACTTGACTTGGAAAAGGGTCAGATCATTGAGGTTGGTGCGGACAGAAACCCCGAAGGATTTTATCGGACGGGCCTTTGCTCGACCTTGCGGATGTGACGGATGGCATCGCGGTTTGGAAAATGCCGTGCGATCATCGCAGTCGAAGCGAACGACAGTACCGTCTCACAGCCGCTTGGTCATGAAGATCGAGACAGGTTCGGAGAGTCCCGCCGACGGCGCCGGATGCGGCAGTTCGGCAAAGGCCGTAAACCCAAGCTTTTCATAGAAGCCGCGCGCCTGCCAGTTCATTGTCTCAAGCCAGATCATGCCAACATTGCGCGCGCGCGCCTCAGCCTCCAATGCCAGCATCAGGCGGCGGCCCTGGCCGGTGCCGCGCAATGTGGGGCTTAACCAAACCCGGTGCAGATAGAGTGTCCGCCAGATATGCTGCGCCTCTATGCCTCCCAGAATGACTCCATCCCAATCTCGCAGAAACAAGGCAAAGGTCTGACGCACCGGCGAGGGCACAAAGGCGCGGTTATACTCCGCCAAGCCGCGCCCCAGGACCGCGATGTCCTCAGCCGCCGGGTCCAGATCGAGCAGGATTTGCGGTTCCGTGCTCACAACGGTTTGCTCATCCAATAGCGCTCCAGGCCATCTTCCCCCAGCTTCAATGTTCCGAAGACGGAGTAACCCAGTTTCTCGTAGAAGGGCCGTGCCTGGAAGCTGAACGTGTCGAGATACATGATGCGCGCGCCACGCAGGCGCGCTTCGGCCTCGGCCGCCTCCATCAGTTGGCGCCCGACGCCGCCCCGGCGGTCTTTGTCATCTACCCAGGCCCATTTCAGAAACGCCGTCTTGAAATAGATGACTACATAAAAGCCGCCGAGCAGGCGTCCATTGCGATTGCGCGCGCCAAGGACGAATTCACTCTCGCCAGGTTTTACTCCAGCAGCAGCGGTGTTATAGACGTCAAGCCCATCGCTGATGGCTTTCTTGACGGCCCGCAGTGGCTTGGCCTCAAGGCCCACTTTGAACCGGGGTGTTGCCTTCGCTTTGGTCGTCATGGCTGGGACCCGATCTGCACGACCAGTTTGCCCCCGATAGCCCCCGCGATGGCATCGAAGACAAGGTAAAGATTTCGCGCCAGACCTTGGTTAGGACCCTGAGCGGGTACGAGACTTGTCACCAATTTGAGGTCGCCTGGCGCCAAATCCCCTGCCGGGCGGCGGCGCAAACGCCATTGACGATTGGACTGTGGCATGGGCATCTCCTATTGTAGTGCGGGTCATTTGGCGGCCAGTCACGGTTGCGCGAGGACCGCCGTTTGGGGGATTGGGCTTTGGGGGCGTCTGCTACAGTTTCGCTGTAGCATTAGCGAGGGATGAACGGAAGTTGCGCATGCACCGACTGGCAAGCCTGACCATCGCAATGGTCTTAGGGATGATGCTAGCTTGGCTCGGCATGAGCGCGGCTGCCTTGGCGCAAGCCTCCAACACCGCGCGCACCAAGCATGTCGAAGTGCGGCTGATCCCCGAAACCCGCAGCGTCCCGGCGGAGGGCGGCAAGATCACGGTCGCCCTGGTCCAGAAAATCATTCCCGGCTGGCACACCTATTGGCAGAATGCGGGCGACAGCGGTGAACCGACTGAGATCTCCTGGAAATTGCCGCCAGGCTATAACGCGGGTCCGATCCAATGGCCCTATCCCCGCCGCATCCCCATCGGGCCGCTTGCCAATTTCGGCTATGAGGATGAGGTCTGGCTGCTCACCGATGTGACAGTGCCCGCGGGCCAGCGGCCGGGCACCATGGCGACCATTGAGGCAAGCGTGACCTGGCTCGTGTGCAAGGACACCTGCATTCCGCAAGAGGCGGAATTGCGCCTCGAACTCGATGTCGACGACCAGCCGCAATATGACGACAATTGGCTGAATGGCTTTGCTGATGCGCGCAGCAAATTGCCGGAGACCCCGGCGCTGCCCGGCCGTTTTCAGCTAAGCGCGGAGCAATTGAGCCTCGCTATTGCCCTGCCAGCGCCCTTGCGTGGCAGCCCGGTGCAGTTCTTCCCTGATGCGCAAGGGCTGATCCGCAACGCCGCCGAACAAGAGCGCCACGTCATTGACAATGACATCGTCCTGAAAGTCCCCGGCGGCTCCAAACTGCGCAGCGCGGAGGAGCGGCCGGCGATTGCGGGCATCTCCGGCGTTCTGGTCTTTGAGGATGTGGGCGGCAGCGTCCGCGCTATCCGCGTGGAGGCGGCGAAGGGCGAGGTCCCCGCCCTATCCGCGCCCGACAGCGCCACGGCGCCGATCATGGGCGTCGATCAGGTCCCGGAGGACCCGCCCATACCCTCGAGGTCCAAAGCGGCGGGCAGCGCAGAGACACCTTCGGAAGCAAAGGACGCTCCCGCGCCGCTCAAAACCACAGAAGCACAGGCCAAGCCCAAAGCAAGCGTTCCTGGAACAGAGCCCGAAGCGATGACGGTGTGGGGCGCCTTCGGCTTTGCGCTGTTGGGCGGCTTGATCCTCAATCTGATGCCGTGTGTGTTTCCGATCCTGTCCATGAAGGCGCTGGCGCTGGTGCGTAACGGGCAGATGAGCCGCGATCACGCCTTTCAAGACGCCATGGCCTATCTGACGGGCGTACTGGTCACCTTCTGCGCCCTGGCAGCGGCCGTGATTGTTCTGCGCAATGCGGGCGAGGCGGTGGGCTGGGGCTTCCAACTGCAATCGCCCTTTGTTGTGGCGCTGCTGGCGTATGTGCTGTTTGCGGTTGGCCTCAATTTGTCTGGCGTCTTCCAGATGGGGGCGAGCCTGATGAGCTTTGGCGGCGCCACGACGGGCCGCGAGGATACCATTGGCAACTCTTTCCTGACCGGCATTCTTGCGGTGGTCGTGGCGGCGCCCTGCACAGTGCCCTTCATGGGCGCGGCGGTTGGCTATGCGCTAACGCAGTCCAACATACTGACCTTTCTGATCTTTATTGCCCTGGGCTTGGGGCTCGCCCTGCCCTGGCTCGCCATCACGCTCATCCCGGGTGTGACGCGCCTGATCCCGCGGCCTGGCCCCTGGATGGAGTGGTTCAAGGAAGCCTTGGCCTTCCCCATGTATGCCTCGGCGGCGTGGCTCTTGTGGGTTGTCAGCCAGCAGACGGACTCCAACGGTTTGTTCCGTATCTTGATGGGTTTTGTCGCCATCGCTTTTGCTGCCTGGATCTTTGGCCGCAACCAAGCCCCTGGCGGCAGGCAGGCCCTGGCCGCGCTCGTGGCCTCGCTGGCCTTAGGGGTAAGCCTCGCCATGATTTCAACGCCGGTCTTACCGCCCCGCGCCACGGCCTCGTCAGCTCTGGCCGCCGTGCCTGGCTCCCCGCCCCACGAGCCCTACACGCCGGAGCGCCTCAAAGCCTTGCTCGCCGAGGGCAAGCCGGTCTTTGTCAATTTGACCGCAGCATGGTGCATCACCTGCCTCTTCAACGAAGAGGTGGCGATTGCCACACCCAACACACGCGCGGCCTTTGGCGAGACCAAGACCGTCTACCTCAAAGGGGATTGGACCAATCGCGACCCGGCGATCACGACGCTCCTGCGTTCACACAACAGGGACGGCGTGCCCCTCTACCTCTACTACGCCGCGGGCCAAACGACACCTGCGGTCCTGCCACAGATCCTCACAGAAGCGTTGGTCGTCGAGACCTTGAAGACGGGCAAATAGGGCCTACCTTGGCGACAAGTCCGCGCCGACCAACACAAATAAGCCTGGAGTGCCACCATGATCACCAAGCTGTCCCTCGCCATTGCAAGCTTCGCCCTCGCAGCCACTGTAAGTGCCATGACACCTGCCGTGGTGGGCCAGCCTGCGCCCAATGTGGCCGCCATCGACAGCAACGGGAAGGCGCACAAATTGTCAGACTTCGCCGGCCGCACCGTGGTGCTGGAGTGGTCCAACCATGAATGCCCCTATGTGAAGAAGCACTACAATGCCGGAAACATGCAAGCGACGCAGGGCATGGCGGTGGCAAAAGGGGCGGTGTGGCTGACCGTGGTGTCCTCAGCCCCCGGTAAGCAAGGCGCGGTTACGGGCGCCGAAGCCAACACGCTCACAGCGGACCGCAAGGCCAAGCCCACGGCCGTCCTGCTCGACAGCGCTGGCACCATCGGCAAGGCCTTTGGCGCGCGCACCACACCGCATATGTTCGTCATCGACGGCAAGGGCATCATCCGCTACGCCGGCGCGATCGACGACAAACCGTCCTCCAGCCCCGACAGCCTTAATGGCGCCAAGAATTTCGTCTTGGCTGCGCTGAACGATTTGAGCGCGGGCAAGGCGCCTGCAACGGCAGAGACGGAGCCCTATGGCTGCTCCGTCAAATATTGAGAGGCGCATGCAAAGGCTTTGGGCGTTCGTTCTGGCAGCTGTGGCGGTCGCGTCCGCCGCGCAGGCGAACCTGACCGACGCCCAATTGTGCCAGGCGCATTTGTCCGCCCGCGCCTGGAATGCCGCTCTGGTCTCTTGCTCCAATGCCATCGACAGCGGTGCCTATGAGGATGAGGCGCTGGGCCTGCTCTATGCCACACGCGCCGATGCTCTTGCGGCCAAGACCGACCTGGAGGCCGCCATTGCCGATTATGGCCGGGCCATTGAGCTGAATCCCAAGGCGGCGGCTCCCCGGTTCGCGCGCGGGGGCCTGCATCTGCGGCGCGGCAATGCGGACGCGGCGATCACCGATTTCCGCGAGGTGGTCCGTATGCGGCCCAACAATGTCTTCGCCTTGTTTGGGCTCGGCTCGGCCTATGCTCAGGCCAAGGATTGGCGCAGCGCGATTGCCCCACTGACTGACGCCATCGAGCGCAAGCCCGATTACGGCGTCGCCTATCGTCTGCGTGCGGAGGTCTACAAGGCCCTGGGCAACAGCGCCATGGCCGATGCGGACAAGGCCGCCGCCAAGCGCCTCGGTGTCAAGGAACTGAGCCGCACCACGCCCGTGGCCCTGCCCGACGAGCCCAAGCCTATCATCGAGGTCCCGCCAGAGGCCCGCGCCAGCGCCAATGCTCCGGTCGACACCTTTGTGCTGGAGGCGCTCGCCGAATGCGCCCGCGCCAACGCCAACAAAGATTGGGATCAGGCGGTGGCCACCTGCACCCGCGCGATCGACAGCCGTCAGCTTACGGGCACGCGGCTGGCCGGTGCTCATGCCGACCGCGCCATTGCCCATGACGAGGCGATGCGGCCCGAACAAGCGATGGCGGACTATGACATGGCGCTGAAGCTGTCGCCGGGGAATGCGGTGTTCCTCGCCAACCGGGCGGTGTCGCTGGCCAAAGATGGGCATGTGGACCGCGCCATGGCGGATTTCCAGGCGGCGATTACGCGCAAGCCCGCCTTTGGCTATGCCTATGCGATGCGCGGCCTGACCCATCTGGCGGCGGGCAACACAGCATTGGCCAAAGCGGACATGCGCAAAGCCTATGATTTGGGCGAACGCCATCCAGTGTTGGTGGAGAAAATGCAAGCGCTGGGCCTGCAGACGCCATAAGACTTGCCAAGTCCAGGCTGGCCCACATTGCAATATCCTTCGATATGCGACAGACTTGCGCGCGTTGGGGAAGTTTAATCCGGGGGCGTTGAGTTGTCGGCAAGTGCCAAAGATACTGGCAGCGCGCGGAGCAATGCGCCTGGCGCAAGCCTCGTCGCGCCTGAGTATCGGGCCCGCGCGAAGCAAAGCCTTATCCCTATCAATCAGGCAGTGCACCGGACGCTCAACCAAGACCTTGCGGCACGTGGCTGGGCCGGGCCCGCCCCAAAATTCGCGCGGCAGGGTCCGGTAAAGGGAGAGCTCTCCGAAATTCTCGGTTCCCAACTACGCGCGCCCGCAGGTCCGTGCCAATTTGGCTTCTCTTTGGCTGACCTGCAACTCAAGTCGATCAAGGTAACCCAGCCAGATGGCAAAGCGGTGGATACTTTGGTCATCGTTGGCGCGCGGTCACAACTGCACTTGCTGACGGGCGCGATTGACGACCTTCATGAATTGGAGACCTACACGCAGGGCCTGTTGGGACGGTTGAGCCAGCACTACAGCTATTTGGTAGGCCCATTGGGCACAGGAAGCCCCGCCGTCCGTTTCAAAAACTGTATCTTTGACTATTACGAGAATTCGGCCGATGACGCATCGCTAGCAAAGAATGCAGGAACGCTGCCCTCACTCTTGGCCCTCAGCCACCAGACACTCGACGTCTCAGTCTTCTTAGAGCAGTGTCACAACCTCGCTGTTTTAG
>DMER01000091.1:0-3849 GCA_003451645.1 Alphaproteobacteria bacterium | reverse complement strand
CACAGATTAAGCGGCTGCAGATTATCGGCTGCAACGATCTTTTGACCGACCTTTATGGTGCGAAGATCGACACTATCTTTATCCAAGACAGCAGATGTTATTGGTTGCGCCTGTCCGAGGCCGACATCACGAACCAAGTCGTGATCCGAGACTGCGTCGTGCGGGGAATACAATCAACTCAAGAGACCGATAGAATTTCCGGTTACAGGGTCCTCAGAGCGGCAATCTATGTGGACAATACCAGTATCGGTTCGGACTTTGTCATTGCGGCAAGCCAGATGTCGGGCGCCTCATCAACCTTCTCGAGTGCGATCTTCGGGCTGATCTATGCAGAGGGCGCTGAGATCGGCGGTGATTTCATTCTGTCGCAATGTCTCATCTCTGCGCTCCTCACCTCTGAGCAACAATGGGAGACCGCTTCAACGAGTCGGTGGGACGGCAAGTTTGCAAAAGCGGCACATGGTGACTGCATTCAGCATCCAGCGGTGGCGCTGCTGATGAGGAACGCCGAAGTGCGAGGTTCGCTGCAGTTTTGGCGCATTGGCTCCCTGGTGCAACACACGGAGGGCAAGTCCTGGCAAGCGATTGAAGGGATTGATGGTGCGGTCGATCTTGATTTCGCCTCAGTGGGACCCTGGGTTGACGACGGCACCATCTGGAAGCGGATGAACGCCGCGACGGGCATGCCGCAGAGCGAGGAATGGAAGAGCGGTGAAGGCCGCCTTCAAATACAGAGCTTCACCTACACAACAATCTCCAAAAATTATTTGTCACGAATCCGGCAACGCAAATCTGACGGCGATTTTTACAAAGTGCTCGACACTGACAGCCCCCCGAAAGATGGTGGAGAGCGCAACGGTAAAATGACCGACCCGTCCGACACGTTCGGACTTGACGCCGGCACCATCCGGGATTGGCTGAGCAAACAGAGTGCGCGGCGTATTTGGGGCGACTTGTTGAACGCACAAGGCTGGACGCATGCAGCGCGGATCTTGCGCATGCAAGGCCAGTATAGCGACGCCAATGAACTGCAATTTTGGCGGTCGTGGTTCTACCACAAATCTTTGAACCCCTGGCGCAGGGTCGAAGGGCCAAGAGGCGGCGGTGAAACGAGCCGCTTGTTCTCAAGCTGGATCGAATGGCTTTACCGCTACCTTACTTTGCCTTCGGGGTATGGCTATTTCCTATTGCCAGCCATCGCCTTTACGTTGGCCGTGATCGCGGGCGGCGCTGGCGTGTTTCAGATCGCGTTCGATCGCGGGCTGCTGATCCGGTCGCAAGAAGATGGCAAGGCTTTGGAGCCCTTATCCGGGACGATCGAAACCGCGCCCCAGAAAAAGCGGGCCACCCCTCGTGGCGGACAGGTCAGCGAGGGACCAGGCGCACCCTGGTATAACGCACTGAACGAGACGCAGTCACTCACACCCGCGAGCAATTGTGGGGACCCTCTGTCCGCACCTCTCTTTTCCGACTGTGACGATCCGCGGCCAGACCAGCGGAAGCCCCGGCCGGAGCCAGACGTTGATCCACCCCGGGATGAGCCATTTTGTTGGGACGGCCCGCTCTTCCCGAAGAAGGCCAAGCCGGTCCCACCAGCGCCTCAACCACCCACCCCCGCGCAGGAGTGCTGCGAGGTCGAGGTCACCGTGAAGAACGAGATTTCGATTACCGCCAAACCGGAGACCGCGCCTTACCCCGAATTCAATGCCTTTGCCTATAGTTTTGACGTGTTCTTTCCGGTTCTTGACTTTCAGCAGGGCAATTTGTGGGTTCCCGGTATTCCTCCAGCAAAGGAGGACCCCGTCGTTGCGGCGAAACCGCTCCCGACCGTTCCCATCTTGTTTGACGCTGTTGCGGCAAGCGAGCCACAGCTTTGGGCGGCCGCAAGCAGCGCGGCAAAATTTTTACTCAGCCTTGTAGTGGCGATCTCCGTCATGATCGTGACCTCTGTCATCTTTGTTTGGACGATTGAGGGACGCTCTGGATTTGCGCGGGCTACTTTCTTTGCAGCTGTGACGTTTTTTGCCGGTAGCCTTTTGCTACTCTTACTTTTGGACTCGTTTTCAGGAGGCTTCAACCTCGAATTCGTTTGGCGCCAATTCTGGTTGCAAGTGGCTCTTGGCTGGTATTTTTCCGCGATCTTCACCGCGGCCATCAACCGCCTCTGGGAAGGCAAGGATTAGGCCCCGTTTCATTAAAGCCTGCGCCATGGTGCTGACCGCGCATTAAGGCCTTTGGGTTAGGATCGAGCCCTGCTTGGATTTGGGCAAGGGGGCCGTCATGATCTGGTTTGAATACAGAATGATGGGACTGTGCATCGCGCTCTTCGTCGGCGCGATCGTCTATGGGACAGTGTTCGATCAGCGGGTCCTCGACTGGGTGTCCTGGGTCACCCGCGAGCACCATTACGCCAATGGGGTCGTGATCAATTGCGACGCCTATGAATGCATGACGGCGAGCTGGAAGCTGGACGCTGAGAAGCCGCGCACGCCCGCTCAGATCACGCTCAGCTTTGGCGGTCAGCGCTTCGACAAGGGCTATCTGAGCGACACGAATGCCCTCATCGCCGATGGTTGGAGCGATGCGTTTGGCAGCGGCGGGCCCCGCCAAGCCTTTATCCGCGAATGGACGATCGATGGCGCCATCATCCGGGTATGGGTCGAGTTTTGGGAGGGCAGCTTGTCGTCCGTCTCCATGTCCGGGCCGGTGCCCAAGACCTTGTCCGTAGACGGAGAGAAATACGCCCTCCCCATCGACCCGCGCCGCGTGGCCTCGGCCTTTGGGGAGCCCACGCGCACCAAGCGCAGGAATGCTGTGAATGGCTATATGGATTAGGTTCGGCCGCTCAGGCGACCCTGCGCTACCCGATCACGACCAAGCCGGCGAAGAAGAACACCACAATCACCGCCGTGGTGAGCACCAGTATGTCGCCTTGTGATGTTCGGCCCCTCATAGCAAGCTGAGCCCAACGCTGAGGAACATTAACGCAATAGCGATCCACATGATCCTATCGCCCGCCCTTGATCCGCCGCCCGAACACCCTTTCATGAGATCAACTCCTCCCTTGCAATGATGACAAGCATCCTTGACACTAACGATGAAGATGTCAAGCGACCTTTACATGACAAAAATGGAACCCTCCCCGCTCAGCGATGACGACCGCCGCGCCATAGCCCGTGAGCAATGGGCGGACCGGCGCTATTTCGCCATCATTTGCGCCCTGTTTCTGGCCAATCTGGCAGCGGCGATCATGCTGCTGCGCGACGGGCTGGAGCCCTTTTGGCGCATCGCATTGAGTATCCTGCCGCCCTTGTTGAGCGTCCTGGCCGCAGGCTGGTGGGCCCGGCGCGTGGGCGACTATGATGAGCGGGAAAAGCGGATCACCTACCGCGCGGTGAGCTTTGGGGCCTTGGGCCTCAGCGGCATGTTTACCGGCGCGGCAGCGGCCTGGGGCATTCAGAATTCAGAGGCGCGCGGACTTGTCGTGCTGGCATTCTGTGCATTGCCTTTGCTGCTGCTGTGGGCTGCGTTTTTCAATGCGTTCTTGCTCAGGAACTGGCGGTGAAAAACCGCCTGCGTGCGCTGCGTGCCGAACGGAATTGGAGCCAAGCCGAACTGGCCGCGCGCTTAGGGGTCTCACGCCAGACGGTCAATGCGCTGGAGACTGAACGTTACGACCCCTCGCTCACCCTCGCGTTCAAGATCGCCAAACTGTTCAGTCTGCGGATCGAAGAGGTGTTTGATGGAGAGGACGGAGGCGCCTGCTGACGCCGCCGCTCCAGATGCGAAAAGCGCCTACCAGCTGACCTTGGCGCCGACGCGGGCTTGGGTGGCCGAGCTGTCGCTGTC
>DMER01000197.1:4700-4912 GCA_003451645.1 Alphaproteobacteria bacterium | reverse complement strand
GGGCGGGGTCTTTTTGAGGGCGGGCGCGGTCATTACCGGCAAGTTATAGCGGCTTTTCAGGCTTCACGGGAAGGGCGATTGCGGCAGGCCTTGCGCGTGACGCTCGCCATCCCCATATCGGCTATATCCCCAGAAAAACAGCCAAAATGAAGACCGCCAAGCGGGCATCAAAGGCGCAGCCACAACGTCACAAAACGTAACAGAACGAAACA
>DMER01000197.1:0-4485 GCA_003451645.1 Alphaproteobacteria bacterium | reverse complement strand
CAGAACGAAACAAAACGTAACAGGACGACACAGAACGACACAGCGATGAGGCACCTATCACCATCTCAAGGGCGGAAAGGCACCCAACCTTCCGGTCCGCGCGCCTCAAGCGGTTGAAAGCGTGATTTGTAATTCATCTTGCGGCACCCGGAAATCCAATAGCCCAAATAGACGTAAGGCAGCCGCAATTTGCGCGCCTGGGCGATATGGTCCAGGACCATAAAGGTCCCCAAACTGCGGGTTTGTTCGCTGACATCGTAAAAGGAATAGACCATCGACAGCCCGTCACTGAGCACATCGGTCAAGGCGATCGCCGTCAACTTGCCCGGCGTGCCATCGGGGTTCGTGCGCCGGTACTCGACCAGGTGCGTGTTGACGGCCGAATCTTCAACCATCGCGACATAGTCGAACATCGACATCTCTGACATCCCGCCGCCCGCATGCCGGCTGTCGAGATATTGGCGCATGAGGCGGAATTGTTCATCCGTGGCCCAGGCATCGACCACCTCTGAGGCGAGATCAGCATTCCGGCTTGCCACACGGCGCAGTGATTCGGAGGCGCTGAAATCCTTGATCACAATGCGCACCGAAATGCAGGCCGAGCAGCCTTCGCAAGACGGTTTGTAGGCGATATTCTGGCTGCGCCGGAAGCCCGCATGGGTGAGCGCGTCATTGAGCGGTTTGGCAACCTCACCCGACAACCGGGTAAAAACCTTTTGCTCCATGCGGCCAGGAATATAGGGACAGGGCGCGGGCGATGTGCGGTAAAAAGCGGGAAACCGTGTGCCGATATGCTCCGTCACGCCATCATTCCCAGTTACGAAATGGTTACGATCAGCTCTACTGCAAGGCCCGGTGCGCTCCTGGGGCTCCATGAGTGTCACACGCGTTCTCATCCATCGCCAAGAGGGGGGAAGCCGATGCCGGATGATTTTTTTCGGATTGACATTTGGGCATTCGGTGCCACGCCGCCCGTGATGAGCAAAGGAGTTTCATTAAGCAATGCTGGCTAAGATTGTGAAAAAGGTCAAACCCTTGCCCGCCACACGTTCAAAATCAAATCCGCGCTCTGTGCGGTATGCCGCAGAACAAGCGCCGCTTTATGCGGTTCTGACGGGCGATATTGTGCAGTCGAACAAATTGTCCGTCGAAGAACTCGACGAGGCCATGGCGAGCTTGCGCCATGGGGCCAGTACAGCGGCCAAAGCATTTGGACACAAAGCTTGGCCCTTCATGCGCTTTCGCGGCGATGGCTGGCAGATCGTGATGCCAGAGCCGAAATTTGCCTTAAGAGCATGCCTACTGCTGCGCGCCGCTCTGCACCAGCACAAGCCGCGGGTTCGCACGCGCATCTCGGCTGGAATTGGATCAGCAGGCCGGATTTATCCGCGCGATCTTGGCAAATCAGACGGGCTTGCCTTCAACCTGTCTGGGCAGGCCCTCGAGCGGATGGGCCGCAAAGACGCCATCCAATTGTCGTTCGTCCCGCGGGACCGGGAGGTGAGCCAGCTGGTGCACGCCGTGGTCACGCTCTGCGATGCCATCTCGCGCCGGTGGATGCCGGGCCAAGCGCGAGTACTGGCAAAAGTCCTGCTGCCGGAGCCACACAATCAAATGGAGATCGGACGGGCGCTGGGGATTACTCAACAAAGCGTCCATGCACAAATGGATGCCGGCAATGGCTGGGCGCTGGGAGAATGCCTGGAAACACTTGAAAGCCTCGATTGGACACAGATCGCAGGCGGCTGGGAGAAAACAGCCTAAAAAGGCTGTAATTGGGAAAACAGCCTAAAAAGGCTGTAATTGGGAAAACAGCCTAAAAAGGCTGTTATCGCGGAAACAGCCTAAAATGGCTGTAATGAGAAAGCAGACTGACGAGGCTGTAGATCGCATCCAGCAAAGATGACCGCAACGCCCGGCAACCCAACCCAATGGCTCCACAACCCTGGTGACTTCACACCGTGCACGCCGTAGGATAATCCCAGAAAAGCAGCCGCATGGGGCCTAGGCGCAAATGCTGGAAACCTTCATTGTACTGATCGCCGCTCATATTGTGGCCGACTTTTTGTTGCAGACAAACGAAATGGTTCGAGACAAGAAGCAGCCAGATGTCATGGCGCTTCATATTGTAATTGTCGTTTTCGCCGCTTGGGCCATGATGGGCACGAACACACGCCATGCATTCGCAGCCCTCGCTTTCCTGGGTCTGACCCATCTGGCTCTCGATCTTTGGAAGCTTTATTATGGGGGCCCCGGATTAAAACCGTTTGCCATTGACCAAGCCGGACATATTGCCGTCATTGCGGTCATCGCGGCGGTATACCCTGCGATGTATGCGGATGGCATGTGGGCGCGCAGCTATCAATGGCTGCCTTATGCACATAGCGTCGTGGTCAAAGAGAATTATCTGAAAGCGCTGATCCTGATTGCGGGCACCATCGCGACCTTGCGCACAGGCGGAATCGTGATTGGTCTGTTTACAAGGACCATAAACTTTCAGGGTAATGCCGGAGGACTTGAAGAAGGTGGCGCCTATATTGGCCTTTTTGAGCGAATGCTTGTGTTGATGTTCGTCCTCATGGGACATCCAGAGGGGATCGGTTTTCTGATCGCCGCCAAGTCCATCTTGCGGTTCCAGGCCGCGGATGAACGCAAGATGAGCGAGTATATCATCATTGGCACGCTGGCGAGTTTCGCCTGGGCAATTGCCTCGTCCTTGCTGACCAAAGCAGCGCTTGATGCGGTTTGATCAGTCCGCAGCCGCCTCGCTGTCGCGTGCGGCGGCGCCGTAAATGCCCTTGGCCATCAAACTCAATTCCTGCTCCCTGCGGGCCATATAGACATCGCGGCGGATCGCATGCGCGGTTTTGTTGCCGGGCTCTGCTTGCACGGCCATTTCGGCCAAATGGCAGGCGAGCCGCATCTCGTTTGCGGCGGACAAGTCCTGCGCGCGCTGAGCAAGTTTCGCAGCGCCGCCAGCGAGGCTGGCAATCTCTTGCGCCAAGGCTGCATCAGGGGCCGGTTTGAGCCGCGCGGGATTACCATCATCCCAGCCGCCATAAAGGCGCCAGACATTGCGCACGACAAATTCAGGCTCGTCATAGCTCGGCCGCATATAGGGCTTGTCGAGCAGGGATTGCGGTACACGGACGGTATGGAGGATGTCGTCGAGGCGGGCGCCCGCATTCATCATTTTCAAGGTCTCTGCAGTCAGATGCTCCAGCGCGAACGCCATGTCGCCCAAGAGCGTCGCGATGCGTTTGGCGCCTGCGACCGGCAAGCCATGGGCGGGCAAGAGGAGTTCAGGTTCGAGCGCCATCATGGAGCGCAAAGCGCGCGCCCATTCAAGCGGATAGCGCTGCACCTTTTGCGGATTGCCAGCATTCGGGAAGACCCAGATGACAAAGTCGCCAGCGACGATGGCTTTGTGGCGCGGCACCCAGGCCCAGAGGTGGTCGTCTGTTTCGCCTTTGTCGTGGCGCAGATCGAAGCGCTCCCCGCCGACAGACAGGGACATGCGCTCGTCGAATATGGTGTCGGGCCTGACCCAGTGCTGTGGCCCGAAGCGGGTTGCCGCCATGCCGCTGGCGACCTTGCCTTGGCGCGGGGTGGAGGCGCGGAATTGGCGCTCGTTGATGATGGCGTTGTAGCCATTGGTGAGTTCATAGCGGTCGAAGCGGGCGGGCACGTGAGCATGGCCTACGACGCGCGGGCGCATCGTGCCCGTATCGCGTGCCTCATCGAGAAAGGCCTGCGCGCCGCCAATATGGTCGATATGGCCATGGGTATAGGCCATGGTGTGCACAGGCGCCTTGGACCAGCCGCGCAACGAACTAATGACCTTGGGCGCAAAGGCGTCGAGGGAGGTGTCGAAGAGCACCAAGCCGTCATCGGTCGCGAAACTAACCACATGAGAGAAGGCCTCAACAACGGCGATGCCGTCGGCCACCTCTGACAATTCGCCCGTGGTGCGGTTGACCCAGGGCAAGGTGTCAAGAGGCGCGCCCTCATCGATGTAGCGCGCGGACAGATCGAGGATGCCGGGCATGGTGCAGCTCCGTTTGGGGCATAGGAATGCTGCCCAATCGGTGCCGCCAAGGCAAGGGTCTCAGGGCGCGAGACTGTCGGGCAGCACGGGCGCCTCGGCCAGCACGACGATGGAGAGGCGGCGGTTGGCGGAGGCGTAAGGGTTGTCAGGATACAGCGGCTCGGAGCCCGCTTTGCCCGAGACCGAGGCGATGCGGTTCTGCGGCAGGCCGTTATCCTCCAGGATGCGGCGCGCGGCATTGGCGCGGGCGGCGGAGAGATCCCAATTGGAAAAGCCATTGGGGCCGCGGAAAGGCTGACCATCGGTGTGGCCGCTAATGGCGATGCGGTTGGAGAGGGGCGCGATCTGCTTGGCGACTTCGCTGAGCAGGCGCTGCACGCGCGGCAAGGGCTCGGCCTCGCCGGGCGCGAACATGGAGCGCTCGTCCTGGTCGATCA
>DMER01000003.1:1879-7449 GCA_003451645.1 Alphaproteobacteria bacterium | reverse complement strand
ACCTTGAGCGCACCAGGATCGCTCTCGAACGGGCGCGGCGCAAAGGTGCACACAACAAAGCGATCGGCGACAAAGGTCGTGTGCGCAGAGGGCGGAACATGATAGCGGTCGGACAATAAGGGCCGGATGTGCCGGACATTCAAACGCACCGGCGCCAGATCGCCATGCCAGCCTGTCGCATCAAGCGGGTTGAAGGGATAGGTCGCCACCGACACCTGCCCTTGCCGCTTGATCTGAACCCGCCAGCGGCCAGGCCCTTGCTGGCTCAAGAACTGCTCATCGATCCGAGGCGTGTCCAGCAAGGCCGGATCGAAGATCGCGTGCGGACCCACCAGACCCTTCTCGGGCAACTGAAAGTGCGACCCGGTCGCCTCCACCATTAGAATCGAGGACGGCACGGAGGGCGCCAGCCGCCACATCGCCCCACGAGGCAGAACGATATAATCGCCACTCTCATAGACGAGGCGGCCCCAATCGCAGAATAGCTCCCCCTGCCCCGCATGAATGAACAGCAATTGGTCGCCATCGGCGTTTCGGGCCAGGCCCGGCATGGCACTGTCGAGCCGCCAGAAGCGCATCTTGCACGCCTGGTTTTGCAAGACCTTGGGCGCATCCCAGGGCGAGGCGTGGGGAAGTTCCAAACGGTTGAGATCAAAGGCGCGCGGCCGCAATGGCCCCTCAAACTCGACCCAGCCGGTTGGCGGGTTCTTGTGGTGCAGATGCACGGCAGGCCCGAAGAAGCCTTCCTGCCCAACTTCGCGCTCGTAGGTCCCGGGCGGGAGATCGGCATGGGCCTGACGCGAAGCTATGCCTTCAACTTTGGGGAAACTGATCCATTTGCGGCTGGCCATGGATATCCTCCTTAGGCTGATTTTTTGTTTGGATCGCTCAAGACACCGCGGCGGATTTGATCAAGCTCGATCGATTCGAACAGCGCTTTGAAGTTGCCCTCACCAAAGCCGTCATTGCCCTTGCGCTGAATGATCTCAAAGAAGATCGGACCGATCGCATTTTGGGTGAAGATTTGCAGCAGGATGCCGGAGCCCTCCACCGGCGCGCCATCGATCAGGATGGAATTGCGCCGCAGCCGCGCGAGGTCCTCCCCATGGCCCTTCACGCGCGCATCGACCTGATCGTAATAGGTGTCGAGCGTCGATTGGAAAGGGACAGCATGGGTGCGCAGGCCTTCGACGGTCGCATAGATATCGTTCGTAGACAGAGCAATATGCTGGATGCCCTCGCCCTTGTATTCGTTGAGATACTCCGCGATCTGGGACTTGTCGTCAGAGCTCTCATTGATCGGAATGCGGATCTTTCCGCATGGGCTGGTCATCGCGCGGCTTTTGAGCCCGGTCAGCTTTCCTTCGATGTCGAAATATTTGATCTCGCGGAAATTGAAGAGCCGCTCATAGAAGCCCGCCCACACATCCATGTTCCCGCGATAGACGTTGTGGGTGACATGGTCGATCTCATAGAGGCCCTGGCCGAAATGGTTGAAGCCTTGCGCCTTGTCCGTGGGCACGAAGTCGACATCATAGATGCTGGAGCCCTCATAGCGGTCTACGAAATAGAGCACGCTGCCGCCGATCCCTTCGATCGCGGGGATGTTCAACTCCATGGGCCCAACCCTGCCTTCGACCGGCGTGGCGCCGAGGCTCAACGCCCGCTTGAAGGCCGCACCTGCGTCCTTAACCCGAAACGCCATCGCACAGGCAGAAGGGCCGTGTGCCCGCGCGAACCGGGCGCCGTGGCTGTCAGGCTCGGCATTCACGATGAAGTTGACATGGCCCTGCCGGTACAGCGTCACCGCCTTGGAGCGATGTTTGCCCACCGCCCGGAACCCCATGGTCTCAAACCAGCGGCCCAACGCATTGACGTCGGGTGCCGTATACTCAACGAATTCAAAGCCATCCGTCCCCATGGGGTTATGCGCTGCGGTCATGAGATGTGTTTTACCTTTCTGGCCGTCCAAGATTGGCGGCGACATTAGTTTCATCTGAAACTAATCTTCAAGCCCCCCACAGTGCACATGCGAGCGGCGGCTTTGGTGCAAGCCTCGCCGCCTCAATGGTTGCGGTGGGGCGTCGCACTTCCTACATCTACTCCGTGTGTCCAAGCCACGAGGCCAGGGGCTGCCCCTCGGCGGCAATGCAGCTATTATTCGCGAGATCGCAAAGAGATTCGGGCCAGGCGAGCGTGGCGTGGCGTTTCACAGCACAACCAAAGGAGCACAGGATGGTCGACCAAATCCCCCGGATGGGCCGCGGAAATCAGGCGCCGGGTCAGCCCCCGCGCAATGCCTCAGGATTGATCACAACCGGCGTCATCGCGCTGATTGTGATTGCTGTGCTAGCGTGGCTCAACCCCTTTTACATCGTCCAAACAGGCACCGTTGGGGTGAAGCAGAGCCTGGGCCAGACCGTTGGCACCATCGAGCCCGGTTGGGACATCGTGCTGCCCTGGCAGAATGTGGTGACCTACTCCACGCGTGAGGAGCTCAAGCGCTTCACCGAAGTGAGCGCCTTTTCAAAGGACGTTCAGGAATCAAAGAACATTGTGTCCGTCAATTACCGCCTCGACGGCTCCCGCGCGGCGGATGTCCACAAGAATTTGGGGCGCAATTTTGCGGAGAAGATTATCGATCCCGCGATCCAAAAGCGCTTGAAGGAAATCTACAGCCGCTATGACGCGACCGAGATTGTCCGCAAACGCGAACTCGTGGGCAAGGAGGTCGAGCAGCAGGTGAAAGAGAATATGCCGCCCGGCGTGATAGTCCAAACCGTGCAGATCGAGAATATCGAGTTCAGCGCCGCCTACACAGAAGCGATCGAGGCGGCCGCGCGCGCGCAGGCCGAGGTCAAAAAGACCGAGCAAGAATTGGCACGCCAAAAGTTTGAGGCCGAAAAAGTGGTCGTCAATGCCGAAGCCGCCGCAAAGGCGCGGCGGGCCCAGGCTGAGGCTGAGGCTGATGCGATCCGCCTGCGCGGTGAAGCCGAGGCGCTGGCGATCAAGGCCCGCGCGGAGGCGCTAAAGGACAGCCCGGCACTGATCCAACTGACGGCTGCAGAGAAATGGAACGGCGTCTTGCCGCAAACCATGGTGCCGGGCTCGGCGGTACCGTTTGTCAGTGTCCCGACAAATGCTCAGCGCTGAGCGGGTCCTCTGACGATCTCAAAGTCGAAGGCCTGCCGCTCCATGTCGTTTTTGGGCGGCAGGCTGAAATGCCACCATTCGCGGGGATAGGCAGCGAAGCCTTGGGCCGTCATGGCATCCTTTAGACGGCCGCGATTGGCGGCTTGCTCTGGAGAGACTTCGGCACCCGCCCAAGCCAGCGGGTCAAAGCAATCGAAGCCCGTTCCCATGTCGGCTTCGGTGGCCGATCGCGGTCCGCCACAAGACGGTGCAGGCTGATTGCCTGGAACCGCAGGATTGCTCAGACGCACAAGCGTGAGATCGACGGCCAGCCCCGTCGAATGGCCACTGCGCTTGGCAATATAGCCTTCATCGATCAACTGCCCGGCGGGTAATGCTGGATGATAGATGCTCCGGCGATCATCCGCTTCTTGCGTGTAGGTCACCAGGTCGGCGACTGCACGCGCGGGCCGGTAGCAGTCGAACACCATGAGGCCAAGCCCTGATTGCTTAAGGGCCTCATGCGCAGATTTGAGCGCGAGCGCCGCCCGCCGTCTGAGAATGCACGCGCCAACTTGATAGCCGCGCAAGGTGCGCCCAATCACATTGTTGGGTGTGGCGTAGCGCATGTCCTGAGCGATGCCAGGCGCAATATCCCTCAGATAGACAAAGCCATCAGGAAGAGTGCTCCGCGAAGCCCTCGCGGACTGCAGCCCAACCGCCGCGGCCAGGACGGCACACATGGCAAGGCTCACGCCAAGCCTAGGGCTCCGTCCGGCCATTGTGGTAGAGACAATAGGTCAGAGGGATGTAGCTGCGGTTCGTGAAAAACACGCGGAAATCCGGCCTGCCCTTGCGAGGCACCGGACAGAACCACTCACCAAAGGGCTGCCCACTCGCCGTCAGCCGGGTGCAGCCTGGCGAGGTTGAACTGTTGCTATATTCGTCGGTCGGCAACAAGAGATACGCACCAGCCTGGTTCAAGGGATCTTCAGCGCCAGGAACCGGCTCTCCACCGCCAGTGTTCGCGCGGATCATAACGATCGATTTGGGCGCCTCGGGGTCGAGGTCTTCATAGAAGCGCAAATTATATTCGTGCGACTCGCCACCCGGCGCCACTGTCCAGCAAGTGCACAACGGGCTGGGGCTTGCTTCACACGCATCCAGATGCTCACGCGCCATGCGGATCTCCTCCGCATAGTCATTGTTTGGCAGCGACGTGCCCGAACACATGCCGTATTCGACACAAATGAGCTTGTAGCCATAGATCAAGCCAAACGCCGCCATGAGCGCGACGATCACGACAATGACCAGCTCGACCAATTTGCTAAGCCTACTCATAGTCTGCCGCCCCTACCCCCGCCGCACTCGTCAAAACTCAATCGTTACACACATTGCCGCGGAACCGGAACCGCGCCGTCGTGACGTCGCCACGACCGCAATCCCCAGCGATGCAACGGCACTCGTCCCCGTAAGCGATCTGATTGGTGCTCGCCTCACCGGTTGTGTGGGCATCCGTCACCAGACCTTTGCGGACATCGCGCATCACCACACCGGAGATCCGGCTATTGGTGCCTTGTAACTCTATCCCGGTCTTAAAGCCTTGAATGTACACCCCGCCCGCCGTCACGACGCCAGATGCCTGACCGAAACCGCCGGTTTGAATGGCGAGTATTCCGTGGCTGCCCGAGGCCGCCGTGATGGTCACACCCCGCAGGGTGATACCGCGATCAGGATAGGCCCCGGACAAGAACCCCGCAATGCCATGCGATCCACCGCGCACATAGACCGAGGTGAGGTCCGCGCGCGAGTCGTCCAAGAACAATGCAGGCGTTCCGCTGAAGCTTGGACGTACAGACGGAACCGCGCGATCCGGCGGATAAATCTGCGCCCCCGGCGGCGGCAGTTCTGGATAGCCATTTGGCGGCGGCACATCATGGGGACCAGGTGTCCCCGGATAACCGGGCTGTGCGTAGCCATTTGGCGGATAGCCAGGCGCCGGATATCCCGGCACCGGATAGCCCGAAGCTGGCGGATAATAGCCGCCTGGATTGCCACCGCCCATGTAAGGGGCGTCGGGGTCTTCAGCCAGATAACGGATGGGCGCATCGCGGAAGGATGGCTCTGTGCCATAGGCGTCAGGCGCAAAGGTCACATCGCCATTTGTCCCAATGCTCGCATTGTTGAGGACCACGGCTGTGCGCGACGCCGCGACCGCAGGCCCGCCGGCAAATACCCAGAGACCGGCAGCCCCCACCCTCGCGTCATAGCCCTTAATGCCCGCCGCCGATCGCGGCGCATTGATCCGGACATTATTCAGCTGCAGCCGAGCGTTCTCTACCAGCATGCAAGCAGGTCCGCCCTCGGACTGGAAATCGAGGTTGGAAATCAACACTTCCGTGGCGGGTCCCCGCACGGTCACACAAGGGCCATAGCCG
>DMER01000003.1:0-1682 GCA_003451645.1 Alphaproteobacteria bacterium | reverse complement strand
TGGTCACACAAGGGCCATAGCCGGTGCGCACTTCGGCGCGCGCGCGAGGGTCCGCATCGGACGTGCCGGTGATCTCGAGACTTTCTTCGATGATGACGTTACCCTGACACGCAGGGCCAGGATATCCACCCACGACCTGGATTTTCGCGACATCCCGATAGCGGCTGCGGCGTGTGCCGGCGGCATTGACCGCCTCTTGCAGTGAGCGGAACTCTCCCGATCCATCGCAGCGCACGACAATAACATCGCGCTCGGGGTAGTCGTCATGCGGAGGATGACCATCGTCGTGGCATCCACCGCTTTGGTGACACGCCGGGCGGGAGATAACCGGGCGTTTGCGCGGCGCCCTGCACCCCGTTGGGCGTTGCCAGCACGGCCGGATCACCGGGCGATGACCGCAGCCCCCGCCGCTGCAGCTTGACGACACAGGCTCATGGACCGGCCTGCGCGAGGCACCACGATCCCATTTGATATTGGGGAATGTATAGGGATCGACATGAGCCGGATCGCTCAGCGCTTCCGCCTGCGACGCACTATAGGCAAAAGCGCCCGGCGCGCCAAACGCGAGCAACCCGAAAAGAATGGCGCAAAGCGCCGCGATCGACTTCATGTGGCTGTCCCCGCTTGTTCATTGGCCCGTTTAGTCCAGCCGTGCTTCGTATCGTGTTGATCCGCTAAACACATGATGGCGCACCCTCATTCAACCTGGAACGGACCATCATCCGCGGGCCTCGTCCTGCGCACCGGGCGGCGCGGCCGCTCCGGCTTGCGCTCGCGAACCCTTTGACGCTCAGTCCGGCGTGGCGCAGGCTCAGCTTTCGCCGGTTCTTCCGCCTCCACGGGCTGCGCATCTTCATCGACAACCGGCGCCTGCTCCTCAGCCCGCACCGGAGCCGTTTCGAGGAGGCGCAAGAACTCTGCCTTTGCGGGAGAGAATCCGGCCACCGCAGCCCCTTGGCGGTAACGGTTGGCCTTGTCTTCCAATTTCTCAACCCCGTCAGCGCCCTGCGTATAAAGTTCGGAGAGCGCATACATCGCCTCGCCGTCACCCTGATTTGCTGCCGACAGCAGCCAGCGCTCGGCGCGCACGAAATCCTTTACCACGCCGATTCCCTTGACATACATGATGCCAAGGCATCGTTGCGCCCGCACATAGCCGCGCGTTGCAGCAATTTGGAACAGACGCACCGTTTGTAAGCCAGTCAGTTGCCCGGTTTCTTCTTCACCGACAAAATCCTGGAACTTCTTCACAGCCACCGAAGCCGGCAAGCCATCGGCGCGGTTGAAGTTCAAGAATTTGAGCATATCCATCCGGATCGAGGGGCTGATGACCCGGTCGCCCAGGGCGACGGCGCGCGCACGTTCGGCGCTCATTGGGCACTCGTCCGTATGGACCAGTCCCGACAGCGTTTCGCCGCCGTCGCGTGTCTCAGAGGCATAATACTCAAACGGCGAGAGCCAGCGCCGCGCTTTGCCCTTTGCAATATAATCGATGTCGTCGCCCTCGGACTTCACGCCTGGCGGGCGCACTTCAGGCGGACGCGCACCGCGGCGCGCCGGCCCAGGCGGGCGACATGGATGCGGTCGGCGATCTCGAAGACATGCGGCATGTTGTGCGAGATCAGGATCACCGGCAGGCCCTTGTCGCGCACGCGGCGGATCAGCTCGAGCACCATGTTGCC
>DMER01000008.1:1949-6287 GCA_003451645.1 Alphaproteobacteria bacterium | reverse complement strand
ACACTGAAAAGCTTGAAGCTCCGTTCCCAAAGCTGGTTCACCGGCCCCGAATACTACGCCTTCTCCCGCCGGGCCTGGCTGCGGAGCGAAGGCTTCAACCTGGACGTGTTCGATGGGCGGCCCGTCATTGGGATCGCCAACTCGGCCAGTGAATTGAACAATTGCAATCTGCACCTGACCCAGGTGGCCGAGGCGGTGCGCCGCGGGGTGTGGCAGGCGGGCGGATTTCCTCTCGTGTTTCCCACGATGTCGCTCGGCGAAATGTTTCTCAAGCCCACGGCGATGCTGTTCCGCAATCTGATGGCGATGGAGGTGGAAGAATCGATCCGCGGCAATCCCATCGACGGCGTGGTGCTACTGGGAGGTTGCGACAAGACCACGCCCGGCCAGGTGATGGGCGCTGCGAGCGTGGACCTGCCCACGATTGTTGTCTCCTCCGGCCCGATGTTGAACGGGACCTATAAGGGCCGCGCGATTGGGTCGGGTACGGATGTTTGGAAATTCTCGGAAGCCGTTCGCGCGGGTGAGATGTCGCTTAAGGATTTCATGGCCGCCGAAAGTGGAATGTCCCGCTCGCGCGGGACCTGCATGACGATGGGCACAGCGTCCACCATGGCATGTTTGATGGAGGCGATGGGCCTGAGCTTGCCCTTCAATGGTACGCTGCCCGCTGTCGATGCGCGGCGGCAAGCCCTGGCGCATATGTCCGGCATGCGGATTGTGGAGCTGATCAAGACAGGGCAACCGCTCTCGCAGGTGCTAACGCGTCAAGCATTCGAAAACGCAATCCGCGTCTGTGCCGCCATTGGTGGCTCGACCAATGCGGTGCTGCATCTTTTGGCGATTACGGGCCGGATTGGCGTCGATGTCAGCCTCAAAGATTGGGACCGCGTGGGCCGCGACGTGCCCTTGCTGATCGACCTTATGCCGTCGGGCCGCTTTCTAATGGAGGATTTCCATTATGCAGGCGGTTTGCCAGCCCTTATGAGGGAGATCGCCGATCTACTGCATACGGAGCATGTTGGCGTGTCGGGCCGGGCGCTCAAAGATATCATGAGCGAGGCCGAGACCTACAATGCCGAGGTGATCCGGCCACGTGCAAAGCCCTTGGTCCAGCAGGCGGGCATTGCGGTCTTGTATGGCAATCTGGCACCGGGCGGTGCAGTGCTGAAACCCTCTGCGGCGAGTTCACATTTACTGCGGCATCGTGGCCGTGCAGTGGTGTTCTCCTCGATTGAGGATTTTCATCGCAGGGTTGACGATCCGTCTCTCGACATTGACGAGAGCTGCGTGATGGTGTTGCAAGGCTGCGGCCCGCAAGGCTATCCGGGCATGCCGGAGGTTGGAAACATGCCGCTGCCGAAAAAGCTCCTGGAGCGCGGGGTGCGCGATATGGTGCGCATCTCCGACGCCCGGATGAGCGGGACTGCCTTTGGCACGGTCGTTCTGCATGTGACGCCAGAGGCGCATGCCGGCGGACCGCTCGCCCTCGTGCGCGATGGCGACATGATCGATTTGGACGTCGCGGGCCGCAGCCTGACGCTCGATATTCCTGATACGGTGCTTGCCGCGCGCCGCAATGCCTGGACACCGCCTGCCAGTGCCTATCCGCGCGGCTATTACAATCTTTACGTCAATACGGTGACGCAGGCCGATCAGGGGGCGGACTTGGCCTTCCTCAAAGGCGGCAGTGGCGCGGTCGTGACGCGGGAATCGCATTGATGGTGGCCTGCATCGCCATTGATTGGGGGACCACTAATCTGAGGGCGTTTGCGTTGGGCTCGGACGGCCAGACCTTGGACATGGTGGCCGAACCGCGTGGCATTCTGGCCATGCAGGCAGCTCAGTATCCTGAGGTTCTGAAAACCATCCGCATACGGTTAGGTGATGCGAATGAATCAGTGCCTGTCCTGATCGCCGGGATGGCGGGCAGCAATCGCGGCTGGATCGAGGCGCCCTATGTCGAATGCCCGGCGGACGCAGGCGAGATTGCAGGGCAGGTGAGGGCGGTACCGGGAGTGCCGTCAACCTGGATTGTGCCTGGCCTGCGCACGGCCAAATCGACACGCGCAGATGTCATGCGCGGTGAGGAAGTGCAAATCCTGGGCAGCGGCCTGCGCGATGGCATTCTTTGCCTTCCTGGCACGCACACCAAATGGGCGCAGGTCGAAAGCGGGCGGATCTCGGGCTTTGCGACCGTCATGGCGGGGGAGTTGTTCGATCTTTTGCGCAAGCACGGGATCTTGAGCGCCACACTGGCGGCGAGCGGCGCGCCGGACCCGCAGGGCTTTGCGGCGGGGCTCAAGGTCTCGCGCGAGAACCGCGTGTTGGCGGGCCTTTTCTCGCTGCGCGCGGTTTGCATTTTGGATGGGCGCTCGGCCGAATGGGCGTCGGGCTATTTGTCAGGCTTGCTCATTGGCGAGGATGTGCGGGAGGGACTGGCCGCTGCAGGTCCTGAGACCGTGCATGTTATAGGTGCGGCGGACCTCTCCGCGCGCTATGCCCAGGCACTGGAGAGTTATGGTGCCAGCGCAGTGATCCTCGATGGTGGCGAAGCATTCACACGTGGGATCATGGTGGTTGCGCGATCCCTGCAAGAACAAGGACATGTGTCGTGGACAATTTGACCAAAGAATTTCGCGCCCATCTGGCGCGCTTGCCTGTGATTGCAATCTTGAGAGGGATCACGCCAGCACAAGCGCCCGACGCCGCACGCGCTTTGGTCGCGTGCGGGATCACCTTGATCGAAGTGCCGTTGAACTCGCCCGAACCCTTGGTCAGCCTTGAGGTCATGCAAGCAGCACTTCCAGCGGCGTCTGCGCTCATTGGGGCGGGGACGGTCCTCACACCGGCCGAGGCGATGTCCGTTGCGGCGGCGGGCGGGCGCATGATCGTCTCGCCCAATGTTGATGTCCGGGTTATTCGCGAGGCCAAGCGGCTGGGGCTCTTGAGCTTTCCGGGTGTATTTACCCCCAGCGAGGCGTTTCAGGCGCTGGATGCGGGCGCGGATGCGCTTAAGCTGTTCCCATGCGAGATGTTGCCACCCGCGGCGGTCAAGGCCATGCGGGCTGTGCTGCCACGCGAGACCTTGCTGTTTGCCGTGGGCGGGATCGGTCCGCACAATATTGCCGCCTATCACGAGGCGGGCGTGGACGGCTTTGGCATCGGAAGCGCAATCTACCGGCCGGGCGATACTGCTGCTGAGATAGCGGCGAAAGCGCGCGCGCTCACCGCGAGCTTTGGCATCACCTAATATTTGTTCCGGACCGCCGTGATGACGAGGACTTCGCGACCATCACGCAATATGATGAAGGTGAGTTTCGAGCCCTTGGGTCCCTTCAGGCCCTTGGCGAAGAAATAGCCGGGCATCCCGCTATTCGCATAGGTCCTGTCGAGAGCGATGACCTTGTCACCCTTTTTCAGACCAGCCTTCTCGGCAGGTGAGCCCTTAAAGATATTCGTCAGGGTGGGGTAGGGCTCCCCATCGTCCATTTGCACGCCGGTATCAAATTGCGGGTAGGGCGGCGCGATATCGGCGACAGCAGTTCCAACGGACAGCGTGCTCAAGAGGCTTGCGATCGCCAGGCGTTGCATAGACATTCGGGAACCTTCCTCTCCTGTAAGATGTGCCAGTTTCAGGCAGTCAAAGCCCAACTTCAAGGCCGGATCATGACCCAAGTCGACGCGATGCTCCTGTCCATTGCCATGGAGGTGCCGGTGGCGCTGCTCATCGGGTTGACACAAGGCGTCCGCATGGCCTTCGCGACGGCCTGCGCGGCGGCTTTGGGCACCATGTTGACCCATCCACTCGTCTGGCATGGTGCGACAGGGTTGATGCCGGTGATTGGCTATGTGCCCACGGTCTCGATTGTGGAGGCCTTTGCTGTTCTGGGCGAATGGCCGCTCTACATGCTGGCGGGCTGGAGCGCGCGTTGGGCGTTAGCCGGTTCCCTGTTGAGCAATGGCGTGTCCTTCGTCGTGGGGCTGTACTTGTTGTGAGAGAGCGAGGGCGGCGATGAGCAAGGGCACTTCCAGCCAACTATGGATGGCAGCGAACAAGCCGTAAAGGCTGCGGGCGTGATCATAGTTCGCCAGATAAAAGGCGGCGAGGGCCGCACAGGCGCCGCTTGCAGCGATCCAATACCATTGGCCCTTGGGCCAAGGCATAAGCGTCGCGGCCTTCTCGTCCATGAGGCGCGGCAATACTATGATAACAGCGACGTAATGCATGATCTGGGCAAAGACCGCGCCTGCAAAGGCCTGCATGGCATAAGGGCCCGCGATCACCTCGGGCGGCAGAAACGCGCCCATATGCTTCTCAGCTGGACCTGCCGCAAA
>DMER01000008.1:0-1786 GCA_003451645.1 Alphaproteobacteria bacterium | reverse complement strand
CAGCTGGCCCTGCCGCAAAGGGCGCCCAGCCTGGGTCGAAGCCGAAGAGGCTGTGTGCAACTGACAGCGGGAGGCCGCTCGCGATCAGGAGCGGTATGGCAACGAATGGGATGCTCAAGATCATGAGCACCGGCCCGCGCTCTGGCGCGCGCAGGCGCTCGGCCAAAAACCCAAGCGGCGTCAGATTGTGAAGCACGGCAATCGTTAGAAGAGCATGCAATGGTGAGGCAATCGCGATGGCCGTGAAAATGAGGACGCCAACGCCAACGGCTAGGCGGTACCCCGGTGCGGCCCACGCCCCCAAGATCGCCAAAGCAATCCCGAGTGCCACCTCTAGCCCAATCCCAACGCCATAGGGGATCCATTGAGCAATCAAGAAGACGCGGGTCAGCGCGATCGCTCCGACAAGGGCCAGCGCTAACAAGAGCCAACGTCGCTGAACACGGCCAGAAAAGCGCGCATCGACATAGCGCAGCTCGGTCAGCACATGCATGAGCCCAAAGCCCACGATCAGGATCAGGAAGGTGAGGACCGGTGCCGTGGTAACCGCGGCAAGGCTCGCCAAACCGGCCACAGTCCACAGCACGGCGCCTGCACGGGAGGTTGGCAACAAGGGGTCGCTGGATGAGATGAGCATACGGGCGATCTTGACCGCTGCACGCTGCAGCCGCAATGCTGGCGGCCACAAAAACTGGAGGACCCCCGCGATGAACGGCGCCGAAGCTTTGGTCAGAACGCTTGCTGCAGCGGATGTGACGGTGTGCTTTGCCAATCCGGGGACGTCGGAAATGCAGCTGGTGGCAGCCATCGGCGCGGACGATGGCATGCGCTCGGTGTTGGGTCTGTTTGAGGGCGTGGTAACGGGCGCGGCCGATGGCTACTTCCGGATCAAGGGCAAGCCTGCGGCCACGCTTCTGCATCTGGGGCCGGGGCTCGCAAACGGTCTGTCCAACCTTCACAACGCCAAGCGGGCGCGTTCGGCGATCCTGAACATCATTGGCGATCACGCGCTGTACCACCGCGCGCTGGATGCGCCATTGACCTCCGACATTGAGACGGTTGCAAAGCCCTTTTCCAAATGGGTGAGGATGGCAGAGTCGATTGATACTGTCTCCGGGGATGCGCTGGCCGCTTTGCGTGCTGCGGTTTCGGGTGTGCCAGGCCCGGTCTCGCTGATCATCCCTGCCGACATTGCCTGGACCGAAGGGGCCAAGCCCGCAACACCCCAAGCCTTGCCTGAGCGTGCGAAGCCTGACGCTGCGCGGGTCACAGCGATTGCCAAAGCGCTCAGCGCCGCCGGCAGCAAGGGCATGCTCCTCCTGGGTGGCTTTAGCGCGACCAAGAAGGGCCTCGCGGCTGCGGGGCGCATCCGCGCCAAGACGGGCGCGCGGTTAGTCGGGGATTTCTTTCTGAATAAGGCGGCCTTTGGTGCGGGGACAGTGCAGCTGCCGCGCATGCCCTATTTCGGCGAGCAAGCGATTGAGGTTCTGAAGGGGCTGGAGACGCTGGTCCTTGTCGAGTCCAAGGCGCCGGTGTCGTTCTTTGCCTATCCGGGCAAGCCCTCCGTCTTGACGGACCCCGCGACCGCGGTGCGGCATCTGGCGCATCCGGAAGAAGATGGCGAGGCCGCGCTTGAGGCATTGGCGGATGAGCTTGGTGCGCCGCGCGAGCCTGCCGATGTCCTGGGCGCCAATTTGCCTGCAGCCCCTGACGCGGGCGCTTTATCCGCTGACAGTGCCGCCAAAATCATCTCCCGCGCGCTGCCGGACGGCGCGATTGTCGTAAA
>DMER01000132.1 GCA_003451645.1 Alphaproteobacteria bacterium | reverse complement strand
CTCGGCAAGGACTTCGAGGTGCTCGCGTCCTACGGCCACGTCCGCGACCTCGTGCCGAAGGAAGGCGCGGTCGACACCGACAATCACTATGCGATGCGCTACGACGTCATCGAGCGCAATGCGAAGCATGTCGATGCCATCGCACGAGCGGTGAAGAAGGCGAAAGCCGTCTATCTGGCGACCGACCCGGATCGCGAGGGCGAGGCGATTTCCTGGCATGTCCTGGAAATCCTGAAGCAAAAGAAGGCCATCAAAGACATCGCCATCGAGCGGGTGGTCTTTAACGCCATCACCAAATCGGCGGTCCTTGAGGCCATGGCGCATCCCCGCGCCATCGACGGGGAGCTGGTGGATGCCTATCTCGCCAGGCGTGCCTTGGACTATCTCGTGGGCTTCTCCTTGTCGCCGATCCTGTGGCGCAAGCTGCCCGGCGCACGCTCCGCGGGCCGGGTGCAGTCGGTCGCGTTGCGGCTCGTCTGTGAGCGCGAAATCGAGATCGAAGCCTTCAAGCCCCGCGAGTATTGGACGGTCGACACGCTGCTAAAAGCAGGACCCGACACCCAATTGACCGCGCGGCTGCACAAGTTGAACGGCAAGCGCGCCGACAAGTTCGATCTGGGCAATGAGGCCCAAGCGATGGCCGCGAAAGCCGCCATTGAGAGGACGACCTTTGCGGTCCAGGCCGTGGAGGCCAAACCGGTCCGGCGCAATCCACCGCCGCCCTTCACAACCTCCACCATGCAGCAAGAGGCCGCGCGCAAACTCGGCTTCTCGGCCACGCGCACCATGCAAGTCGCACAACGCCTTTATGAAGGTGTCGACATTGGCGGGGAGACGGTCGGTCTCATCACTTATATGCGGACGGACGGCGTTTCAGTGGCGCCCGAAGCCCTGACGCAGACACGCAGCCACATCGCCTCGGCCTTTGGGCCGCGCTATTTGCCGGATCAGCCGCGCCACTACAAAACCAAACAGCGCAACGCCCAAGAAGCGCACGAGGCCATCCGCCCCACCGATGTCGGCCGCAAACCGGAGGATGTCGCGCGCCGCCTCGAGCCCGACATGCTCCGCTTGTACGAATTGGTCTGGAAGCGGATGGTGGCGAGCCAAATGGAGGCCGCCGAGATCGAGCGCACGACGATCGATTTTGAGGGCAAGGACAACCAGACGGGTTTGCGCGCCACAGGCTCTATCATCCTGTTCGACGGTTTCCTCACCCTCTATCAGGAGGGCCGCGATGACGAAGCCGATGAGGACGGCGGCGCAAGGCTGCCCAAGCTTTCGGTTGGCCAGACTGCTACGCCCATCGAGGTGACCCCTGAGCAGCATTTCACCGAGCCGCCGCCGCGCTATTCGGAAGCCAGTCTGGTCAAAAAACTCGAGGAGCTAGGCATTGGGCGGCCCTCCACCTATGCCTCGATCCTGCAGGTCTTGCGCGACCGCTCTTATGTGCGCATGGACCGCAACCGGTTCATTCCTGAGGATAAAGGCCGGCTGGTGACAGCGTTCCTGTCCAGCTTTTTCAAGCGCTATGTTGAGTATGACTTCACAGCCTCGGTTGAAGAGAAGCTCGACGCCGTCTCCGCGGGCGATCTGCCATGGAAGGCCTTTCTGGCGGAATTCTGGCGGGATTTCAGCACGGCGCTGACCGATATCGCGGATTTGCGCATCACCAATGTGCTCGATGCGCTTAATGAAGAGCTGGGCCCACATATTTTCCCGCAAGGCGACGATGGCCGCGATCCGCGCGCCTGCACGCTGTGCGCGGATGGGCGGCTGGGCATCCGGCTGGGCAAGTTTGGCGCCTTTATCGGCTGCTCCAACTATCCCAACTGCAAATACACTCGGCAACTGGGTGTCGCCAGCGATGCGCCGGGTGCGGATGGTCAGCCCAAGGATATTGGCCTCGATCCAGACACAGGTTTGAGCGTTACCTTGCGCAACGGCCGCTTTGGGCCTTATCTGCAACTGGGCGAAGGCAGCGAGGATGAAAAGCCCAAGCGCGCCTCGATCCCAAAGGCGATGGATATCGCCAGCATCGATCTGCAGAAAGCGCTAGCCCTGCTGGCGCTGCCGCGCGAGGTGGGAACGCACCCAGAGTCCGGCAAGCCTATCTTGGCTGCAATCGGGCGCTTTGGCCCTTATCTCTCGCATGACGGAAAATACGCCAATCTGGAGAGCGTCGAAGACGTGCTGACGATTGGCATCAACCGTGCGGTTACTGTGCTGGCCGAGAAGAAGGCGCGCGGCGGCAGGCCGGAGCCCAAGGCGCTCAAGGAGCTTGGTCCGCATCCGGAGGATGGCGCGCCGGTGCGGGTGATGAGCGGGCGCTATGGCCCCTATGTCGCACACAACAAGGTCTATGCGACCATCCCGCGCGGCAGCGATCCGCAAGAGATGACGTTGGAGGCGTGCCTGCCCTTGCTCGCAGAGAAAGCCGCGAAAGGGCCTGGTAAGAAGGGGCCCAAGAAGGCCGCAAAGCCTGCGGCCGCGCCCAAGAAAGCAGCGAGCACCGCGCCCGCGGCAAAGCCCGTAGCCAAGCCCAAGGCTAAGCCAGCCGCAAAGCCAAAGGCGGCCGCGTCTAGCGACAAGCCCAAGAAGCGCGTGGTTAGCGCGTGAACAAGCGCTTGGGCCGCCGCAAAGCCCAACCAGGCCCTGGCCGCAAGCGGCGGGATGTGCGCCAAGAAGCCCCGGCCGGGCCAGGGGTTGCGGTTGTCGAGGTGATTGGTCAGGACACGGATGGAGAGCTTCTGTGCCAGCTCAAAGGGGGCGGCGACGGCGGTCAGACGGGCACGATCATTTTGTCGCCCGGCGGTGGCCAGGCCACGCCTGGCATGGCTGCCCTAGGCATTGGCGACTTGTTCCTGGCACAGAAGCTCTCCATCCG
>DMER01000046.1:20484-24190 GCA_003451645.1 Alphaproteobacteria bacterium | reverse complement strand
CAGATCTTCTCGGCGTGCGCCTCCGAGAGCGAACCGCCAAAGACGGTGAAGTCCTTCACAAACAGATAGACCAGCCGCCCATTGATTGTGCCCCATCCCGTGACAACACCATCACCCGGAACCTTTTGGGCCTCCATCCCGAAATCGGTCGAGCGATGCTCCACAAAGGCGTCGAATTCCTCGAACGAACCTTCATCGAGGAGGAGCTCGATACGCTCCCGCGCGGTCAGCTTGCCGCGCGCGTGCTGCGCCTCGATCCGCTTTTCACCGCCTCCCATGTGAGCGTGCTGGCGCTTCTCGTCGAGCAATTGGATGATGTGCTTCATGGTCTTCTCTGCTTTGTTCGTTGAGCGTTTGCGTGTGAAACTGCCCGGAATTGCCGCTTGAGCCAAGCGAATATGCGCGCAATACTCCCGCCATGATCGTCATTACCGGTGCGGCCCGTGTGAAACCCAGCGAGCGCGAGACCATGCTGCGCATTGGCGCCGAGCAGGTGCGCAATTCCCGCGCCGAACCCGGTTGCATCAGCTATCATTTCTACGAAGATGCTCTGGAGCCCAACGCGTTCTTCTTTTATGAAGAGTGGAAGGATCAGGCGGCGGTCGATTTCCACTTTGCCCAAGCCTATTGCTTGGCCTTCATTGCCAAGGCGCGCGAGATCGCGGCGGAAGAGCCCAAGATCACGATAAGGCCGATTTCAGGCTGATTCTGAGCGGCCGCGCGCCAAGATCACAAACGCTAATGCCGATATCGCAGGAACGGCTTGCGTGACGACTATCGAGGCTTTGGCGGTCAGGCCGCCAAACACGCCCGCCATGATCACACATGTAAGGAAGAACACTTTGATTGCGAAATTCTCCCGCTCCGCAATGACGCCCCAGAACAGCCCCGCCGCCAGGAAGCCATTATAGAGCCCCTGATTGGCCGCAAGGACCGCCGTTGCGGACGCCTGCTCTGGCGACATGCCAAGACGTTGCATGATGGCCGGCGTTTGCCAGAGATACATCTCCATGATCATGAAACCGATGTGAAGAAACGCGACGATCAGCACCAAGATATTGCCAAGAATGGCCATATCACCCCTCCCCATCCAACAGACTCAATAACCGGCAGGCTTCGGCCAAGTCTGACCGTTCGCGCGCCACGCGCCTAGCTGCCTCGGCATCGAGACCCCATTGCTCCGCCTGGTAGTCCTCCTCGATGCGAGATGCATCGTAAGCCTCGCTACCTTCGCAATGCCCATGCACGACCGCAAGCGTCAAGACCGTTGACTTGTAAAGCCCTGCGAGCTTGACAGCCACTGCGAGACGATAATCATCCAATGCGTTCACTGCGGCCGAAATGCGGGCGATCGCATCGCTTGGCTGCTGAATTGATAGCACACCCTCCGCGGACAACAACACCGCACCAAACGTGTCACCGCACCACCTGAGAAGCGGGTCCCACGCCAACGCTTGCCTTCGGGCAAGCTCCGCCGGATAGGCTGCCCGGTAACACAGTAACTCATGTTCCGCATAGCGCGCCACGTCCCCAGCCAGCGCCGCACGGTTTGGGCCGACGCGGTCGATGATGGCATTCAGGAACCCAGTCATAGGCATCATTCTTGGATCGATGATCTCCCCCGCAGCTGCCCATTCGGCGGCCACCGCCTCAGCCAGGCGCAAATGCCGTGTGGCCAACGGGGCGCGTGCAGGCGTCAGCGCCGCCTTGCCATCTAGGAGGATTTGAAAGCCATCCGCATGCGGAGTGACCGCAACATTGGTCCAGAAGCGGCGGACACTCATGACCGCACCGCGCTTTCGTTTAACCCGCCAATCACCGCTTGGCGGCCTTTTTGCGCGCGGGCTTTGTGGCATCCGGCACGCCCTTATGCGGACCCATTTTTTGCTTGGGCGCATCGAGCCAGGCCCGCTCTTTGAGCTGCTTCATGCGCTTTGGGTGCAAAGGGTACCAAACGCCAGAATTCCTCCGCGAGGCCTCGCCACCGACAATCAGGCGCACGGGCTTGTCCGTATTGTTGATGACCGTGTGGGCTTGGCCCGTTCCGCTGGGCCAACCAACGCAATCGCCCGCCGTCAACCGGTAGAGATAGCCGTTGATCCACACATCCGGCTCGCCCTCAAAGACATAGATGAACTCTTCCTCATCGCGCTCCGCATGCGGCCAGGACGTGCGGCGGCCCGGTTTCAATTCGTCGAGCCAAACGCTGACACGGCGCAACCCCAGATGCATCGACAGATGCGCGCCGACGGCAAGCTTTTCCTTGTCGCCTTGATAGGTGTTATTGTCCTTACCCTGAATATCCTGCCAGAACACCGCATCGTGCCGCCGCTTAAACTTCAGACCATGCGGTTTGCCACGCTGCGTGTTGCTAAGGCCATCATGGCCGCCAAGTTTGTGCTGGGGCGCGTCATCCCACAGAAAGCTGCGCTGCTTGGCCTTGGCCGCAACGTCAGGGGACACTGGGAATGACACCGTGCTGACCGCCCGCGTCGCCTCCCCTATCGTCAGCAGGCGGACAGGCTCGTCCGTGTCATTGATCAAGCAATGCGCATGTCCTGTGCCGGAGGGCCAGCCCGCTGCATGCCCTCGCTCCAGCCGCATGACATGGCCATCCGACCATAGCGTGGGCCGGCCCTCCAGAACGACGATCATCTCCTCTTCGGTCCGCTCGGCATGGGGCGGCGCGGAGCGGCATCCCGGCAGCAATCGCTGATGATGAAAGCCGATTCGTGAAAATCCAAAGGCGCGGTTGAACGGCGCGATATAGCCCATCTCCTCCCCGGTCGCCCAATGTGTGCGTGGCGCAGGCAGCTCCAGCTCGCGCCAATTCTTCAGTGTCTCCACATAGGGTGCGGCCGTATCCTTCATGTGACCTTTTCCTTTTTCTCTGGGAAAATCGTAAAGGGATCGCGCGCATTGGGCTCGCGAATCCCAAATATCTCGAATGCCTTTTGCAGATGCGGCGGTGTTGGCGCGATGAAGGTCATCACCTCGCCCTTGGGATGCGTAATCCGCAGGGCGCGGGCGTGCAAATGCAGGCGCGCATCGAGCAGCCCTCTGACATGGGCCGACTTACCGCCATATTTGGGATCGCCAATGATCGGACAGCGGATCAGCGCGCAATGTGCCCTGATCTGATGGGTGCGGCCGGTGACCGGCATCAGCGCCAGAAATCCAATCTCCGTCGCCGCATGATCAATGGTTGTAAAGCGCGTCACGGCCATTTGCGCGTCGTCATCTTCTGCGTCCGCCACCCGCATGCGTTCGCGCCCGCCAGCGGCTGCCTGCTTTTTCAGTGCCGCCTCTATCCGGCCCTCCCGGGGTGCGGGCACACCGTGGGTCAGAGCCCAATAAAGTTTGCGGGTGGTGCGCTGGCGAAAAGCTTGCGCCAGGTGGGCTGCTGCCGCAGCCGTGCGCCCCACTATCATCACGCCCGACGTATCGCGGTCCAACCGGTGGACCAGCCTGGGCTTGTTCCCGTTCACTGCAAAGGCGGCCAGAATACCGTCCAAATGCCGCTCGGTTTTGCTGCCGCCCTGGACCGCCAGACCCGATGGTTTGTTGAATACGATGATGTCCTCATCCTCATGAAGCACCAGACCGCGCACAAACGCCTTGTCCTTCGCAGAAAGCGCAGGCGCGCGCTCATCATCGGAGCTTTTTGGGCGCCCCTCCCCCGTAGGAAAGGGCGGTACACGGATCA
>DMER01000046.1:17215-20309 GCA_003451645.1 Alphaproteobacteria bacterium | reverse complement strand
TTTCGGGCGGCCCTCGCCAGTTGGGAAGGGCGGTACACGGATCAACTGCCCCTTCTCAAGTCTGTGGTTCGCTTTCACACGCCCGCCATCCACCCGGACCTGTCCCGTGCGCAACAGCTTCTCCAGCATGCCGTGTCCGAGGGCTGGGAAATGGCGCTTGAACCAGCGGTCCAGCCTGATGCCGTCATCGTCTGCGCCGACATAACGCGACTGAACTGCCGTCATGAGACCACCCAACGCGCGAGCCAAAGCCCAAGAGCGCAGGCGATGATCGACAGGATCACCGAACCCGCGACATAGCCCACCGCCGCCGTCAGGCGCCCGCCTTCGGCCAAAAAAACTGCGTCATAGGCAAAGGCCGAAAACGTTGTGAAGCCACCCAAAACGCCCGTCGTCAAAAAGGCACGCAACTCAGCCGAACTACCCTGCGCGAGGATTCCCGCTGCGATGCCCATGATCAAACAGCCCAAGACATTCACGGCAAGAATCCCGGCTGGAAAGGTGCCGCCCCAGGCCGCCAAAATCTGTGTGTTCAAAAGGTGACGCAAGCTGGCTCCCAAAGCGCCGCCCGCCGCGATAGAAAGGATGACTGTCATCCGCGCATGATGGCATGGCAGCACGCGCCAAGGGAAGCTGCGAACCGTGGCCCCCGCTTGATCCAGACAACGTTCAAGCCCACAAGTCGCGCACGCACTTCCCATCGCGGGGGAGATCGTCGAAACTGTCCAAGCCGTCGAAATGGTCGATCGCCAAGCCTTCCACCGCCTCAGGCGCCGCCAGACGGACATTCACCGCAATCCGCCGCTTGCCATCCGGCTCCAGCCGCAAACCACGCCAGCAAATCACGCAGCCGCAAGTGGGGCAGAACCTGATTTCCAACGCAGGGTCCGCCTTGCCCGGCCGCGTATAGGCGCGCGTCGGGCCGCTGATGCTGATCCGTTCGTCCTCGAAATCATATGCCCAGAGAGCCCCATATCTCCTGCACAAAGTGCAATTGCAGGCCGTGATCGAACCCGGATCGCCCTCAAGCCGCCAGCGCGCCGAGCCGCAATGGCATGTTCCTTCGATCTGCGTCATCGGTTCATCCTTTCTGGCGGACGGGCAGGCCAGCTAGTTGTTCCCGCTACGCGCCTGCCGCAGCTTGGCCCAATAGGTCAATCGCTTCTGAATTTCGCGTTCAAAGCCGCGCTCGACTGGCTCATAGAAGTGCTGACGAGGCATGCCATCAGGGAAGTAATTCTGACCCGAAAAGCCCTCTGCAGTATCGGGATCATAGACATAATCCTTGCCATAGCCGATGTCCTTCATCAGGCGAGTTGGGGCGTTCAGGATATGCGCGGGCGGCATCAGGGAACCGGTCTCTTTGGCCGAGACCACGGCCGCTTTCATTGCGCCATAGACAGCATTCGACTTCGGCGCTGTTGCCAAATAGACCACCGCCTGTGCGAGGGCCAATTCGCCCTCGGGCGCCCCCATGAAAACAAACGCGTCGCGGGCGGCAATCGTTTGCGGCAGAGCTTGCGGGTCCGCAAGGCCAATGTCTTCGACCGCCATGCGTACCAAACGGCGCGCCAGATAGAGCGGGTCCTCGCCCGCGGTCAGCATCCGCGCAAACCAATAGAGTGCCGCATCGGGATCGCTGCCGCGCACGGATTTATGCAGGGCACTGATCAAATTATAGTGCCCTTCCCGGTCCTTGTCGTAGACCGGCGCTCTGCGCTGCACGGTCTGCAGTAGCGCGGGCAGTGAAATTTCCTCCGCATACGGAAGCCGGAACAACTCCTCCATCATGGCGAGCAAGTACCGGCCGTCACCATCCGCCAGAGCCAGCAAGGTTTCCAGGGCCTCGGCCGTGAGCGGTAAGGCGTTGCCTGCATGCGCCTGAGCGCGCTCATACAGCGTCAACAGAGCCGCACTATCGAGGCGCTTCAGCACCATGACTTGCGCGCGAGACAGAAGTGCCGCGTTGAGGGCAAAGGAGGGATTTTCCGTTGTGGCGCCGACCAAAGTGACCGTGCCATCCTCGACAATAGGCAGAAAGCCATCCTGCTGCGAACGGTTGAAGCGGTGGATCTCGTCAACAAACAGCAACGTGCTCCGCCCTTGCGCCCGGCGCGCCTTTGCCAAGTCGAACGTTTTGCGCAAGTCCGCTACGCCTGAAAAGATCGCTGAGATTTGCTCAAAGGCGAGATCGAGACCTTGCGCCAACAACCGTGCGATCGTGGTCTTGCCCGTCCCTGGCGGCCCCCACAGGATCATGGAGCTCAGACGCTTCGCCGCAAGCATCCTCCCAATGGGTCCACTTGGTCCCAGCAGGTGATCCTGCCCCACGACATCGCGCAAGGCTTGGGGGCGTAACTGATCCGCCAGCGGACGATGTGCGCCGGCCGCAGGCCCTTCTCGCGAAAACAAATCAGTCATGGTGCAGAGCTTAACGCTCAGCACTGGATGATGCTAGCGCACCGGCGGCAAGCGCACCGACAGCTCGCGGCCCTTCCGGTCTACAACCAGTTCCCAGCCGCGCGGCCGCTGCCTGACCTGCTCCAACAACACGTCGACGCTATCGATCCGACGACCATTGATGCGGACGACAATGTCTTCCGGCCGCAGGCCCACGCGAGCCGCCAATGACCGGCGGTTCACATCGACAATCACAACACCTTGCTGCGCTTCCACGCCCAATTCTTCGGCAAAGGCGGGGTTGAGGTTTCCAACGACCGCACCGTTGAGTGGATTGGGGCCATCGATGTCCTGGATATTGCGCGGCGGGCTGTCCGGCGCCTTGGTCAAGGCAACTGTGGCCACGCCTGACGACCCGTCCCTCAGGTAAGACAATTGCGCGGTTGAACCCACTCCCTTGGTTGCCAAGCGATAGCGCAGTGCCTCGGGGTCCGCGACCTCTTGGCCATCCACCTTGGTTACGACATCGCCCTCACGCAGACCGGCCCGTGCCGCAGGGCCATTGGCCGCCAAAGACTGAACCAAGACCCCTTGCGGCCGGTCGAGGCCAAGTGATTCCGCGACGTCATTCGTCACCACTTTTGGCGTCAGGCCGACCCAAGGCCTCTGCAATTTCTTGCCACCCTCGGCAGTG
>DMER01000046.1:16829-17043 GCA_003451645.1 Alphaproteobacteria bacterium | reverse complement strand
ACTTGCCACCCTCGGCAGTGGTCGAGACCAGCTTGACCATGTTGGCGGGGATCGCAAAGCCGATGCCAATGCTGCCGCCGGAGCGTGAAAAGATCGCCGTATTGATCCCGATCAGGCTGCCGTCCATCGTCACCAGCGCGCCGCCCGAATTGCCAGGATTGATGGCCGCGTCTGTCTGGATAAAGAACTGATAATCCGACACGCCCACTTGCGT
>DMER01000046.1:13241-16654 GCA_003451645.1 Alphaproteobacteria bacterium | reverse complement strand
ATCGCAGCGTCGGTCTGGATGAAATCGTCATAGCGCCCGGCATCGATATTGCGATTGCGCGCCGAGATGATCCCGCTCGTCACGGTTTGGCCTACGCCAAACGGATTGCCGATCGCCAAGACAATATCGCCCACTTGCGCGGTGTCGCTGTCGGCAAAGCGCAAAGAGGGCAATGTGCGTCCTGCAGGATCGATCTTCAGAACCGCAAGGTCTGTCTTGTCATCCGCCAGCAAGACCTTGGCCGCGAACTCGCGCCGGTCATTTGTGACCACCATGATCTCATCGGCTTCGGCAATGACATGGTTGTTGGTGATGACAATCCCATCGCCCCGCACGATCACTCCCGATCCCAAAGACGAGGGGACTTTTCGCGTCGATGGCCCTTGCTGGTCAGGAATTCCGTAAAAGCGGCGGAAGAACGGATCATCAAACATGGGCGGACGCCGCACGATCTTCCGCGCGTAAATGTTGACGACAGCGGGTGCCGTCTTGCGCACCACCTCTGCAAAGGACAATTGCAGCTGACCCATCGATGCAGGTACAGCCCGCCCACCACCTGCTGGTGCAGGCGGCGGCGCAGCGGTCAAGGGGGTCGGTGGTGCAACGCTCTGTCCAGCGGCCGGCAAACCGCCTTGCGAATAGGCCTGCCCTGCAAAGACGGTCATTAGGATGGCGGCCGCAGCCACCACCACAAGCACAAGCGGCCAGTTCAGTTCGCGCATCGCGCTGTCACCCATGATCAATGAAATCCAGGAACTCAGATCGTTTGGTGCCATTGGCCTTTGCCACAGTCAATGTGTGCGGCCGCCCCTTGGCTTCCGCCTGTATAACAGAGGAAATAAGGCCTAATTTTGAAGGCACAAGGCCAACAAGAAAAAGGGCCCGCGCGAACGGGCCCTTGCGAGGTTATTGTGGAGGCTTTCGCGTTTATGCGGCCTCTTCTTGTGTATTCACGATTTGAACCGGGCCGGAATCCTTGCCCTTTGCGCTCTCGTCCCGGTCAACAAACTCGATGATGGCCATCGGTGCGTTGTCGCCAAAGCGCATGCCGGCCTTCATCACTCGGCAATAGCCGCCGGGCCGGGCAGTGTAGCGCGGGCCCAAGACATCAAAGAGTTTGCGCACCATCGCCTCATCCTGCAACTGAGCGATGGCCTGACGGCGCGCGTGCAGCGAGGTCCCACTGCGCTTGCTGAGTGTAATGAGCTTTTCGACGATCGGCCGCAACTCTTTGGCCTTTGGCAAGGTCGTCTTGATCTGCTCATGCTTGATCAAGGCATTGGCCATATTAGCAAAGAGCGCTTTGCGATGGGCAACACTGCGGTTCAGTCGGCGCTTGGCAAAACCATGACGCATGGCACAGGTATTCCTTAGTATTGATCTTCAAACTTGCGTGCCAGCTCTTCGATGTTTTCCGGCGGCCATCCGGGCACTTCCATGCCCAAATGCAAGCCCATCGACGCCAGCACTTCCTTGATTTCGTTGAGGCTCTTGCGACCAAAATTGGGTGTCCGCAACATTTCGGACTCCGTCTTTTGGATCAAGTCGCCAATGTACACGATGTTGTCGTTCTTGAGGCAATTGGCCGAACGCACCGACAGCTCCAGCTCGTCCACCTTTTTGAGGAGCGCCGGATTAAAGGGCAATTCGTGCTTCTGCTCAGCGACTTCTGCCTTCTTCGGTTCTTCGAAGTTGATGAAGATCTGCAGCTGATCCTGAAGAATGCGCGCCGCATAGGCGACCGCACTGTCAGGTGTCACCGCGCCATTGGTCTCGACCTGCAAGGTTAGTTTGTCATAGTCGAGGATCTGCCCTTCGCGGGTACTCTCGACCTTGTAGGACACCTTCTTAACCGGCGAAAACAAGCTATCAACAGGAATCAGACCGATCGGCGCATCCTCCGGCCGATTCCGGTCGGCAGGCACATAACCCTTTCCTGTCGCGACGGTGAATTCGATGCGCAACCGCGCGCCCTGATCCAAGTGGCAGATAACCAAATCAGGATTGAGAATTTCGATGTCAGCAACGGGTGTGATTTGCGCCGCCTTGACCTCGCCTGGGCCTTCCGCCTTAAGCACCATTCGGCGTGGACCGTCGCTGTGCAGCTTGAGCGCCAACTGCTTGATGTTCAGAACGATGTCCGTGACGTCCTCACGCACGCCAGGGATTGACGAAAACTCGTGCAATACGCCATCGATTTGGATGGATGTAACTGCGGCACCCTGAAGCGACGACAACAAGACGCGCCGCAATGAATTGCCAAGCGTGACACCGAATCCACGCTCCAATGGTTCAGCGATCATCGTTGCGTGTGTCTGAGGATTAAGGCCCGCTTCGACCTGCAGCTTGCCGGGCTTAATGAGTTCTTGCCAATTCTTCTCGATCAAAGTGCTGTACCTTCTGTTCCGGCAGCCTCGCCATGCGCATTGACGCAGCGCCGCTGCTAATATTGCTCCGCTGACGGCCTCACACGCGCCTGCGCTTGGGCGGCCTGCAGCCATTGTGCGGGACAGGTGTCACGTCACGAATTGTCGAGATCGTAAACCCTGCGGCCTGCAAAGCGCGCAAGGCCGACTCGCGGCCGCTGCCCGGACCGCACACTTCCACATCCAAAGTGCGCACGCCATGCTCCTGCGCTTTACGCGCGCAATCTTCCGCCGCGACCTGGGCCGCATATGGGGTCGATTTGCGCGAGCCCTTGAAGTCCTTAGAGCCCGCAGAAGACCAGGCGATTGTATTGCCCTGCGCGTCAGTGATCGTGATCATTGTGTTGTTGAACGAGGCATTCACATGTGCCACGCCCGATGAAATATTCTTGCGTTCTTTCTTGCGAACGCGTTGCTGCTTTTTCTCATTGGCCATTGGTAGCAAATCTCCTGAGCGCTATTATTTCGTTGCCTGCTTCTTGCCAGCAATAGGCTTGGCGGGACCTTTGCGGGTACGCGCATTGGTATGCGTGCGCTGCCCGCGCACCGGCAGACCTTTGCGGTGGCGCAAACCCCGATAGCAACCCAGATCCATCAAGCGCTTGATGTTCATTGCAGTGTCGCGACGGAGGTCGCCCTCGACCACATAGTCCCGATCGATGATTTCGCGGATTTGAATGACTTCGGAATCAGATAACTGATTGACCCGCTTTGCCTCGGGAATACTGAGCTTCTTGCAGATTTCCACCGCGTTGACGGGACCAATTCCATGAATATAGCGCAGCGCTATGTGAACGCGCTTATTGGTCGGAATATTGACGCCAGCAATACGGGCCATTCAATTTACTCCATTTACTCGAGCTTTCTAATTACATGTTCTGCCGCGAAAGGGCGCAAAGGATATACGCACACCCTGGAAAAATCAACAAGGATCGTACGTTATGGCCCGCCGGGCTATTAACCCTGACGCTGCTTGTGACGCGGATC
>DMER01000046.1:13037-13210 GCA_003451645.1 Alphaproteobacteria bacterium | reverse complement strand
GGAATATTGACGCCAGCAATACGAGCCACGAAAAACCTCCAAATCGGCAACGCCCGGAAGGGCGCCGGAAACACAGTGTAGCCAAAAGGCCTTGGGAAACGTCCGCGTGCCGATCTATGCCACCGGCAAACCAGCACCGACGGCACGCCTCACGCGTGGAAGGCGGGGACTAT
>DMER01000046.1:11832-12827 GCA_003451645.1 Alphaproteobacteria bacterium | reverse complement strand
ACGGGGACTATACCGATTGCTAACCGCCGGTCAATAGGCGCGACAAGAAGCCGCGCTTTTTTCCAGTCTCGGTCAGCGCCTTTTCAATCTGTTCCCACACCTTTTCAATCGGCAGCATCCCATCGATGACGCGAACTTTCTTCTGATTCTCGTAATAGGGGAGTACCGGCGCAGTTTCGTCGTGATAGACCTTGAGACGCTTTTTGAAGGTCTCAGGATCGTCGTCCGGGCGCACGGGCTGGCCCGCAGCTTTTGCATCGGCGGCGCGCTGTTCAACGCGCTTGACAAGCGCAGCTTCATCCACCCGAATCTCAAGCACCACATCGATCTCTAGTTTCCGGCTCTTGAGCAGGTCATCAAGCGCGCGCGCCTGGGCCACTGTGCGCGGGAAGCCATCAAGGATGAACCCGCGCTTGCAGTCCGGCTCCTTGATCCGGTCTGCAATAATGCCAATGACGATCTCGTCTGAGACCAGCTTACCCGCATCCATGATCGCGCGGGCCCGCTTGCCGACCTCGGTTCCTGCGGCCACCGCTGCGCGCAACATCTCGCCGGTCGAAAGGTGTGCGACCTGATACTTGTCCTTGATCCGTGCTGCCTGCGTCCCCTTACCCGCCGCCGGCGGCCCGAACAGGATCAAGATCATCGTTTCGCGCCCCTGAATTTCGATTTCTTGATCAGGCTTTCATATTGATGCGCCAGCAAATGGCTGTGCACCTGTGCCACCGTGTCCATGGTGACCGTCACCAAAATCAGAATCGAGGTCCCACCCAATGCAAGCAAATTCGCGCCATACTGCGCGACGATGAACTCCGGCACCAAACACACGGCCGTGATGTAGATCGCACCCACCACGGTCAACCGGGTCAGCACATAGTCGATATACTCGGCGGTCTTTTGGCCCGGACGGATGCCTGGCAGAAAGCCGTTATACTTTTTCAGATTATCGGCCGTCTCGCGCGGGTTGAAGATGATCGCGGTGTAGAAGAAACAGA
>DMER01000046.1:10790-11662 GCA_003451645.1 Alphaproteobacteria bacterium | reverse complement strand
GATGCCCGGCACGAAGCCGCCGTACTTCTTCAGGTTGTCGGCCGTCTCGACGGGATTGAAGACGATCGCGGTGTAGAAGAAACAGAAAAAGACGATCAGCCCGCCATACATCAGCATATAAAGCGGCTTTCCATGGCCCAACAGAGCCACTGTGTCGGTTAGCCACTCAGGCGCGCCTTGCGTGTTGAAGTTCGCGATGGTCGCCGGCAGCAACAGCAGCGAGGACGCGAAAATTGGCGGGATTACGCCTGCGCTGTTGAGCTTCAATGGCAAGTGAGAGCTTTCGCCGCCAAAGACGCGGTTGCCCTGCTGACGCTTAGGGTACTGCACCAGAAGCCTGCGCTGCGCCCGCTCAAAATAAACAATCACGACGATGATGACACCCACCAGTCCAAAAATGGCGAGTGCGGCATACCACGCCAAGGCGCCGGTCATCATGGAGTCCAGCGTGTGGAATATCCCGGTCCATAAACTCGCAACAATCCCGACGAAGATGATCAGCGAAGTACCATTACCAATGCCGCGCGAGGTGATCTGCTCACCCAGCCACAGCAAGAAGATTGTGCCGCCCGTGAGGGTGATAATGGTTGAAAATTCGAAAAACAGGCCGGGATTCGTGACAATTCCGGGGCTCGCCTCCAACCCCCGGGCAATGCCCCAGGACTGCAGCGCCGCAAGGACTACTGTCAGATAACGGGTGTACTGGTTGATTTGCTTGCGGCCCGCCTCGCCCTCTTTCTTCAGAGCCTCAAGCCTGGGCACCGTCGAGGACAACAGCTGCACAATGATCGATGCAGAGATGTAGGGCATCACGTTCAACGCGAAAATCGCCATGCGCTCAAGGGCGCCGCCCGAGAACATGTTGAACAGGC
>DMER01000046.1:10018-10580 GCA_003451645.1 Alphaproteobacteria bacterium | reverse complement strand
GCCGCCCGAGAACATGTTGAACAAGTCCATCAGGCCGCCGCGCTGCTGCTCCATTGCGCGGGTCAGTGCATCCGCGTCGATGCCAGGCATCGGAATGTAGCAGCCAAGCCGGTAAACAATAAGCGCACCCAGAGTAAACAGGATGCGCTTCTGCAGCTCTTCGGCTTTGGCGAACGCGGAGAAATTGATATTGGCTGCTAGCTGTTCGGCGGCTGACGCCATGGATTGCACTCTCCTCCAGGGGCGGCCCAGCATCGGGCTACCCAATTTAATTTGACTGCCGCCCCAATCTTCAGCCCGCTCAGTCTTAGCCGGTTATCCCCTTGGCTGCCAAGCGTTCAGCCTTGTCTTTATCGCGAGCCGCGCGACCCTCAATGGCCTTGACGCGCCGTTGACCGCGTTTGCCCGGTTCGCCAGACTTGTGCATGCGGCGCTTGACCTTCACGCCAGTCACCTTGACGGAACCGCCCGCCTTTTCAACTGCCGCCTTTGCACTTTCGGTTGCGTACGCGACTTCCAAATGAAGTTGGGCCTTCAATTCGCCTTTGCCAAGAAGGCGCAC